>JAHEKJ010000013.1 GCA_024638385.1 Gammaproteobacteria bacterium | reverse complement strand
CGGCAACCGCTCGGCGCGATGACCGCGCGCCGGCTGATCGATGCCCGTCACGTCAAGTCGCTGCCCGGGGCGCCTGACGGCGATTACGTCGTGCTGCGATACCACACCGAATTCCGGCGCAAGCAAAGCGCCGTCGAAACCGTGACCCCGATGCTGGACCAGGGCCAGTGGCGGGTCTCGGGTTACTTCATCCAATAACAGCAACGACTAAGGAGTCAAAGAAAATGAAATCGCGAACTGTAAAGCGCCTGGTCACGGGCCTGTTCGTGACCGCGACTTGCGCCGGCGCGTACCCGGCGGCGCAGGCCACCGATGCGCCGTCGATCGCGCGCGGCAAGTATCTCGCCGAGATCGCCGCCTGCAACGACTGCCATACGCCCGGCTACATGGAAGCCGCCGGCAAGGTGCCGACCGAGCTCTGGCTTACCGGCGACAGCCTCGGCTGGTATGGCCCCTGGGGCACGACCTACGCGCCCAACCTGCGCCTGTACATGCAAAAGCTCGACGAGGACCAGTGGGTCACCATCGCCCGCAACCTGCAGACGCGACCGCCGATGCCGTGGTTCAACGTGAACATGATCGAGGAGAACGACCTGCGTTCGCTTTACCGCTTCGTGCGCGCGCTCGGCCCCGCCGGCCAGCCGGCGCCGGCCTACCTGCCGCCCGGCCAGGTTCCGCCGAAACCCTATATCGAGTTTCCCGCCGACCCGGGTAGCTAGGCCGGCTCATGCGCTTGCGTGAAGCCCGTCGTGTCGAGCTGGCCGACTTCGTCGCAATGGAGCGGCAAGCCGACACGGCGGGTTTCATCCTGCCGGCGACGCTGGCCGAGCACGAGGCCGCGTTCGATCGGGGCGAGGTGATTTACCTCGCGATCGACGACGACGCGGCGCTCGCTGGCTTCATCCTGCTCGCGCCCGAGTCCGGCGGCGACAGCGTCGAATTTCGACGTATCGTCGTCCGCGACAAGGGTCGCGGCGCCGGCCAGCGAGCGATTCGCCTGCTCGAGGACTGGTGTCGCGAGCGCTGGCAAAGCCGGCGCATCTGGCTCGACGTGTTCGAGTTCAACGCGCGCGGCCGCCACGTCTACGAAAAACTCGGCTATCGCCAGTTCGACTCGCGCGATCTCGACGGCAAGACGCTTTGCTTCTACGAAAAGCGGCTCGCCTGAAACCGCCTCAGCCGTCGTCGCCCCGGAGCCCGGCATTCAGCGCCGCGAGCCGCTCCGGCGTGCCGACGTCGCTCCAGCGGCCGGCGTGCAGCTCGCCGGAAAGCTCGCCGCGGTCGGCGGCCGCGCGCAACAGCGGCGCCAAAGGGCGCTTGCCCGGCGCGAGGCCAGCGAAGAATTCGCGCCGGTAGCAGGCGATCCCGCTGAAGGTGTAGCGCGGCGCGCCGTCGTTGCCGACGCGCGACCCGGCGAGACTGAAATCGCCGCCCGGATTGTGCGCGGGGTTGTCGACCAGCACGATATTCGCGAGGCCGTCGCGCGCGTTCAACCCGGAAAAATCGTAATCGGTGAAAATGTCGGCATTGACGACGACGAAACATGGGCCGAGGCGATCGAGAGCCTGCACGATTCCGCCCGCGGTTTCGAGTGCCTCGGGCTCTTCGCTGTACTCGACCGCGAGATCGAATCTCGAACCGTCGCCGACGAAGGCGCGAATCCGATCGCCGAGCCAGCTCAGGTTGATCACGCACTCGCGGATCCCGGACCGCGCGAGCGCGTCGAGATGTCGGCCGATCAGCGGCTCGCCGCCGACCTCGAGCAACGGCTTGGGCACCGAATCCGACAGCGGGCGCATGCGCTCGCCGCGGCCTGCGGCCAGCAGCATCGCTTTCATGCGCGGGCCGCCGATTCGGCGCGCTGCGGCAAATCCAGCGCGTCGATCAGTTCGGCCAGGCCCTCGAGCAGCATTTCGTCGTCGCTGACCTGGCGCAGGTAGCCGAGCGTACGCGGGATATCGCCGAGGTACCCGCGCTTGCCGTCGCGCAGCCACAGGCGCGAAAAAATACCCACCGCCTTGAGATGGCGCTGCGCGCCCATCAGGTTGAACCAGTGCAGAAACTGCGCCGCGCCGACGTCGACGATGCCGTCGGCCTGCGCCCGCGCATGGTAATCCAGCGCCAGCTGATCGACCCGCGGCGGCGGCCACGCGACGTAGCAATCGCGCAGCAGCGAGACCAGATCGTAGGTCACCGGACCGTGAACCGCGTCCTGGAAATCGAGAATGCCGGGATTGCCCGCGTCGAGCTTCATCAGGTTGCGCGAATGGTAATCGCGATGCACGAAGACCCGCGGCTGCGCCAGCGCGTTGTCGACCAGCGCCTGCGTGGTCACCTGCCAGACCGCGACCTGTTCGGGCTCGAGCTCGATTTCGAGCAGCTCGCCGAGAAACCAGTCGTGGAACAGGTCCATTTCGCGGCGCAGCAGCGCTTCGTCGTAAGGCGGCAGCCCAGAGCCGTCGATCCGACCCTGCATGACGAGCAGCGCGTCGAGCGCGTCGGCGTAAAGCGCCGCCTCGGTGCCCGGATCGAGACACGACAGGTAGCTGTCGCTGCCGAAGTCGGTCAGCAACAGGAAACCCTGCTCGAGATCCTGCGCGATCACTTCCGGCGCCGACAGGCCCGCGTCGCGCAGCATCGCGGCGACCCGCACGAACGGATCGCAGGGCTCCTTGTCGGGCGGTGCGTCCATCACGATCAGCGATTGCGCGCCGCTGCACAGGCGCAGGTAGCGGCGAAAACTCGCGTCCTCGGAGGCCGGCGCGAGGTCGTAGTCGCGATAGCCGAGACCGGCGAGCCAGTGCGCGAGGTGGGTCGATCTTGCGTCCATCGGTCGGTTGCGGCTGCGATCCCGTGAAAAGGCCGGTATTATCCGGGTTTTGAACGCCGCAACGCAATAGAGCCCATGAGCGCCATCGAAGAACTGCTTGAAGTCATGCGCCAACTGCGCGACCCCGACCACGGCTGCCCGTGGGATCTCCGCCAGACCAGCGCGACGATCGCGCCGCACACGCTCGACGAAACCCACGAGGTGCTCGACGCGATCGAACGCGGCGATATGGACAACCTGCGCGAGGAACTCGGCGACCTGCTGTTCAATATCGTTTTCCACGCGCGCCTCGCCGAGGAGCAGGGCCTGTTCGACTTCGACGACGTGGCCCGCGGCATCGCCGACAAGATGCGCCATCGCCATCCGCACGTTTTCGGCGAACTGCGCGACGCGGCGCTCAGCGAGGCCGAGCTGTCGCAACAATGGCAGGCGCTCAAGGACGCGGAAAAGCCGCCCGTCGAGGCGCCGGCCGCGCTCGCCACCGAAAGCGCCAACTCGGCGATGTACCGCGCGCGCCAGCTGCAGCAGGACGCCGCGCACTTCGGTTTCGACTGGCCGGGCATCGAGCCGGTATTCGACAAGCTCGAGGAGGAAATCGCCGAGTTGCGTCATGCCTTCGCCGCCGGCGAAAAGCGCGCGATCGCGAGCGAGCTCGGCGACGTGCTGTTCGTCTGCATCAACCTCGCGCGCCATGCCGGGGTCAACGCCGAGATGGCGTTGCGCGAAACCAATCGCAAGTTCGTGCGCCGGTTCGAGTACATGCACGCGCAAATGGCCGCCGCCGGCATCGAGATGGATCAGCGCGAACTCGAGCAGATGGAGACCTTCTGGCAGGAATCGAAGGCCGTCGTCGGCTAGCAAGCGATGGCAAGGCGCGGCAGACTCCAGACCGAACAGCGATTGCTCGACGCGCTCGGCGCAATCCTGCTCGACGATGGCTACCCGGGCGCCGGCGTCAACGCGGTCGCGCGCCGCGCCGGTTGCGACAAGGTGCTGATTTACCGCTACTTCGGCGGCTTCGACGAACTCCTGCTCGCGTTCGCCGAAACCACCGAGCTGTGGTGGGAGGTCGACGAGGTCATGCCCGAGGCCACCGAGTCGATAGCGCAGATCCCGCTCGCCGAATACCTGCAAACCCTGCTCGACCGCTACGTCGTCGCGCTCGAGGCGCGGCCGCTCGCGCTCGAGATCATGGCCTGGGAACTGTCGGCCCAAAACAACCTGACGCAGGCGCTGGCACGCGTGCGCAGCGAACGCGGCATGGAGCTGGTGCGGCGCCTGCGCGCGGCTTACCGGCAACCGAGCATCGATATCGGCGGTATCCTCGGCGTGTTCGGGGCGGCCATCAACTACCTGATCATTCGCACGCGGAGGCAATCGCAGCAATACAAGACCGAGGAATGGTGGCGTCTCAAGCAGACGATTGCGCGCCTGCTGCAGGCCTATGCCGACTGAGCCCGACGTGCTGCAACGGCGCGACGTCGACGCGTCGGCGCTCGCGTCGCTGCTCGGGCGCTACGGGCTCGTGCTCGTCGAGTGCGGTCCGGGGCAAGCCATTCCCGGCAGTTACTGGGGCGACGCCGAGGCCGGCCTGATCGGACATCGCCTGTACGCGCGCGCCGACACGCCGCTGCATTCGGTGCTGCACGAGGCTTGCCATTTCATCTGTGCCGACAGCGGGCGGCGCGCCGTGCTCGATACCGACGCGGGCAGCGACGATCTCGAGGAATGCGCAGTCTGCTACCTGCAAATCCTGCTGGCCGACGAATTGCCGGCCGGCGGCCGCGCGCGCATGTTCGCCGACATGGATGCCTGGGGTTACAGCTTCCGGCTCGGCTCGAGCCGGGCCTGGTTCGAACGCGACGCCGACGATGCGCGCGCCTGGCTCGCGCGCCACGGGCTGCTCGCCGCAGACGGACGTCCGAGCTTCCGACGGCGAGGCTCGCCGGGCGCTGCGCGGCGGCCGGAAATTCCCGATGCAATCCCCGATTCGCGGCCAAATTCGCTCTAAAGAAACGACCCGACCGACCGATAACGCCCCTACGAGCATACGCGCGGTTTTGCTCTGAATATCCAAGTCATCACACGGCAGCTGGCAGGAGCAACTGGGTGGATATCGCAACACTGGTCGGGTTCATACTGGCTTACATCATCATCGGCGCCGCGATCACGCTGGGTGGCCCGTTCAATATCTTCATCAACCCTCCCTCGCTGCTGATCGTCTTCGGCGGCACCTTCGCGGTCACGCTGATGCGGATCACGCTCGGCAATTTTCTCGGTTCGTTCAAGATCGGTCTCAAGGGCTTTTTCTACAAGCTCGACGCGCCGCAGGCGCTGATCGAGGAATCGGTCGAGCTCGCCAACGTCGCGCGCAAGGAAGGCATTCTCGCGCTCGAGGGCCGCGAAATCAGCAACGACTTTCTCGAGCGCGGCATTGGCCTGTGCATCGACGGCCACGCGCCCGAGGTGGTCAAGGGCCTGCTCGCCAAGGACATCAACATGTCGATCGAACGCCACAACATCGGCGCCGACATGTTCAAGGCGATGGCGGTCTACGCACCGGCGATGGGCATGATCGGCACGCTGATCGGTCTCGTGCAAATGCTGTCGAACATGTCCGACCCGGCCGCGATCGGCCCGGCGATGGCGGTCGCGCTGCTGACCACGCTCTACGGCGCGATCATCGCCAACGCCTTCGCCTCGCCGCTGGCCGAGAAGCTGAGGCTGATCAGCGGCTACGAGAAGCTCAACAAGGACCTGATCCTCGAGTCGATTACCGGCATCCAGGAAGGCACCAACCCGCGGGTGCTCAAGCAGCTGCTCAACGCCTACCTGCCAGAATCGAAGCGCCAGGAAGACGAGTAAATGGCGAGCATGGACGAAGAATGCGATTGCCCTCCATGCGAGGAAGGACTGCCGCCATGGCTTGCGACCTTCGCCGACATGATGGCGCTGCTGATGTGCTTCTTCGTGCTGCTGCTGTCGTTCGCCGAGATGGACGTGCTCAAGTTCAAACAGGTCGCGGGCGCGCTCAAGCTCGCCTTCGGCGTGCAGCGCATCGTCAAGGCGACCGAGATCCCGAAAGGCACCAGCGTCATCGCCAAGCAGTACAGCCCCGGCAAGCCGACCGAGGTCACGCCGCTCGAAATCATGCGCGAGCAGACCACCGACGATACCAAGCAAAATCTCGATTACTCCGACTCCGAGTCGAAGCACGACGGCGGCGCGGGCGAACTCGACGCCGAGGCGATCGCGCGCGAACTGGCGCGCCAGGCGGCGCAGGAAGAGGCCGAGGAACTGCGCGACGAACTCGCCGAGGCCATCGGCGAGGGCTTGCTCGACGTCGAGGCCTACAACGACCGCGTGTTGATCCGGATCCGCGAGCGCGGCTCCTTCGGTTCGGGCCGCGCCGAACTCAAGCAGGAGTTTCTGCCGATCCTGAAGATGATCGCCGAGGTGCTGAACCAGCGTGACGGCCACTTCATCATCGCTGGCCACACCGACGATATTCCGATCGAAACCCGGCGCTTCCGCTCGAACTGGGACCTGTCGGCGGCGCGCGCCGCGAGCGTGGTTCATTTCCTGATCCAGGAAGGCGACGTCGATCCCGAGCGCATGGAAATTCGCGCGTTGGCGGACAACGAGCCGCTGGTGCCGAACGACAGCTGGGAAAACCGCGCCAAGAACCGGCGCGTCGAAATCAGCGTGCTGCACGGCAACCGGCATGCGATCGACGCAGAGTCGCCGGCAGCCAACGTCGATTACGTCGAAGACAATGAAATCTGAAGCGTCCACCGCCGCCGAGCGGCGGCGCTTCTTCCGCATCGACGACGAGGTCGAGCTGGCGCTGCAGCCGGTGGCCGCGGCCGACGAGGAAACCCGCATCGACGACTTCTGGCAAAACGAGCACGCCTACTCGATTCGCAACAATTACAATTTCCAGATCGAGCAGCACATCGCCGATTTCCACCGGATCGACAAACGCATGCCCGAACTCGCGCGCTACCTGCGCGTACTCGAGCGGCAAATCGACCGGATCACCGAGAAACTCGCGGTCGACGACAGCGACTCGATACTCGAGCGCCAGCTCGTCAACATCAGCGCGCAGGGCTTGCTCTGTCGCAGCGACGACGCGCCCGCGCCGGGCTCGCTGGTCGAGTTGACGTTGAAACTGTTGCCCTCCGGCCTGCGGCTTGTCATCATGGCACGCGTAATCAAGGCCGAAGCGGGGGACGAAGGCGAGGACGACGCATCGCGCGTCGCACTCGATTTCGAACACCTGCACGAGGCGGACCGGGAAATTCTGGTAAAATATATCCATGGCAAACAAATGGAATCACTGAGTAGCGCACAGGAATCCTGACCGAAGATGACTGCGGAAGCAGCGCAGGCTTGGTTGTCGGCCCATCCGCAACCGCTCCCGGCGCTCGAGATTCACCACCGCCGGGCCCTGGCGATCCTCGAAAACCACACCAAGACCGTTGGCGACCTCGCCGACGTGATCGCCCTCGACCCCGGAATGAGCGTGTCGCTATATCGCGAGGTCAACGGGCGCCTGCGCCAGAGCGGCGACCGCCATGTCGAATCGGTGCACGTCGCCCTCGGCCTGCTCGGCGACAGCGCGATCGTCGATCTTGTCGCCGAGCACCCGGTGCTCGAGAAAACCGTTGCCGACAACGGCTGCCGGCAGAACTATCACCAGTTGATGAGTCGCAGTTATCATTTGCTGGCGCAGCTCGAACGCTTTATCGACCTGCAGGGAATCCGCGCGGTCAAAGAAATTCTGAGCGCCGCGCTGCTGCACAACATCGGCGAGTACTGTGCCTGCCTGTTCGACCACGACCGCTACCACCGCTACGAGACCACGTTTCGCAGCGTCGGCATCGACAAAAACAGCGCCAAATCGGCATTCGGCTTCGACTTCCACGAACTCGGCCGACTCTATGCGCAACAGCATTACCTGCCGCAACTGGTGATCGAATCGCTGGACGAGAATATCCCGTCCGGGCGCAAGGCACGACTGATCCAGCTTGCCGCCGACCTGTCGCACCAGGCCGAGGTCGGCTGGCACCACCCGGCGATGCGGGCGACCGAAGAAGTCTGCGCGGCTTACCTCAACCAGTCGCCCGAGGGCTTCGAGAAACGGCTGCAGCGGATTGCGCTCGATGCCGCGCGCGCCTGCCCCTTCGACGACGCCCTGCCGGCGGCCGCGCGCCTGATCATGCTGCCGGACGACGCCGTACCGAGGCGCCCGCCGGCGCCTGCCGGACCGAACGCGGCGAGCGGCAGCAACCCGTTCGAAAGCCGGATCCGGAGCCTGCTCGACACCAACGGCGCGACCCAGGCAAAGCTGCTCGACCTGCTGCTGACCCACCTGCACGACGATCTGCACCTGTCACGTGTGGTTCTGATGCTGATCTCGCGTGACGGGGCCCATCTCGGCACGCGCGCCGGCAAGGGCATCGACGAGCATTCGCCGGTGCGCCATCTCGTCATCGGCCTCGAGCGCGAAAGCCTGCTCAAGTCACTGCTGGCAAAGCCGCAGGCGATCTGGGTCGAGCCGGCGACCTATTCCCGCTTCGAGGCCTCGCTGCCGAAACGATTCCGCAAGGCCTTCCTGCATGAAAATTTCTTCCTCAAGTCGCTGTTCATCGGCGCCCGCCCGGTCGGCCTCCTATTCGCCGACCGCGCGCCAGGCGTGCCGCCGCTCGACAAGCCGGTATTCCTGCGCTTCAAGTCGGCGGTCACGCTGACGGCGAGGGCATTGAGCGAACTCGCCGAACGTCGAAGCCAGGCGTCGACCTGAGATCGTCGCGACGGGAACGTTCAGCCCGGCCTGCATCCCTGTTGCTGCAACCATTCGCTGAGCAGCCGCGCCGCGTCGGACAGGGGACGCTGTTCGTCCCAGGTCAGGTAATAGGCTCCCGGCGCGGCGATTTGCCAGTCGCCCACGCGCACCAGCCGGCCGCGCTCGATCAGCGGCGCGACCATCGAATGCCAGCCCAGGGCAACGCCCTGATTGTCTTCCGCCGCCTGCAACGCGACGACGTAGTTATTGAAACGGCGAAAGGCGGCGGCGGTTGGGTCGCAGCGCCATCGTTCGAACCAGTTTTCCCAGCCGGTCCAGGCCGGGTCGACGCCGTCGAGCCGCAACAGCGTCAACTCGAGCAGTTGGCTTGGCTTCGACAACGGATGACGGCGCGCGAACTCGCTGCCGCAAACCGGGTATATCGTGTCATCGAACAGCTTGATCGAGCGTTCGCCACGCCAGCTGCCGCCGCCGTAACGCACGCGCAAATCGGCATTGACGAATCCGGCATCGGCGGGGTTGTCGGAAATCGCATGATTGATGTTGATGTCGCGATGGTGTTGCCAGAAACCGCCGAGCCGCGGCATCAGCCACAGCGACGCGAACGCGGTCGTCGCCGCGATCGTCACATCGAGACTCTGGCCCCGGGTCTTCAGCGATCGGCAGACGCGCCCGAGCTGCTGAAAACTCGTCGTCAGGACCTGGAACAGCTGTTGCCCGTCAGCGGTCAGTTCGACCCCGCGGTGCAGTCGAGTGAACAATCGGCAATTGAGCTCGCCCTCGAGCGACTTGACCTGGCGGCTCACCGCTCCGAGCGTGACCCCGAGTTCGCGCGCAGCCGCGGTGAAGCTGCCGTGACGCGCGCAGGCGTCGAAGGTATTGAGACCGGTCAGGCTGGGGAGTTCGTAAAAGCGGCGCGCCATGGAGATTAAGAGTTTACTTGAAGTAAAGCTTATGCGAAGTTTTTTTATATTGTCAAACGACCCGGGTTCGCCTCATCATGACGATTCTCGCGTCGTATCAAACGACGAGACTTGATCTGGAGGCGATGCCAATGAGCCCGTTAGACAACCCGCATGGCGCGCTGGACGCGGTTCTCAGGCCGATCGAAAAGGCTACCGGCCTGCCCAACGAGGCTTATACCAGCGATGAATACTTCACCCGCGAGCGCGACGCCGTGTTCGCGCGCAGCTGGGCCGGCCTGTGGTTCGCCAGCGACCTGCCGAAGAAGGGCTACGTCAAACCGGTCGAATTCATGGGCTTGCCGCTCGTGATCCTGCGCAACAAGCAGGACGAAATCCGGGTCTTCCACAACGTTTGCAGCCATCGCGGCATGATCCTGGTCCATGACGAAATGGAGGTTCAGGGCGCCTTGCGCTGCAGGTACCATTCATGGTCTTACAGCCTGGACGGCGAACTCAAGGGCACGCCGCACTTCGGCGGCATCGGCCAGCATCGGGCCGAGGGTTTCGATCCTTGCGCCCACGGGCTCAAACCGGTGCGCACGCACGTCTGGATGGACGTCATCTTCATCAACCTGTCCGGCGACGCCCCGCCGTTCGACGAATACGTCAGGCCGCTGACCGGGCAGTGGGCAACGTTTCTCGGCGAGACCGGCTACGGGCGGATGCGCAGCGCGTTCAACGGCAAGGGCATGGAGATCGCGGTCGCCAGCAACTGGAAACTCGCGGTCGAGAATTATTGCGAGAGCTATCACCTGCCGTGGATTCACCCGGGCCTCAATACCTATTCGCGACTCGAGGATCACTACCACATCATGTACGGCGACGATTTCGCCGGCCAGGGCAGCCTCGCCTACCGGCCGAACGACCGCGTCGGCAGCCCGCTGCCACGCTTTCCGGAGTGGCCGCAAGACCGCCTCGAACAGGCTGAATACGTGTCCTTTTATCCCAATGTGCTGCTCGGCATCCAGGCCGACCACACGTTCACGATGATCGTCGAGCCGCTCGGTCCCGCGCGCTCGAACGAACACCTGCGCCTCTATTACGTCGGCGACGAAGCGGTCGGCGACGAGCACGCCGCGAGCCGCAACGCGACGCTCGAATCCTGGCGGGTCGTGTTCAACGAGGATATCGACGCGGTCGAGGGCATGCAGCGCGGCCGGCGTTCGCCCGGCTATCGCGGCGGCGTGTTCTCGCCGTTCATGGACAACCCGACCCACCACTTCCATCAGTGGGTCGCGCGCAAGCTCGTCGCCGCCTGACGCGTCAGTCGAGTTGGCGGTAAAGCGGCCCGCGCGCGACCGGCCAGAGACCGCGCTCGCGGGCGCGCGCGCCGTCGAAATAAATGAAGCTCTGCCCACCGTAGTGCGGCAGCGGCCGTGCAAGCGCCCGCAGCGCGGCGGCGTCGCGCGCGGCGACGATCAGGACCGCGGCGCCGCTCGCGCGCCGCGCGGTCCAGGCGCCGGCCGACATCGATGGCGACGGCGGCGCGACGACCGGCTCGAGATCGAGCGTCGCCTCGATCCGCGCGAGCGCGTCGCGGGTCGCGATCACGAGCACCGGCCGAGACGCCTGCGCGGCCCGTTCCAGCGGGCCGTAGCTCGGCGCGGTGTCGAGCAATCGCGCGGCCAGTTCCTCGGCGGCGGCGCGAAAGTCTTCGCTGTCGCCGACGACCACGGTCAGGGTTTCGGGATGCAAGCTGACGTCGCGCAGAATCGTCGGCGTCTCGCTCGCGTCGAGCCGGCGGAACAGGTCGCTGGCCGGATCGATCTGCAAGGCCCGGGGCCGCGCGCGACTCGTCAGCTCGAGCGTCGTCGACGCATCGGACAGGACCACGCGACGACGCTCGGTGCCGTCGTCGGTAACCAGCTCCAGCGCCAGGCCCAGGCGGTAGGGCTCGCCGCGCTGACGCAGTTCGATGCGCGTGCGGTAGCCGTCGGCGAGCGCGTCGACGCGATGACTGCCGAGTTCGAGAATCGGCGCGCCGGCGCGCTCGAGCCACTGTGCGAAAAACCAGTCGAGCGGCCGACCGGCGGCGCGCGCGAACGCCGCCTCGAGGTCTTGCCAGGATGCGCGGCCGCGACGGTGTCGGAGCCAGAAGTCTCGCAGCGCGCGACTGAACGCCGCTTCGCCGATCTCATAGCGCAGCATGTGAAACACGAACGCCGCCTTGTTGTAGCCGACGACCTGCGCGGCATCGTGCGTCTTGCCGACGAACTCGACCAGCGGCCGGTCGCGTCCCGGCGGTAGCGCGGCATAGTCGCGCAACCACTTGAGCCGCATATCGCGCGCCGCCGCGGCGCCGGTATCCTCGGCGAGCGCGTAATCGGCCTGGTAAGTGGTCAGGCCCTCGGCCCAGTTGCCGCGCGCGTAGTCCACCGCGACGCCGTTGCCCCACCAGTTATGCAAGACCTCGTGCGCGAGCGAGCGCGCGCGCATGAACGGCAGCGGCAGAACCTCGCGGCCGACGTAGGTCAGCCCGGGGAAGCCGAGGCCAACCGGCAACGGCGCCGAGACGATGCTGAAATCGGCGTAGGGGTAGTCACCGATTTGCGCCTCGTAGCGGTCGAGGTAGCCGGCGGCGGCGTCAAGATAAGTCTCGGCGAGCGGCGCCAGCTCGGGATGAAAGTAAGTCCGCACGGGCGGTTCCGATTCCCGGCGCTCGCGCACTTCATAGGGACCGACGAACAGCGATGGCGCTTCACCGGGCCAGGCCGCGGCGAAATGCGCGCGCTGCCCGCCGTCGTCGGATGCCTCGGTCGTCAAGTTGCCGGTCGCGACCGCGCGCTGCCCCGGCGGCACGCGAACCGCCAGAGCGAAGTCGACGCGCTCGTCGACGCCGGCCGGTATCCAGTCCGCGTAGCCGGGCAGATAGACGCCATCGGCGCCGCCGCTGGCGAGGCTCCCGGCAGCGCGCGGCGGCACGCTCCCGCGCAGCTCGAAACGCAGCTCGGCGCCGGCTTGCCCGTCGAGTTCAACGCGATACTCCGCATCCCGCCGTGTCGGCGTCAGCGCTACACCATCGGCCGTCAACCGTTCGATCACGAGCCACGGCGCGAGCCTGAAGCGATAGGTGTCGCGCGGAGACAGGCGCACGCGGTCGACGATCCCGATCTCGCCACTGGCGGGTTGCAGATCGACCTCGATATCGTGGAACACCTCGTCCGCAGCCGCGGCCGTGCCCGCCCATAGCATGGCGGCGACGAGTGCCAACGTCCGGCGCGCGAGCTCAGTCAAAACTTTGCGGGAACTTCGCCGTCAGGTCGAGCTCGCGATCGCCGCGACGCAGCGTCAGCGGCAGCCAGGTGCCCGGCGCCTGGCGGCGAATGATCTCGATCAGCTCGCCGGTAGTCGCAGTGGCGAAACCGGCGGCGGCGACGATCCGGTCGCCCGCCTCGATGCCGCTGCGCGCGGCGACGCTGTCGGCAACGACCTCGGTCACGCGCACACCGCCATCGGCATTCTCGATAATGACGCCGAGCCGCGGCCGCGGCGGCGCCTCGGCCTCGCCGTCGGCGTCGACGACGAAGATCGCGTCGGCCAGGTCGGCCGGCAGATCGGCGCAGGACACGTCGGCATCGTGCGGCAACAAGACCTCGACGCGCTCGACGCCGAGCGCCGCGAGTTGGTGCGGGATGCCGTAACCGTGCTCGAGGTGGCCGCGGCCGACGATGCCGACGACGGTCGCTCCGGGGTCGCGCCGGAGCGCCGCGGCCAGCGCCTCGGCCATCGCGCGATCCCAGGTCAGTTGCGCCTCGACGAAGCGGCCGAATTCCGCACTTTCCAGGATCGCGTCGATGTCGAGCGATTCGGCATCGGCTTCGCGCCCTTCCTGTTCGGCGCGCAGATTGCTTTTCAACGCGTACAGCTCCGCCAGCGATCGCTTGTAGGCGACGCTTGCCGGCGCCGGCGTCGAGACGCCCTCGCGGTCGGCTTCCGCCACCGCATCCCAGCCCGACTGGCCGACCTTCGCGACCAGCGCGCGCTCGACGTTGAGCGCGACCGTCGGCAGGCGCTGCATGCGCGCGAAATGCAACAACGGCAGGTACAGGTCGGGGTCGTAACCCCAGACGCGGTCCCAGTCGACCCGCTCGAGAAACTCGGCCTCGCCGAGCTCGCCGGCGCTCCAGGCATCGAGCGCGGGCTGCGCGGCGCGCGGCAACATCTCGAAACCGATCGCCATGGCGGGTTTACGCGCGTGCAGGCCGGCCAGCACCGCGGCCTGCCAGCGATGGTGCGCGATGGTGGTATGCGATTCGCCGAGCAGCACGATCGACGCGCGCTCGAGGCGCGCGAACACGGCGGGGGTCGCCAGCGTTTCACCGCTCGCCGGATCGAGCCAGTGCGCGACCCGGTCGCGACACTCGAGATCGGCGGCGGCGATTGCGGAGGCCGGCCCCAGCAGGCAGGCCAGCAACATGATTCGGTGCATTGGAACAATCCCGGGTTTGCGGTCGACGTTTAATTATACGCCGGCAATCGCGCAGCCGATTGCGCGAGCGCAAGCGGGCATCAGGGATCGACCAGCACCAGGTTGATGCGCTTGTTTTGCCGGCCCTTGTTCTTGATGCTGCGCACGAGCAATTCGCCGATCTCCGAGGTATTGCGAACGTGGGTGCCGCCGCAGGGCTGGTAATCGGCGTTTTCGATCGTGATCGTCCGCACCCGCCCCTGGCCACGGGGCGGTTGCACCGACATGGTCCGCACCAGTTCCGGGTTGCGATCGAGCTCTTCGTCGGTGATCGAGCCGACCGTGACCGGCAAGGCCTTGTCGATCAGCGCGTTGAGATCGGCGGTCAACTGCTCCTTGTCGACGACCTGGCCCTGCAGGTCGAAGTCGAGCCGGCTCTCGGTCTCGCCGACCGCGCCGCCGGTGGCCGGTGCATCGATCAGCGCGCAGACCAGGTGCATGCTGGTGTGCATGCGCATGAGCCGGTGGCGGCGCTGCCAGTCGATCGTCATCGCGACCGCGTCGCCGGGCTCGATCCCGCCGACGTCGCCATCCTCGAGCGAGTGGACGATGCGCCGCCGGTCGTCGGCATAGCGCGTGTCGACGACGCGGTAATCGCGCCCCTTGATCGAGAGTATCCCGGTATCGCCGGGCTGGCCGCCGCCGAGCGGATAGAAGATCGTCGCCGCCAGCACGATGCCGTCGTCGCGAACCTCGACCACCTCGCTGTCGAGTGTCTTCAGGTAGCTGTCTTGGTAGAATACTTTTTCCGTCATCGTCCGATCCCGTCGCCAACCGCGACGATTTTTACCCAGGCGCCAGGCCGAAGCAAGTGACCAGCCCATCGACCCCACCGGCGCACAGCCGCAAAATCATCCACATCGACGCCGACTGCTTCTACGCCGCGGTCGAGGTTCGTGACAACCCGGCGCTCAGGGGCAAGCCGATTGCCGTCGGCGGCAGCGCCGAGCGACGCGGCGTGATCGCAACCGCGAGCTACGAGGCGCGCAAGTTCGGCGTGCGCTCGGCGATGGCGAGCGCAACCGCGATGCGGCGTTGCCCGCAACTGATCCTGATCCCGGGACGCATGCCGGTTTACCGCGATGCGTCGCGGCAGATGCACGCCATCTTCGCCGATTATACCGAACTGATCGAACCGCTATCGCTCGACGAGGCCTTCCTCGACGTTTCCGCGAGTCAGCGCTGCCGCGGCAGCGCAACCCTGATCGCCGGCGAGATCCGGCGCCGCATCGCCGCCGACCTCGGCATTACCGTGTCCGCCGGTATCGCGCCCAACAAGTTCATCGCCAAGGTCGCGAGCGACTGGAACAAGCCCGACGGCCAGTTCGTCGTCACCCCCGACCGGGTCCACGCGTTTCTCGAAGACCTGCCGGTCGGGCGAATCTGGGGCGTCGGCAAGGTCACCGCCGAGCGCCTCGCACAGCACGGGATCAAGACCTGCGGCGATGTGCGCCGGCGCGACCTCTTCGAGTTCGTTCAGCAATTCGGCCAGTTCGGCGAACACATCCACAAGCTCGCGCGCGGCATCGACGAGCGCCCGGTGGTCTCCGAGTGGCGGCGCAAGTCGGTCAGCGTCGAAAACACCTACGCCGAAGATCTACCCGACCTCGAGGCTTGCCGCGCCAGGCTGCCGGAACTGCTCGAATCGCTGCTCACGCGCCTCGAGCGCCTCGACGACGACTATCGCATCCACAATTGCTTCCTCAAGATGAAGTTTTGCGACTTCAGCCAGACCACGGTCGAACGCCGGCAGACAGCACCGGATTATGCCGATTATGCGATGCTGTGCGAGCAAGCGTGGCAGCGCGGCGCGCGGCCGGTGCGTCTGCTCGGACTCGGCGTGCGCCTCGACGACCTGACCGACGGCGGCGGCCAGCTCGACCTGTTCGGAGGTTGAATTCCGGTTACGAATGTGACGAAATTCGCGTCGCTTCTGACAATTGTCAACTTTTTCTACTTGTTTTTATTTATCATGCGGTTATATTCCCCTTTAAATGTAGGTATTTAAAAATCCCATCTAAATCATTGGATTTGGGCTAGGAATTTGATGAAAAAGAAGATTCGCGCACCACGGCTAAAGCCGCTGCTCTCGGAACCCTGGGCGCACGCGCCGGACAACTCGTACTACGGCGATCCCAGGCACGTCGACAAGGAGCAGCACGGGCTCGAGGATATTGAACGCGACCAGGTCGGCGAAGAAGGCGTCGAGCAGGTCGTCATTCTCGGCTACAACTAAAGCGCCAGCCGATCGACGTCGCGGTCGGCACTCGAACCAGACGATCGAATCGACGGCGGCACCCCCGTCGCGCGCGGACGATTGCGTCCGTTCTTCACGAAACCCGCTTACTCACCCGGGTCGGACCGCTCGGCTTTTGGGTCGTCCAGCAGGCGCAGCAGCCACGGCAGTGCAAACAGCAGCGACAACATTCGCGTGCTGTGATGAATCGCGACGAACGCGACGTCGAAACCGAAGATCAGCGACAGCAGCGTGATCTCGTAGAGCCCGCCCGGGACGAAAGCCATCATCACGTCGATGAATTCCAGATCGATCCAGTCGGCGATCAGGTAAGCCGAAGCCACGAAAATCGACGTGACGAGGACGACGTTGACCAGCGCATCGCGCAGGTAGCCTGCAAGCACACCGAACTCGACTCGGCCCAGGCGGGCACCGACCGCGCCACCGACCGAAATCTGCGCGAGCAGCACGAACTCGCTGATTCGCGGGATGGCGATCAGATCGGTCAGGTGCAGACCCATGCTCAGCAGCATCGGTCCGAGCAGAAACGGTACCGGCGTTTTCAGGAACCGCGCGACCGCGTAGCCGACCGCGGCCACCCCGGCGAACTGCAGTAGCGTCGACCCGGGCAGGTCGGCGATACCGGGCAGATCCGCCAGCACCCGATTCGAGGTCTGCACCGCGCTCTCGCCGAGCATCAGCGCGAGCGCGATCGGTACCGAACAGAAGATGAACACGACCCTGACCAGATGGCACAGGGCGACGACGTAATCCTTGTCGACATACTCGCGACTGATCAGGATGACCTCGGCCTGGCCGCCCGGCAGCGCGCAAAACAGCGCCAGCGCGGGATCGTAGTGGCGCCGGCGCGTCAGGTAGAAGTAGCCGGCCGCCGTCGCGAGGATCGACGCGAGCAACATGCCGGTCACCGAAATAATCCAGTCCAGCATCTGCGCGAGCGTCTCGGGCGCGAACATGCCGCCGACGATGACCCCGACCCCGAGCACGACGAAAATATGAAACCAGCGCGGTACGCGCAAGAGCGGACGCAGCGGTTTGATCGCCGCGGTAATCGCCCACACGCCGAGCATGCTGCCGAGCATGTATGGCGCCGGCATCTGCAGTTGCCAGAACAGCGAGCCGCACGCGAATGCGCAGGCAAGCGTCACGGCAAGGCTCTGGAGGTCGTCGCGCCAGCCGGCCGACGACGCGCTACGCGTATTGGATTCGCCCATGCCCGTCCCTTTTTGCCCGGCGATTATAATCGTATTTCGCGACCACGCCCTTTCATAATCCGATCGTTTGTTGCTAGAGTAACCGCCCTCGCTCGCCTGCAGACTGTGGAGTCACAATGAGGGTCACGATTCTCGACGACTACTTCGATACCTTGCGCCACCTGCCCTGCTTCGGCAAACTCGACGGGCACGACGTGACGATCTGGAACGATCACGTGCAGGCAACCGGACCGCTGGCCGAACGTCTGGCCGATACCGAGGCGCTGGTACTGTTTCGCGAGCGCACGCGCATCCAGGCCGACTTGCTCGAACGCCTGCCGAAACTGAGGCTGATCAGCCAGCGCAGCGTCTACCCGCACGTCGACGTCGACGCCTGCACGGCCAACGGCATCCTGTTGTGCTCGAACATGCATTCGGATACCCCGTCCTATGCCGCGGCCGAACTGAGCTTCGGCCTTATCCTCGCGGCGATGCGGCAGATTCCGCAACAAATGGCGGCGCTCAGGGCCGGCCGCTGGCAGATCGGCGTCGGCTCGACGCTGCGCGGCAAGACCCTCGGCATCTACAGCTACGGCCGCATCGGCGCCGAGGTCGCGAACTACGGCCGCGCCTTCGGACTGCGCGTGCTGGTCTGGGGCGGCGACGCGTCGCGGCAGCGCGCGCGCGACGACGGTTTCGACAGCGCCGCCAGTCGCGAGGAATTCTTCGCCACCTGCGACGTCGTCTCGCTGCACATCCGCCTGAAACCGGAAACCCGCGGCATCGTCACCGCCGCCGACCTTGCATCGATGAAGCCCGATGCGCTGATCGTCAACACCAGCCGCGCGGGCCTGATCGAAACCGGCGCGCTCGAGGCGGCGCTCGCCGCTGGGCGCCCCGGCATGGCCGCGGTCGACGTCTACGACGAAGAACCGATCACCGACGGCAAGCATCCGCTGCTCGAGATGCCAAACGTCGTCTGTACGCCGCACATCGGTTTCGTTACCAAGGACGAATTCGAAATCCAGTTCAGCGACATCTTCGATCAGATCGCGGCCTACGCCGCCGGCAAGCCGATCAACATGATCAATCCGGAAGTCTGGCAGACGCAATCCGGATGATCCCGCGGGCCGACCGAATTCGATCTTGAAACGCGACAGCTACGACATCGTCATCGTCGGCGGCGGCAACGCCGCGCTGTGCGCCGCGATCGTCGCGGCCGAGGCCGGCGCGCGGGTGCTCATACTCGAAGCCGCGCCGAAGCCTTATCGCGGCGGCAACTCGCGGCACACGCGTAATTTCCGCTGCCTGCATCCGGAGCCACGCTCGGTGCTCACCGGCAGCTACGACGAGCAGGAATATTTCGACGACTTGCTCGCGGTCACCGGCGGCAACACCGACGAGGCCCTGGCGCGCCTCGCGATCCGCGAATCCGAGGGCTGCCTCGCGTGGATGCAGGATCACGGCGTGCGCTTCCAGCCGTCGATCTCCGGCTCGCTGTCGCTGTCGCGCACCAACGCGTTTTTCCTCGGTGGCGGCAAGGCGCTGGTCAACGCCTATTACCGCGTCGCCGAGCGCCTCGGCGTCGAGGTCCGCTACGACGCGCCGGTCTCGCACCTCGAGCTCGCAGGCGACGAGATTACCCGCGTCGATTACACCGTCGACGGCAAGGCCAGGAGTATCAGCGCGCCGGCGGTGATCGTCGCCGCCGGCGGCTTCCAGGGCGACACCGACTGGCTCGCGCGGGCCTGGGGCCCGGCGGCGAAGAATTTCCTGATCCGCGGCACGCCGTACAACCGTGGCGTCGTGCTGCGCGACCTGCTCGAGCAGGGCGTGCAATCGGTCGGCGATCCGACCCAGTGCCACGCGGTCGCGATCGACGGTCGCGCGCCGAAATTCGACGGCGGCATCGTCACGCGGCTCGACTGCGTGCCGTTTTCGATCGTCGTCAACATCAACGCCGAGCGTTTCTACGACGAGGGCGAGGACGTCTGGCCCAAGCGCTACGCGATCTGGGGCCGGCTGGTCGCGGCGCAGCCCGAGCAGGTCGGTTTCGTCATCATCGATTCGAAAGCGCTCGATCTGTTCATGCCGTCGGTTTTCCCGCCGCTCGAAAGCGACACGATCGCCGGCATGGCCGAGCAAATGGGCCTGCCCGCGACCGCGCTCGAGCAAACCGTCGCGCGCTTCAACGCCGCCTGCCGCGGCGGCGAGTTCAAGCCGGTCGAACTCGACGGGCTTGCGACCGAAGGCCTCGATCCGCCCAAATCCAACTGGGCGCGGCCGCTCGACACGCCGCCGTATTACGGCTACACGCTGCGCCCCGGCGTGACCTTTACCTACCTCGGCTTCAAGGTCGATGCCAACGCGCGTGTACAGGGCGCCAACGGGCCGATTCGCAACCTGTGGGCGGCCGGCGAAACCATGGCCGGGTCGATTCTCGGCCAGGGATATCTGGCCGGCTTCGGCATGACCATCGGCACCGTTTTCGGCCGCATCGCCGGCCGCGAGGCAAGGCAATATGTCACCTGATTGCATCGCCGAGGCACGGCGCCAGCTCGAGATCTGCAACGCCTGCCGCTACTGCGAGGGTTACTGCAGCCTGTTTCCGGCGGTGCATCGGCGGCGCGTATTCGACGACGCGACGATCGCGCACCTCGCCAACCTGTGCCATAACTGCCGCGGCTGCTATTACGCCTGCCAGTACACCGAGCCGCACGAGTTCGCGCTCAACGTCCCCGCGGTTCTCGCCGACGTGCGCCAGCAAAGCTGGCAGCACTTTGCCATTCCGGCCGGCCTCGCGCGCGCGTTTCACCGCAGCGGCGTCGCGATCGCGATTGCGACGATCGTCGGGCTCGCGCTGCTGATCTTCGCGATCGACCGGCTCGGCTCGTGGCAGGGCGACGATTTCTACGCGGTGCTGTCGCACGATGCGATGATCGCGCTGTTCATTCCCGCATTCGTGCTGCCATTGGCGCTGCTCGCGGAGAGCCTCCGACGTTACTGGCGTAATGGCAACGACCAGCCGTTTCGAATGGCAGACCTGGGCGCCGCGTTGCATTCGACCGCGCGGCTCGAGGACCTGTCCGGCGGCCACGGCGAAGGCTGCAATTTCGAGGATGCGGACCGTTACTCCAATCTCCGGCGCTACCTGCACCAGGCGACGCTGTACGGCTTCCTGCTGTGCTTCGCCGCGACCAGCGTTGCGACCGTGATGCATTACTTTCTCGACTCGCCCGCGCCCTACCCGTTGTGGTCGGCGCCGAAGCTGCTCGGCACGAGCGGCGGCATCCTGCTTTGTATCGGCACCGCCGGGCTCGCGGCGCTGAAACTGCGCGCCGATTCCGCGCTCGGCGCAAAGTCAGTGCGCAGCGGCGAGATGGGCTTCGTCCTGCTGTTGTTCGTCGTCAGCGCATCGGGGCTCGCGCTCTACTGGCTCGGCGACACGGCGGCAATGCCGGCGCTGCTGGCGCTGCACCTCGGCAGCGTGCTCGCCTTTTTCCTGCTGTTGCCGTATACGAAGATGGTGCACGGCTTCTATCGGCTCGCCGCGCTCGCGCGCGACGCCGGCGAAAAGCGCCGGCAACACGCGCGCTTGCCGCCGCGGTAACCGCCGGGACCGCGGGTTCGACGCCTGCCGGCACCGCGCAGATCGATCGCCGCGAGGTTGTGATTTATCCTTTCGCCTCTGGTATCTTGCGGATTCTGAAAGCTCGGCCGCCGAAGGCGCAACGGCCGCGCGCTAACCTGATATTCCGGAGCCGACGATGCAGCTCGAACTCATCAGCACCAAACGCTGCCCCTTCGTGCAGCGCTCGATCATCACGCTGCAGCACAAGGGCATCGAGCACCGGATGACCTTTGTCGATCTCGACGACCCACCCGACTGGTTCAGGCAAATATCCCCGTTCGGCAAGGTGCCGGTGCTGCGGGTCGACGACGACACGGTTATTTTCGAATCGGCCGTGATCAACGAGTATCTCGACGATATCACGCCGGGCCAGCTGCATCCGGCCGATCCGCTGCAACGCGCGCTCAACCGGAGCTGGATCGAATTCGGCGGCGGTTGCCTGAGCCTGACGTTCCAGCTCATGGTCGCGCCCGACCGCGAATCCTACGACGGCATCGTCGCCGAGCTCGAGGCCAACCTCGCCCGGATCGAGGCGGCGCTCGGCGACGGACCTTACTTCAACGGCGACAAGTTTGCGCTGATCGATGCCGCCTACGCGCCGCTGTTCATTCGCCTCGACACGTTCGCAGATCTGTTCGGCCTCGCGATCGCGGCCAATCTGCCGAAGATCCAGGCCTGGCAGCAAACCCTGCTCGCGCTGCCCGAGGTGCAAACGGCGCGCGTGCCGGAGTTGCCGGACCTGTTTCGCCAGCTCGTGACCAGCCGCAACGCCTACGCGCAAGCGCTGTTGCGCTGATGCCGCGATACGTGCCGGTTCGTATCCGCGGGGACCGTCGATGACGGCAGGGATCACGCTCGCCCTGCTGCCGGGCGACGGCATCGGCCCCGAGATCAGCGCAGCCACGCGCGCGGTGCTCGAGGCGGTCGCAACGCGTTGCGATCTCGGGCTCGAATTTCGCGAGCTCGAGATCGGCTTAGCCGCGCTCGAGCAATGCGGCAGCACTTTTCCCGAGGCGGTGCTCGACGCCGCGCGCGAATGCGACGGCATCGTGCTCGGACCGGTCTCGCACAACGACTATCCGGCACGCGAACGCGGCGGCCTCAATCCGTCGGGCGAGCTGCGAAAGCGCCTCGACCTCTACGCCAACCTGCGCCCGGCGCGAACCTTCCCCGGTATCGATCCGCCCTGCGGCAAGGAGTTCGATCTCGTCGTCGTACGCGAGAATACCGAGGGCTTTTACGCCGACCGTTCGATGCATCTCGGCAACGGCGAGTTCATGCCGACCCCCGATCTCGCGCTGGCGGTACGCAAGATCAGTCGCCATGCGTCGACGCGCATCACCGAACGCGCATTCGCGCTGGCGGCCGCGCGCCGCGGCAAGGTGACCGCGGTGCACAAGGCCAACGTGCTGCGCGTCAGCGACGGCCTGTTTCTCGAATGCACCCGTGCGGTCGCCGCGGCGCACCCGGAGATCGAATACGACGAGCGCATCATCGACGCGATGTGCGCCCACCTCGTGCGCGACCCGGCGGAATTCGACGTGATCTGCACGACCAACATGTACGGCGACATTCTGTCCGACCTCGCCTCGGAGCTGGCCGGCAGCCTCGGTCTCGCCGCGTCGCTGAACTCCGGCGCCGACCACGCGATGGCGCAGGCGCAACACGGCTCGGCGCCGGATATCGCGGGCCAGGGAATCGCCAACCCGGCGTCGCTGATCGGCTCGGCGGCGATGCTGCTGCGCTGGCTTGGCGAACGGCGCGGCGATGACGGCCTGGCGCGCGCGGCCTCGGCGATCGAAGCCGCGTTGCGGCAGGTACTGGCCGAGCCCGCGCGGCGAACCCCGGATATCGGCGGCACCGCCGGCAGCGCCGACTTTACCGACGCGGTGATCGCCGGCCTGGCGGTCGATCCGCCACAGACATAAACGGAGATCCCGATGAAACAAGCTGTCGATGCAGCCCGCAGCGACCTGATCCAGCCCGGCGTTCTGACCGCGGGCGTCAACCTCGGCAATATCCTGCTCGTGACCGGAACCTCGGTCGACGGCAGCCCCGAAGGGGTCTCGCCCGGTATGGCGGCGGCGCTGGCCGAGCGCCTCGGCGTCGAAGTCGGCTACCGAACCTATGCGACCCCGGGCGAGGTTGCCGACGCCGCGGCGCGTGGCGAATGGGACATCGGCCTGATCGCCGAGGACCCGGCACGCGCCGAGGTCATCGATTTTTGCGACGCCTACGTCGAAATCGAGGCGACCTACCTGGTACCGGCGGGCTCGCCATTGCAATCGATCACCGACGTCGACCGGCCCGGCGTGCGCATCGCGGTATCCGAACGCGCGGCCTACGACCTTTATCTGAGCCGTGCGTTGCGCCACGCCGAGTTGCATCGCGCTCGCGACCTCCCCGGTGCCTTGCAGCTATTCGTCGACGAGGGCCTCGACGCGCTCGCCGGCATCAAGCCGGCCTTGCTCGAGAATGCCGCCAACCTGCCCGGTTCGCGCGTGCTCGCCGGCAATTATACGACGGTCCGCCAGGCTATCGCGACGCGGCCGGGATGCGGCGCATTGAATGCGTTCACGCGGGATTTCATCGCTGACGCCAGGCAAACGGGCCTGATCGGGGAGCTGATCGAGCGCCACGGCGTCGCCGGCAAACTCAAGGTCGTGGATTGACGCGGCCACGGCCTCAGGCGCCGGCACGCGCGTATCGCCGGATTCGGGGACGGCAACCGGCCGCTACCTGCGGCAGTTCGGATCGCGGAGGATCCGCGATCGGCCCCGCCGCCGCCGACGCTTCGTGAACGAGGCGATATTGATCGCGATCGCGCTGGCGACCTCGACGCTGACCGCGATCACCGGGGTCGGCGGCGGCATGATCCTGGTCGCGGCCATGCCGGGCCTGGTCCCGGCGGCCGCGATCGTGCCGGTGCACGCGGTTGTGCAACTGGTATCCAATTCGAGCCGCGCGCTTTTCGGCTGGCGCTTCCTGCGCCGGGATTTCGTGCTCGCCTTCATTGCCGGCGCGATCGCCGGCGGCGTCGTCGCGGCCGGGTTTCTGCGCCAGATCGATCTCGACTATATCCCGCTGTTTATCGCGGCCTACATTCTTTTTAGCGTCTGGGGGCCGGGTTTCGAATTCAAGATCCCGTCACGCATCGAGTTCATCACGATCGGGCTGCTGCAGACCGCACTCAGCATGGTCGTCGCGACCACCGGCCCGATGGGCCAGGCGGCATTGATGCGGCGGCAACTCGAGCGCGACCCGCTGGTGGTCAATTCGGCGTTGATGATGAGCATCACCCACGGCATCAAGATGCTGATGTTCGCGCTGCTCGGCTTCGCCTTTTTCGACTACTGGCGGCTGATCGCCGGCATGTCGGCGGGCGTGATCGCCGGCGCCTGGCTCGGCACGCACATTCGCTACAAAATTCCCGAGGATCGTTACCGGCTTGCGCTCAGGTGGCTGCTGACGCTGCTCGCGCTGCGCATGGTCGCCATCACGCTCTGGTAGGCTCCGCGCCCATCAGCTCGAGCAGGCGTTCCTCGACCCAGCTGCGCGCGGCCAGATTTTCGAGAAAACCGCAATGCCCGCCATGAGGGTGAGTCTCGATCGCGAGGTTATCGACCGCGTCGATGTGGTCGAGATCCGCCACCGGCAGGATCGGGTCGTCCTGCGCGGCGATCAGATAGGCCGGAACTTCGAGGCCGGCAAGGCGATCGCCGACGAGCGCGTAGGCGGCGAAGTATTCGTCGACGGAATCAAACTCGGTATAGCGCGGAATGAAATAGGCGTTGAGATCGTCCAGCGAGCGCGCCGCCGCGAGCGCTTCGGTGTAGTCGTAATCGGGAAAGTGCTCGAGCTTGCGTTCGAGCGAATTGCGCCAGCGGTTGAAGAAGTACCGCTCGTAGGCGAAGAAACCTTCATTCAATGCGCGCATGGCGTTGGCCGGGTCGACCGGCGGACAGATACCGATCGCGGCGTCGAGGCCGATTTCGCGACCGCGGTCGGCGGCGATGCGCAGCGCGAAGCTCGCGCCGAGCGAGTAACCGGCGAGGAAGATTTGCCGGTAACTCCGCCCGGCCACCCAGCGCTCGATCGCGCTCGCGACCTCGGGCGAACGAGTCGAGTTGAACAACTCGCGATTCAAGTAATGCGAATCGCCGTGATCGCGCAGGTTGACGCGGAGTACGTCGTAACCGGCGGCAAGTAGGCGCGCCGCGGTCGTGACGATATAGGCCGAGCGGCTGCAACCTTCCCAGCCATGCAGCAGGATCGCGAGCGCGCGGTCGTCCGCCGCCGCGCGGTCGTAATCGGCGAGCAGGCGCGTGCCGTCGGCAGCGTCGAGCGTCAGCACCTCGGTCGACAATTCGCGCTGCAGGCGCCGCGCGCGCCAGCCCCGCGGACCCTGGCTGTTGAGGATCGTTTGCAGGTGCGCGCTGCGCAGGTAGAGCGGCGGGGTAAACGACTTCTGCGCGGTCATCGGCATCGACGGGTTCCGGTTACGAATGCGGTAGGATACGCCGGATAGCCCGGCGGCGGATCGGTTGTCGCCGTGATTAGAATAAAAACGCCGCGATTCGGCAACGAAGAAATTATACTTGGGCCCCAACGAGGGCCGCGGAGCAGCACAATGGGCAACAAACCCGATTCCTACAAACCGATCTCCGGCAACGAGCTGCCGCGCTTTGCCGGCATCGCGACCTTCATGCGCTTGCCGCACGTCGGCCCGGCCGACGCCGACGACGTCGACATCGGCCTGATCGGCGTGCCGTGGGACGGCGGCACGACCAACCGCGCCGGCGCGCGCCACGGTCCGCGGCAAATCCGCGACCTGTCGACGCTGGCGCGCAACGTGCACCACGCGACCGGGATCAAGCCGTTTCACCTGTGCAATTGCGCCGATCTCGGCGATGCCCCCGTCAATCCGGTCGATATCGACGACACGCTCGCGCGCATCGAGGCGTTTTTCGCCGGGGTCGTCGGGCAAGGGATCATTCCGCTGTCGGCCGGCGGCGACCACCTCGTGACGCTGCCGATCATGCGCGCGCTGTGCCGCGAGCGGCCCGTCGGCATGGTCCATTTCGATGCGCACACCGATACCTGGGACCGCTATTTCGGCGAATCGAAATATACCCACGGCACGCCGTTCCGGCGCGCGATCGAGGAAGGCTTGCTCGACCCGAAGCGCACGGTGCAGATCGGCATCCGCGGCGCGCTCTATACCGATACCGACAAGCAATGGGGTATCGACCAGGGCATCCGCGTGATCGAGATCGAGGAATACCACGATCTGGGTATCGAGGGCACGATTGCCGAGGCCCGCCGCGTCGTCGGCGACGGCCCGACCTACGTCAGCTTCGACGTCGACGCGCTCGACCCGGTGTACGCGCCCGGCACCGGCACGCCGGAGATCGGCGGACTGACGACCTACGACGCGCAGCAAATGATCCGCGGCCTGCGCGGTTTGAACCTGGTCGGCGGCGACGTGGTCGAGGTTTCGCCGCCGTTCGACATGTCGGGCAACACGGCGCTGGTCGCGGTCACGATGCTGTTCGAAATTCTGTGTCTATTGGCCGAGCGCGTCGCGGCGCACCGCGGTTGAGCAAGTCCGCCTGTCACGGCCGGGTACTGACTCGACAAGCGCTTCGCCACCTTCGCCGAGGGCGCATCTCACCGGTCGATACCCGTATCGCTCGAATCACGGTCACGGCCCGTCCCGCGGGAATTATCACCGGGCACCTGGATACCGGCCCGTTTCGATAACCGCCGTTAACCGGCGCCTGGCAACCGAAGGCGAACGGGCGGCGTTGGCTTCGGCCTCACGCGATTCAAATTCTGCCCCGTGAGACCGTGTTCGAGCTCTATGCTGCAATTGAGCCAGTCGTCGCGCTGTCGCGCGCCGGATTTGATCGCACCCGGTTACCGATAATGGTTTTTATCGGGGTTCGATTGACGCTAGAATGAGAGCTCGGCGTAACCCGGGGTCTATCGGATTATCGGCTATGACCGCGGCGGCAGCGAGTCCATGACCCGTCGCAAGGCACGACCGCAGTTTTAAACCGAACTCGCGACGACCGAATTCACAGGAGGAGTGATTCATGACTTTATTCAAAAAACTAACGACCACCGGTGCCGCGCTCGTTTTCGCGCTCGGCGCCTCGATGCTCCAGGCCGCCGATTTTTCCGGCGAGACCATCGAATGGATCATTCCGTTCAAGGAGGGCGGCGGATCGGACAAGTGGGCTCGCTTCTATGCGCCGCTGCTGTCCGAAGCCTTACCGGGCAATCCCAGCGTCGTCGTCAAAAACATGCCCGGCGCCGGCTCGACCAAGGGCGCCAACTGGTTCGCGAAGCGCGCCAGGGCCGACGGCAAGACCATTCTCGGAACCTCCGGATCGACCCAGTTCCCGTTTCTGCTCGGCGATCGCCGGGTCAAGTTCGATTACGCCGACTGGAACGTCGTGCTCGCCAGCGCCACCGGCGGCGTCGCCTACCTGCCGCCGGACCTGGCCAAGCGCTGGCAGGCCGACCCGCAGGAAGTTATCGACAACGTGCAATTTATCTACGGCTCGCAAGGCGCGACCCGCCTCGACCTGGTGCCGCTTTTGGCCTGGGAAATGCTGGGCATGAAGGTCGAGCCGATTTTCGGCATCAAGGGCCGCGGCGCGGGACGCCTGATGTTCGAGCGCGGCGAAGTCAACATCGACTACCAGACCTCGTCGGGCTTCCTCGGCAAGGTCATGCCGCTGGTCGAGGAAGGCAAGGCCGTGCCGATCATGACCTGGGGCGCGCTCGACGATAACGGCACTATCGTGCGCGATCCGACTTTCCCCGATATCCCTACCTTCAAGGAGGTCTACACCCAGGTCAAGGGTGAAAAACCGTCGGGCGATGCCTGGGAGGCCTGGAAAGCCTTTTTCGTCGCCGGGTTCCCCGCGCAAAAAATGGTGTTCCTGCCCAAGGGCACCTCGCAGGAGGTCATCGACGCCTACACCAAGGCGTTCAAATCGATCACCGAGCGCCCCGATTTCAGGAAGATTTCGGTCAAGCGGCTGGGCGTCTACCCGCAATCGACCGGCAAGGCGGCCAAGATCAAGCTGGTGCAGGGAACCAAGGTACCCGAATCGGCCAAGAAGTGGGTCAAGAACTGGCTCAAGGAACGCTACGGGGTCAAGCTGTAACTAAAAGCTGACCGACGGCGCCGGGAACAGCTCCCGGCGCCACGCTTTCCGGGGGAGGGACTGGATGGACATCTTCGCGACCGCGCTGCCGGCGCTGAATGACGCGTTTGCGCTCATTTTCACGCCGACCGCGATCATGTACCTCATCGGCGGCGTGCTGCTCGGGCTTTGCGTCGGCGTCTTTCCCGGGCTCGGCGGCATCGCCGGCCTGTCGCTGGTATTGCCGTTCGTCTACGGCATGGATCCGATCGCCGGCCTGTCGCTGATGGTCGGGCTGGTCGCGGTCATTCCCACGTCGGATACCTTTGCCTCGGTGCTGCTCGGAATTCCCGGATCGTCGGCGTCGCAGGCGACCGTGCTCGACGGCTTTCCGCTGTCGAAGAACGGCCAGGCGGCACGCGCGCTGGCGGCGGCGTTTACTTCCTCGCTGTTCGGCGGTCTGCTCGGCGCGCTGGTGTTGACCTTTTTCATCCTGATCGCGCGCCCGCTGGTGCTCGCCTTCGGCATTCCCGAGCTGTTGCTGCTGACCGTCCTCGGTTTCTCGATGGTCGGCGTGCTCGCCGGGCGCAGCCTGCTCAAGGGTCTGGTGGCGGTCGGCCTCGGCATGTCGGTCGGTGCGATCGGCGAGGCTCCGGCGCAGGGTTCGTCGCGGCTCGACTTCGGCTACTGGTACCTGCAGGACGGCTTCACGCTGGTCATCGTCGGCCTCGGTATTTTCGCAATTCCCGAAATCGTTTCGTTACTGCGGCAAAACCGCGCGATCTCGGAAGACGCGACACTCGGCGCCGGCTGGCTCGACGGTATCCGCGACTGGTGGATCAACAGGTGGTTATCGCTGCGCTGTGCGCTGATCGGGGTCATGGTCGGCGTCGTCCCCGGCCTCGGTGGTTCGGTCGTCGACTGGATCGCCTACGGCCACGCGATGCAAACGACCAGGGACCGCTCGAAATTCGGCAAGGGCGAAATTCGCGGCGTCATCGGCCCCGAGTCGTCTAACAACGCCAAGGAAGGCGGCGGCCTGGTGCCGACGCTGCTATTCGGTATTCCCGGCTCGGGCTCGATGGCGGTCTTTATCGGCGGCATGATTCTGATCGGCTACGAGGCCGGCCCGCAGATGATCCGCAACGACCTCGACGTCACCTACACCGTGGTCTGGTCGCTGGCGCTGGCGAACGTGTTCGGCGCCGGCCTGTGTATTTTCCTGTCGCCGGCGATCGCGCGACTGACGACGATTCGGTTTCCGTTGCTGGTGCCGTTCCTGTTCATGGTCATCGCCTTCGCCGCGTTTCAATCGAAGCAGACGCTGTGGGATATCGCCGCGCTGGTCGCCATCGGCCTGCTCGGAATCTTCATGAAGCGCTTCGACTGGTCGCGGCCGGCCTTTCTGATCGGTTTCGTGCTCGCCGACCAGGCCGAGGTTTACACCTACCAGGTCACGCAGATCGCGTCGGCGAAGGCCCGCACCGGGGGCATGGAGGCCGCGCTCGGCTATCTGTTCAGCCCGGTGGCCATCGTCCTGATCGTCATCATCGCGGTATCGATCTGGCTCGGCGCGCGCCAGTCGGGCGTGCTGCACGAGCACGATCCGGAGGCGCCGGTGGGGTCGAAAATGGCGCCGGTGATCTTCACCTCGATCGTCACCTTTTTTCTCGCGGTCACGTTCCTGGATACGATCGGGCTCGATGTCATGATCGACAAGGTGTTCCCGGCGACGGTCGCCGGCGCGGCGCTGGTCGGCTGCGCGGCGCTGCTGATCAACATGTCGCGCAAGCCCGCCTCGCATCTGCTCTTCAGCGACAGCGAATACCACGGCGAGGAAGCGAGCGCGACCTCCGGGCTGTGGCCATCGCTGGGCTGGTTCGTGTCGCTATGGGCCCTGACCGCGCTGTTCGGCTTCGTCATCGCGCTGGCGCTGTTCTTCGTCATCTTTCTGCGCCTGCGCGAAAAGCTGGCGTGGCCGCGCATCGCGCTGATGACGGTCGCCGGCCTGGGTTTTCTGATCTTCCTTGCCGGGGTTCTGAACCGCGACTTTCCGGCCGGGCTGCTGCAGGACCTGATCGAGCTGCCGTGGCCGCTGGCGGGGCGCTGACCCGGGGAGCTCGATGTCGCTGATCGATATCCCCTGCATCCTGATGCGCGGCGGCACGTCGCGCGGGCCCTACTTCAACGCCGCCGACCTGCCGAGCGACCGCGATTCCCTGGCAAGAGCGCTGATTGCCGTCATCGGCGCGCAATCGGCGCTGCACGTCGACGGCATCGGCGGCGCGCAGCCGACAACCAGCAAGGTCGCCATCCTGTCGCGTTCGGAGCACGACTGGGCCGAGATCGACTACTTCTTCGCGCAGGTCAACGCGACCAGACCCGAGGTCGACTTCTCGCCGAGCTGTGGCAACATCCTGTCCGGCGTCGGCCCGGCCGCGCTCGAGATGGGGCTGATCGAACCGCAGGGCGACACCACGTCGGTCAAGATCCGCGCCGTCAACACCGAGGCGCTGGTCGAGGCGATCGTCGAAACCCCGAACGGCAGAGTCAATTACACGGGCGATGCGCGCATCGACGGCGTGCCGGGGACCGCCGCGCCGATCGTACTCAATTTCATGAACGTCGTCGGTTCCAAAACGGGCAAGCTGTTTCCGAGCGGCAATCCGGTCGACGAGATCGACGGCATCCGGGTAACCTGCATCGATGTCGCGATGCCGATGGTCATCGGGCTCGCGCGCGACTTCGGCGTCAGCGGCTACGAGAGCCGCGAGGATCTCGACGCCATACCGGAGCTGTTCGAAGCCATCGAGCGTATCCGGATTCCGGCCGGCGAACTGATGGGGTTCGGCGACGTCAGCCGATCGGTCGTGCCGAAGTTCGGATTGCTGGCACCGCCGCGGCAAGGCGGCAGCGTCGCGGCGCGCTACTTCATGCCGTGGAGCGCGCACCCGACCTACGCGGTCACCGGCTCGATCTGCACCGGCACCTGCCTGCTGGCGCCCGCCACCATTGCCGCAGGCATCGCCGTGTTCGACGCAGGCAGTCCGGTCACCATTCGGCTCGAGCACCCCTCCGGCATGATCGACGTGGTGTTCGACTATGCGATCGAGAATGGCGAATTCAGGCTCAATTCGGCCGGCTTCCTGCGCACTGCGAGGCGCCTGTTCAAGGGTGCCGTTTCGATTCCGGCGGAATGAATTTTTGGCCTGGCCCGGCTGAAATTATCGATCGCGAACCAGCCGTTCCAACGAAGCGAGTGTTTTTCGTACAGTGCCGGTCATGCGGTTACGAACAGATTGCGATCGCAGCAGCGACATGCGCTACCGGCACAACCCGGGCACTGCCGGCAACTCGCTCGTCTGGCAATAGCGCGCCAATCACCCATCTTCCCGAATTATTTTCAACACCCGCTCCGCGGGTGCGATGCAATTCCCGCGGTCCCTATGCGCCGGGCCCGGACAGCACCGGGTAAAGCGTCGCGAGCAGCAGCAATGCCATCGTGTAGTTGAACACGCGCAGGCGCAGCTCATGATCGAGAAAACGCTTGAGGCTGCTGCCGAGCACGACCCAGACGAAGATCGACGGCAGGTTGACGAGTCCGAGCACCAGCGCGAGCCAGGCCACCGCGGCGATGTTCTGCGACGGCGCGTAGACGGTGATCGCGGTCAACGCCATCGCCCAGGCTTTCGGGTTGACCCACTGGAACAGGGCAGCCTGCAGCGCGGACAGGGGTTGCCCGGTCGTGCGCGCCGCGCCCGGCGTCGCGGTCGCGATCTTCCAGGCCAGCCAGCTCAGGTAAGCGATACTGAAGTAACGCAGGATTGCATAACTGGCCGGGTAAGCGTCGAATGCCCGCATCAGGCCGGTCCCGACCAGCACGACCATGACGATGAAGCCGAACACGATCCCGGCGACGTGCGGCAGCGTGCGGCGCACGCCGAAGTTCGCGCCCGACGCCATCAGCATCAGGTTGTTCGGCCCGGGCGTGACCGAGCCGACGAAGGCGAACAGGATCAGCGCGGTCAGCATTTCGATGTTCATGCAGGCAATACTACGCCAATATTTTTCAATTTTTATTGCAAATAATGTGTAAAAATGCATTAATCTGCAATTTATGATCGAACTGGATCGATTTAACGAAAAAATATTGCAAGAACTCGGGGCTAACGGTCGGATCAGCAACACCGACCTCGCCGAGCGTATCGGCCTGTCGCCGTCGGCTTGCCTGCGGCGCGTACAGGAGCTAGAGCGCTCGGGCGTCATCAAACGCTACCGCGCGGTGCTCGACAACGACAAGCTGGGTATCGGCTTCGTCGCCTACATCGCGATCGGCCTGTCCGACCATACGCTGAAGTCGCAGCAAAACTTCGAGGCCGCGATGCGTGCGGCACCCGAGGTGCGCGAGTGCCACAATACGACCGGTGCGATCGAGTACTTGTTGCGCGTCGAGGTCAGGGATATCGCGACCTACAAGAAGTTTCACGTCGACGTGCTCGGTGGGTTGACGCAAATCGACTCGGTGACGACCTACGTGGTAATGGATTCGCCCAAGGACGATCGCGCCTGAGGCGGCAGCCGTTATAATGGCGCGCAAGTACAGGAACTCGAAATGACCCGGACCGGGATTCCCGCAACGATGAAGGCCGTCGTGCTGACTGGTCACGGCGGGCTCGACAGGCTCGAATACCGCGATCACCCGGTGCCGCAACCGGCGCCCGGCGAAGTGCTGCTCGAGGTGCGTGCCTGCGGCCTGAACAACACCGACGTGTGGGTGCGCGAGGGCGCCTACGGCACCGACGACGATCCGGCCGCGACCGCGTCCTGGCGCCGCGGCAAGCCAACACTGACGTTTCCGCGTATCCAGGGCGCCGATACCGTCGGCTTTGTCGTCGCGGTCGGCGACGGCGCCGACCCGACGCGCATCGGCGAGCGCATCCTGGTCGATTTCAGTCTCTACAACACCGACGGCGACAGCCTCGCCGATATCGACTACATCGGCCACGGCCGTGACGGTGGCTACGCCGAATATTGCGCGGTGCCAGCGGAAAACGCGCACCGCATCGAGTCGGACTACTCGGACGCCGAACTCGCGACCTTCTGCTGCGCCTACCTGACCGCCGAGCACATGCTCGACCGCGCGCGGGTTACCGCCGGCGAGCGCGTGCTCGTAACCGGCGCCGCCGGTGGTGTCGGCGGCGCGTTGATCCAGCTCAGCCGCGTGCGCGGCGCGATTCCCTACGCGGTAACCAGCGCGGCCAGGGCCGACGCGGTGCGCGCGCTCGGCGCCGAGGACATCGCGCTGCGCGATGAGGGCAACTGGGTCGAGCAGGTCCGCGCCGCGCTCGGCGGTGGCGCGGTCGACGCCGTCTGCGATGTCGTCGCCGGGCCCCTGTTCAGCGACCTGATCAACCTGCTACGGCCCGAGGGCCGTTATGCGACCGCCGGCGCGTTTGCCGGCGGCATCGTCGAATTCGATCTGCGCACGGTTTATCTCAAGCACCTCGAGATTCACGGCTCGTCACAGGGCTCGCGGCAGGCTTTCAATCGCCTGCACGGTTACATCGAGTCAGGCAAGATCAAACCGAATCTCTACGCCACCTATCCATTGAGCGAGTTTCATCGCGCGCAAACCGACTTCATGAACAAGGACTACGTCGGCAAGCTCGTCGTCATGCCCGACCGCCATTACCCCCCGTCTCCTGACCGACGCGTAATCTAACCCAAAACCAAATTTCCCGATTACGGCGCCAATTCCGGGAACACAATTCAACTCGGCTCCGACACCAGGTCACTTACATAAGCCTCAACCCGCGTCATTGCGAGCTGCGAAGCAGCTAAGCAATCTCCCGGGATCGGGCAGAATCCGGGAGATTGCTTCGTCGGCTGGCGCCTCCTCGCAATGACGCAATTCGAGCGGGTGCTGCGTCGCGTCGACGAGGCGCCAGGACTACAACGTCAATCGCCAGATAAGTGCCATTCAGCTTTGAGCCGAATTTGATCGAATTTAATGCTGGATGCGGTTGGCGAGGGCCAGCATCGCGTGCAGCAGTACGTTGGCGCCGGCCTCGAGATCTTCGGGCTCGGCGGACTCGGCCTCGTTGTGGCTGAGTCCGCCGGCGCAGGGCACGAAGATCATCGACGTTGGTGCGACTTCGCAAACCTGGCAGGCGTCGTGGCCGGCGCCGGACACGATTCGCCGGTGCGGATACTCGAGTTCGCGCGCGGCCGCTTCGACCGCGGCAATGCAGTCGGGATCGAACTCGATAGGCGGTTTGTCCCAGATTTCGTCGAGTTCGAACTCGACGCCGTGGCGGCCGGCGCACTTGGCGACGATTTCGCGCAAGTCCTCGGCCATGGCCTCGAGCACCGTGCGATCGGGGTTACGAATATCGATCGTCAGGAAAACCTCGCCCGGAATCGTATTGCGCGAGTTCGGCATGACCTGCATTTCGCCAACCGTGCCGACCGCATCCGGTGCATAGTCGAGCGCCAGCCCTTGCACCGCCATGACGATCTCGGCCGCCGCGAGCAGCGCATCGCGCCGCCCCCGCATCGGCGTCGAGCCCGCGTGCGAGTCGCGACCCTTGAGGCCCAGGTCATACCAGCGTATTCCCTGGCCACCGACGACGATGCCGACGGTCTTGTCCTCGGCCTCGAGAACCGGTCCCTGCTCGATATGCGCCTCGAACAGCGCGCCGATCGGATGCTCGCCGCAAGGCGCATCGCCGAAATAACCGATCCGCCTGAGCTCATCGCCGAGCGTCTTGCCGTCGCTGTCGCTGCGCGACCACGCGTATTCCTTGTCGAACAATCCGGCGTAGACGCCGGACGCGATCATCGCTGGAGCGAAGCGCGCGCCCTCCTCGTTGGTCCAGACGACGACTTCGAGCGGCGCCGCCGTCGTAACGTCTTTCTCGTGCAAGGTACGCAGGACTTCGAGCCCGGCGAGCACACCGTAGATGCCGTCGAAGCGGCCGCCGTGCGGCTGGGTGTCGAGATGACTGCCGGCGACGATCGGCGCGCGCGCATTCTCGCGGCCGGGCCGGCGCGCGAAGATATTGCCCATATCATCGATTTCGATCGAGCAGCCGATGTCGCGGCACCAGGCGACGAACAGATCGCGACCCTCGCGGTCGGCGTCGGACAACGCCAGCCGGCTCGAACCGCCATGCTGGCCGGGGCCGATTTCGGCCATTGCCATGATGCTGTCCCAGAGTCGTCGACCGTTGATTCGTAACGCGGAGGAATCCTGCGATGCCATCGGCTAGTTTCGTTGGTTGAATCGATCGACGCAGTTTCACATAAATTCACGCATCTGCAAATGCACCCGGAACGGCCGGGCGTATCGACGAGCCGGGAACAGGTTGCCATCGCGAGCGCTGGCAACCGGGGAAGATTCAGGTGCCGGTTTCGAGCTGCCAGCCGGTACCTTTGCCGATAACGTCCTCGAGGAGCGCGATTTCGCGTGACAGTTCGCGCGCCAGGTTGATCATGAAAACGCCGAACTCGGCCGGGAACCTGACGTGCAGATCGTAAAACTGTTCGCAGCCGATATTCAGGATCAGGCTATCCTCGACCGCGACGTCGGTACCGTTGCGCGTCAGCAGCCCGATCATTTCGTCGAAACCGAGTTGCTCGCCCTGCCCGAAGTAACGCGTGAGAACGTCGTGGTCGTCGAAGTGCTTGTAGTAAGCGATGCGACCCTTGAGCACGACCTGGAAATCCTCGGCCTTTTCCCCGTAGCGGGAAACGTATTCGCCCTTATCGAGGCGCCGAATGGTGCCTTGCTCGAGCATCGCGAGAATGGCCTCGTCGGACAAGGCCCCGAAAGTGGATAGGTCACGAAAATGGGGCAAGCCCAATTGTTCGATGACCGCGGTTGCGTCAACGGTTTCCATGCTGCTTCATCGCCGTCCGACCCGGCGCATGACGCGCGGGGACAGTCGGCAGTTCAAGAATGAACGATTCATCCGGTCCTGCGATATGACAACTAAAACCTCTTCTGGTTGCAAACTCGATGATTGTCCGCGTGAAACTCGCCTGGATGATCCGCCGAATAGCCGGGTCGCGCTGCGAATTGGTTAACAGTTTTTTCGTTCTCGGGGCTGGTTCCGGCGCGATTAATACACCGTGAACAGCTTGATTGCAAATAAAATTATGCGCATTCTTCATGCCGACAGGATGCAGCTCACCGCTGAACCGAGGATGAATGTCGCTGTCCGGCATCGTCGAAACGGTCGGGAAATCGAACAGGCGCCGCTAACCCCGTATCGAATCTGCGGTTCCTGGCCGACACGATTCGGAGTCTGCCGGACCGGCGTAAAACAGTTAACAATGTAATCGGTCGCAAGCCAGCAAGCGGCGCGCATTCTCCAACCGAACCCGGTCACGCACCGGCTTCGGCAAGTCGTCGATCCAGCGACGGTGATAAGACAGTAACTGCGCGAAATAATCCCAGCCATCGTCAGCCTGGTCCCAGGTCTGCGTTCGCGTGACCTTCCACACCGGATCGGTGCCGGTGACGAAGCGCTCGGGATAGGCGATGACGAGATCGCGCCATTCCGGCAACAGCCGGCCGTCGGCGCCGGTCAGCCCGCCGTAACGCCACGGATCGCGCGCCGAAAACTCGATCGTGACATTGGCACAGCGTTCGATGACGCGGCGCACGTGGTCGGCCGTCAGGTTGCCGCCGGCGTGCGCAAAGACGATCTTCAGCTCGGGGTAAGCCTCGCAGATACGAACGAAGGGCGTTTCGTTGGCGGCGTCGACGTGGATCAACGCAGGGACGTCAAAGCGTTGTGCCAGCCGCATCAACCGCGCGAAAACCGGATTCTCGATCCTCGGTCGAAATCCGGCCATGAAATGCACTTCGCCGATACCGCGGTAGAGGCCGTCGCGCAATCCAGCTTCGGCGAGCCGGACGACGTTAGCGTCCAGGTACCAGTCCTGGCGTCCCAGTTCGTGGGTATAAGGCGAGAAGAACGGCACGATCAGGTCGCCGCCGGCCTGCTTCAGCTCCAGCGCAAGCGCCGCCGGCGTGCTCGTCACGACGGCAAAAGCGACGTTCGCGCGGCGCAGTCGGGCGACGATCTCGTCCGCGCCGATGATTTCCTTCTGATCCCAGTTGAAATGCACGTGGATATCGGCGAACGGTTCCCCGGCCGCGCACGGCGCGACCGCGGCGATCAGCCACGGGATCGCGGCAAGGCGCGACCCGGAATTGTTACGCCGGCCGCCGGCCGCCGGCAAGCCCGGAATGATCAAGTTGCTCCCAGTCCGTTACTCGAAGTGCGAAATTGTAGTCTATCAGCAACCGCGGTTTGACTCGCGTCAACCGCTCGAACGTTATTCAAAGCTAGAATGGTGGTCAATCGTTTCGGAGGCAGCAACCCATGCTCGTCGGTGAATATTGTAATCGAGAGGTCGTCGTCGTCGAGAAGCAAAGCTCGATTTCGGACGCGGCCCGTATCATGCGCGAGCACCACGTCGGAGACGTGGTCGTCGTCAGAATCGAGGGCGGCAAACAGTACCCGGTCGGCATCCTGACCGATCGGGATATCGCGCTCGAGATCGTCGCCACCGGCACCGACCCGGAGGGGATCAGCGTCGCCGATGCGATGAGCTTCGAGCTGGTGACGGTGTTCGACGACGACGACTTGATGCACGTGATCGAACTGATGCGCGACAAGGGCATCCGTCGGATTCCGGTAATCGATCGCGACGAGGCGCTCCTCGGAATACTCACCGTCGACGATCTGCTCGATCTGCTCAGCGAAATTTTCGTCGACATCGTCCACCTGGTCGATTCGCAGCGGCGCCGCGAGGCGTACCGCCGTCCCTGACGCGACCGCGAAGTAGCGCGCTGGCGGCGCGCCTGGCCGGTTCCAGCCAGCACGGTACCCGCGCCGGGATCATCGCGGCAACAAAGTGCCGGCCCGCTTCAGGTCAATCCGGAACCGCGCCCAGGCCGAGGGCAATGATCAGGATTGCGATCCCGAGGAATAGCACGAGCGCCACCGCCCAGCGGCCCAGGCGCCCCTCCAGGGCATCGATTTTTTCCAGCCAGATCGACTCGCCGGAATGGCGAACGATGGTAGCGAGCAGGCGCTGCCGGAAGCTCGGCAATATTTCGATCGCGAACCTTCGCGCGATGCCAAGCGAGCGTTCCACGGCTCGCTCGTACCAGCCGGGTTCACGAACTCGTCGAGTTGTGCTGGCCGCAAGCCGTCCGCTGGCCGGGCCTCTCCACAGCCGGCCGAGCGTCATCACGGTCAGCAGCAGGCCGAATCCGGACACCAGGTATGGCAGCAGGCCTTCGAGGCGGTCCCGGATCGCTGTATCGATCAACCCGCCGCCCACGCCCAATAGAAACAATCCACTAACGGCGAACAACGCGCACCGACCCAGGGATCCGCCGTGCGCCTGCCCGAAGGCACTCGCGATCGCGAAAACCAGCCCCCCGGAGGCGAGCGATACGAGCATCCATCCGAGCGGCACAAGCGAGATCGAGCCGGGTGGCAACCAGTTGAGAACACCCAGCAAGCCGGAGGTAACCGGTCCGCCCCATAGCAACAAGATTACCCAGCTTCGTGATGTCCTGCAGGCGAGTGCAAGTCCGGCATGAAGTGGCCAACAACCCGCGCGCAACAGAAAGGCGAGCGTCGCCAGGTACGGCCAGATCCCGTTGCCGGCGGGTTCGAAGCCGGCGCCGAGCGGAAACATCAGGCGCTGGCCACTCGCGTCGAACGCGGCGATAGCGAGCGCTTCGAACAAGAGCAGGTCCGCGACGACTAGTTGCACCACGTAGCGGCGGCCCGCGCGTTCGAGGATTGATTCCTCTCCGCCAAACAGCAACCCCAGGAAGGCGTAGCCAACCAGTGACGAAAAGGCGAAAAAGCTGACGGCGTCGTTGGCGAGGATCGCGCCGATTTGGCCACCGAGAAGCAGCAGGCACCAGGTCGCGAGTCGTTCGCCGCCGGTCCCGGCCTCCCGGCCCCGGCGCAGCAGCCAGAGCGCCGCGGCCCAGATCACGAGCGTTTGTGCAAGCAAGGCCCGGGTCGAACTACGCACGGCGAATTCGCTTTCCCCCAGTAACAGCCAGGGCAATTCGGCGGCAAGCGCGGTGGGCCAGAAAACCAGTACCGCCGCCGGCAGCAGGGCGACGAGCAGAAATCCGCCTGAGCGGCGGCGTACTGACGGGATGCAGAGCAGCAGCGGCATAGCCGGGGCGCCAAGCAGCAGGATTACGGCGAGCGACTGCGTCATGGGGCAAACACCCGGCCGGCGATGAAGCGAACCCAGTCCAGCGGACTGAACGGCGCGGTCGCGAACAGGCCGAGCAGCAACGTCAGTAGCGCCGTAACCAACGGTGGCACCAGCAACGCCAGCGCGGTCTCGCGCCTGCCGAAATTGCGTTCCGCAGGCCATTGCACCGGCGGTTGCCGGAACCAGGCAATATACAGAATCGGCAGGAAGTAAGCGGCGTTGAGCAGACTGCTGCCGGCAAGAACGAGCAGGACCCAGTCCTGTCCTGCGGCCAGCGCCCCCGACCCAAGATACCATTTACTGACGAAACCGGTGAGCGGTGGTATGCCAATCATGCCGAACGCAGCGACGCTAAAAGCCGCCATGGTCCAGGGCATGCGCCTGCCGACGCCATGCATTTCGCTGATTTTATGGATACCGAGGGTTTCCGCCAGATTACCGGCGCAGAAAAACAGCGTGATTTTCTGTACTCCCTGGTGCACGAGGTGCACCAGACCGCCGATGACTGCGATCGGCTCGACCAGCGCCACCCCCAACGCGATGTACGAGACCTGGCTCACGGTGGAAAACGCAAGCCTGCGCTTCAGGTCGTTCTGGTACAGGGCCCGCAGCGATCCGTAAATAATCGTAATCGAGGCAATGATCGCCAAAGGCAACGCCACGCCGAGACTGGCGGCAAACTCGACGCCATAGACATCGTGGACTACGCGCACGATCCCGAAGGCGCCCGCCTTGACCACCGCAACCGCGTGCAGCAGGGCGCTGACGGGTGCCGGCGCCACCATCGCCTGCGGCAGCCAGCCATGCAACGGCACCAGCGCCGCCTTGACTCCCATCGCGGCGATCATCAGGAAAAATATGACAACCAGCTGCGGGTGCAGGCTCGCGTCGAGATGGTCGACGAACCCGCGAGCGGTAAATTCGAGCGTTCCGGCGAGGGTGTAAAGCCAGACCGTCGAAATCAACAATATCGCCCCACCAGCTATCGTGTAGATCAGGTAATTACGCCCGGCGCGGTACGCGACCTCGGTGCCGCGATGGACGACGAGTGGATAGGTGGTCAGGGATAGCAATTCGTAAAACAGGATAAAGGTCAACAGGTTACCGGCCAGCGCGAGGCCGACAGTCGCGGTAACGCAAAGGCTGAAAAAACCGAAAAAACGGCTGCGCCTGGGTGAATTTTCGAGATAGCCGATCGCGTAGATTGTCGTCACCAGCCACAGTACCGTCGACAGCGTCACCAGCAACATCGACAGTGGCCCCGAGCGAAGCACCAGTTCGAGGCCGGGTAAAAACGGGACCCGGGTTTCGAAGTACTCTCCTTCGAACACTCCCCACAACATGATCACGACCAGCACTGCCTTGAGCAGGGCACCGAACATGTTCAGCGCCACGCGGGTAACGGCTCTTTCTTCGGCAAGGAAGAAGATAACCAGGCCGGGCAGCAGCGAGCTGGCCAGGATCAGCAACGGCAATGCGGCATTCCAGTTCAATTTCCTGGCCCCGCAAACGGATCGCCTACGTGCATTATCGGCATAACCCCGGGGGCAAGAAATCCGAGCAGGATCGCACCTACGGCGAGTAACAATGGCACCCATTCCATCGCCACCGGCACGGGCCTCGCCTGGGGTGCGGCGGCAGACTGTTTGAACGCGTGCCCGATTACCCTGAAAACATAGCCCCCGGTCAGCAATCCCCCGAGTATCACCACCACGGCCCACCACCACTGCCCCGCCTCGAGGGCCGCCTCGAGCAGTATCCACTTGGCAACGAATCCGCCACTCGGCGGCAATCCCATGCTACTGACGCCGGCGAGACCGAAGGCGGTCAATGTCAGCGGCAAGCGCTGCGCCACGTGATCGAGCTTGTCGACCGCATCGTTTCCGCCGCAAATCATCATGTTGCCCGCGGCCATGAACATGGCGGCTTTGGCCAATGCGTGCGACAGCGCCAGGTAAACTATGCCGGCCCAGACCAGAGGGCCGGCGATGGCAAAGCCGAGAAACAGATAACCGAGCTGGGCCAGCGTCGAATAGGCGATCATCAACTTGAGGCGCTGCTGGCGAAGCGCCTGGATTCCGCCCCAAACGACGGCGGACGCGCCGAGAATTCCCAGCAATTGCCCGGATAGCGGAACCGGCTGCGGGAATATCTCCAGCCACAGGCGTAACAGAATATAAAAGCAGCCCTTTACCACCAGTGCCGACAGCAACGCGCTCACCGGTGCCGGCGCGTTCGCGTGTGCGGCGGGCAGCCAGAAATGCAGCGGAAATATCGCCGTTTTCAGAAGCAGGCCGGCGGCCATCAAACCGAGCCCGGTCCAGACTGCGGGATTGGGCACGACGCGAATCGCCAGAATCGCGATGTCCACGCTGCCGAGGCTATGGTAAAGCAGCGCCACGCCCAACAGGTAGGCGAGCGATCCCACCAGGCTGACAAGCAGGTAGCGCATCGCGGCGCGGAGCGCGTCGAGCCCGCCGGCGAGCGCTACCAGTGAAACCGCGGCCAGTCCGAGCAGCTCCAGCGTCACGTAAATGTTGAAGACATCTGCCGACAGGAACAGCGCGTTCAGTGCCGCCCACAGGAACAGCCACAAGGGCCAGAATACTCGCGCCCTGGGCGCCGCAAAGTAAATGTTGGCGTAGACGCTGACCCCGAGTCCGACGAGCGTCGACGCGGTCAGCATCAGCATGCTCAGGCCATCGCTATAGAGATCGATTCCGAGCGGCGCACCCCAGCCTCCGATTTTGTATCGATACGCGCCGTGAAGCGTTAGACGCAGGCCGGCACCGACGGCGCAGACCGTAATCGCAGCGGCGACGAGCAAACCGAAGACCACGGCCAGGCGTGGCAGGACGAAACAAACCAGGGCTCCGATCAACGGCAGCAGAATCAGCCAAACCTCCCAGGCCACGGCTTGAATGATTTGCGCCAAACCCGATTACTCTTCCGGTCTCCGCGCGGAGCTATCTGCATCCGATTCCGCACGCAAACGCAGGGTCAGCGCGAGGGCCAGCGCGGTGGCCGCGATCGCCACCACGATTCCGGTAATCACCATTGCTTGCGGCACCGGATCCGCCGGCTTTCCGGGCGCGCGAACGGCAAGCGCGACCAACACGATGAAAACTCCGCTTCCCATGATATTGATGGCCAGGATCTTGCGCAGGAGGTGGTCATGCGCAATCAGCGCATACAATCCAAGAACGATCAGGCCTGCACCGAACAGCGCGTATATCAAGCCCTGGCTCATGCCTCGGGCAGGTCGGGATTGCCGCCGACAAAAAGGCAGACCAGAACGGCTGCAATCGACAGGGTCGCCCCGGTCTCGATCAACAGGATCAGCGGACCGGCCATCACCGGCGGATACCAGAGCAATTCGCCGCTCGTCAGCAGCAACAAGCCTCCGGTTGCGATGAACAACCCGAGTCCAAGGCACGCTATCAGCCTGAACACCAGGCCGGCAAAAAACTGCTCGAGCCGCCATCCCGCCAACAGCATCACCACGCCGCCCGCGCCAAGCACCGAACCGGCCTGAAACGCCCCTCCGGGCGAGTGTGCTCCGTTCCACAACAGGTAGCCGGCGACCAGGATCAGCAATGGCACCAGCGCGTGGGTCAGATGGGACAGAATCGGGTTTGGCGGCGCGACCTCAACTTGCGTCATCGTGCCGAGCGACCAGACGCCCAGCATTGCCAGCAGCAGTACTCCCATTTCGAGCAACGTATCGTAACCGCGAAAATTGATCAGTACGGCGGTTACCGGATTGCCGACCCCGCTAAGCCGGAGATTTTCCGTGACCAGTTCGGCCACTCCCGGATGCTCCGGCTGCAGCCCTACCAGCACGAAGACCAGCCAGGCGAACAGGCAAAGCAAAAATCCAATCACTGCCAGCCGCGAGCCAGGGCTCAAACCGGTAGCGTTCACGAGCTGCCGTCCTCGTTGCCATCGCCGCCGGAGGATTCTTCGAGCTCGACCAGCCTGGCCCAGGCCGCCAGCAGCAAGGCGCCGGTCAGGCCCGAGCCGATGGCGGCCTCGGCGAGGGCGACGTCCGGAGCGTCGAGGCGCACCCAGGCGAGCGCCATGACAAGCCCGAAGCAGATGAACATGATGATCGCCTTGAACAAATTGGTGCTGGCGAGTGCGCTCCACGCGAGCCCGATCAAGCAGCAACCGATCGCGCCATCGAATATCCAGGTAAGTGCCGCTAACGCGTCCAGGGTCGAATCCCCCGCCTGATCGCACGATTAGCGATCAGACTCGCGACATTGGCGCTGGCATAGAGTACCAACAGCCAGATCAACAGCAGCTTGCCGGCGGCCGACCAGGATTCGGCCTGTAGCGCGAGGCCGACTACGACCAGACCCAGGCCAACGTTATCGGCCTTGGTCAGCGCATGAAGGCGTGAAAAAGCGTCCGGAAAACGCAACAGCCCGAGCGTACCCGCGAGAAAAAAGAAGCCGCCGCCAAGTAGCAGCAGCAAGGACAGCAGATCAATCAGGGTCATGTGACGATACGTCTTGCGGCCAACCGCGCTGCACGAACGCGATTGCGCTTACCGCCGCCAGCAGTGCAACCACCAGAGCGATATCACGGAGCGACGGGTCGACGTCGGCTTCAGCCAACAGTAGCAAAATCGCGACCGCGGTCGTACCCAGCAATTGCGCCGCCAGCATCCGGTCGGCCACGGTAGGCCCGGCGGCAACCCGCCAGAGACCGGCGCCCAGATTGATCAGCAAAAACAAGCTCATCCCGAAATAAACGTAGTGCATGTTCCTGCCTCAGTCGTCGAGTGCAATCGGCGTTTCGAAGCCGCGTGGTTTGACCGCGAGCACCGAGCAATCGATCTGGCTCAGTATCGCCTCCGCGGTATTTCCCATGATGAATCCGGAAATTCCGGTGCGCGCCACGGTCCCCATGATGATCAAATCGGCCTCGATATCCTTCGCCAGCAACGGAATTTCCTTGCGCGCCCGTCCCTTTACCAGGTGCTTTTGTGGCTTGAGATATTCGAGAGCGTCCTGGCTCTGACCCTGCCCGATTTCGTCGATCAGGACTTCGACCGCCCTCGCCTGCTTTGCGCGTACCCCGTTTACGTAGGCGTCGACCTCAGCTTCGGGCCGGTGCAGGAATCCTCCGCGCATCACATCCTCGCCGATCGCGGACCAGGCATGCACGATATGCAGTTCGGCGAAATCCGCCAGCGCTATCGACATCGCGAGTTCCATGATTTCGCAGTTGAGGTGGTGACGGGTCCTGAGTTCTTGCTCGGGGTAACAATCGTCCACGTCGACCGCGGCCAGGACCCGCCGGTAGGCTTCGTTTTCATCACGCTTGACCAGCCAGACCGGGCACGGACATTTTCGCAACAAGTGCATGTCGTCACTGCCGACAAGCCCGGCGAGAAAGTCCTGCGCTTCGGGGTCCTTGAGCACGAGATCATGTCCGCGGCGCAATACCTCGCGGGTGATTTGCAAGAACGGCGTTCCCTGCAAGACCCGCGTCGTAATTTCCAACCGCTGGCGATGCGGTTTGACCATCGACTCGAGCATTGTCGCGTGCGCATCGACGACCGCATCGTGCAGCTGGTCAGGATCGGGAGCGTCCGGTTCGCCTTTGCCGAATAGCCGGCGCCCGGGTGCGACCGTCACGACCGTCAGCCCGGCCTGGTTGTTTTCGGCAAGCGACACGGCCCGTTCGAGCGCGGCGACCTGCCCCCCTTCGGACCCGACAACGCAAAGAATTGCCTTAAACCTTTTCATCTCCTGATCTCGCCACGATCTCGGGCAGGACTTGCCTGAAAATGCGCGCAACGCCCTGCTCGAATTCGCGCACCTCGGCATGAACGCTCGGGGTAAAATTCAGCGCGTGTATCCGCAGACAGTTTCTCCGCAGGCTCACACCGAGGGTCCCGGGTAGCAGGTTGATAACATTTACCAGCACGACACGCGGCAAGCCGGACTCGAGGCGCAACGGATAATCGAACATCCGCGGGCTTATCGGCATCCGCGGATGCAACGCCCTGCGGGCCACGTCGAGACCGCCCCTGAGCGAGTGCCATGCGAAAAACGGGATGAATCCCAGGACGCCTTTGACGGAAATCGACGCGCGCGGAACCAAAAACGAACTCAAAAGCGCCGCGACAAGGATAGCCGGCAAACCTACCCACCAGGACGAGGCAGCTCCACCGGTCAATAAGAACCACAGAAAAGTGAACAGCACGACGCGGTTTAGCAGGGTCGTTATGGTCGGCGTTGCGGATGCAGTTGAGTCCAAAGTGGATGCGGTTCGCAAGTCCCCGGACATAATCGATGCGCCTGCCAGTAATAATATGGTTGGCGGAGAGAGAGGGATTCGAACCCTCGATACGCTATTAACGTATACTCCCTTAGCAGGGGAGCGCTTTCGACCTCTCAGCCATCTCTCCGGTGAACGTATAAACTACAACGCAATAGCCGTTTTCACAAGGCTATCACCCGGCAAATGTCGTTGCTGGAAAATTCGAACCCGATCGGGTCGCGGGTCTAACCCTCGACGGTATTACCCAATTGCTCCTGTCCTTCTTCCGCCTTGATGCGCTCGTAGATCTCTTCCCGATGCACCGCCACTTCCCTGGGCGCATTTACCCCAATCCTCACCTGGTTGCCCTTTACGCCGAGGACCGTCACCGTAACTTCGTCCCCGATCATCAAGGTCTCGCCAACACGCCGCGTTAATATCAGCATTCCTCTCTCTCCCATTGAATATCACAGTAATCCAACCCTGTATCCCTCACAGGTACCACTCTTTTATTTTTTATACGGCCCCTGATTTGTCCGAGCCATATGGCATTCTACCCAAGTCGCGGCGCCTAAGCCAGTTGAATTAAGCTATGACTCGGTCTTCAAATCGAAGCCCTCGTGCAGCGCGCGGACGCCGAGTTCGAGGTATTTTTCGTCGATGACGACCGAGATCTTGATTTCGGAAGTCGAGATCATCTGGATGTTGATCCCCTCGTTCGCGAGGATCTGGAACATCCGGCTGGCGATACCCGCGTGCGAGCGCATGCCGACGCCGACAAGCGACAGCTTGACGATCCGGTTGTTGCCCGTCACTTCGCGGGCCTTGAGTTTTTTCGCCGTTTCCTTGAGCGACGCGAACGCGGTTTCGAAGTCGTTGCGATGTACCGTAAAAGTGAAATCGGTGTCGCCCTCGGCGCTGACGTTTTGCACGATCATGTCGACCTCGATGTTGGCGTCCGAGATCGGGCCGAGGATCTGGTAAGCGATACCCGGCGTGTCGGAGACGCCGGCGATGGTGAGCTGGGCTTCGTCGCGATTGAACGCGATGCCCGATACGAGCGCTTGTTCCACGGTCTTTTCCGCTCCATATTCTGTAGTGATCAATGTACCTTCGCCTTCGGTGAAAGAAGACAACACGCGCAACGGCACCTTGTACTTTTGCGCGAACTCGACCGCACGAATCTGCAGCACCTTCGAGCCGAGACTCGCCATCTCGAGCATTTCCTCGAAGGTGATGCTGTCGAGACGCCGCGCCTCGGGTTCGACCCGGGGGTCGGTGGTGTAGACGCCGTCGACGTCGGTGAAGATCTGGCATTCGTCGGCCTTGAGTGCGGCGGCGAGCGCAACGCCGGTCGTATCCGAGCCGCCACGGCCGAGCGTCGTGATGTTGTCGAATTCGTCGACGCCCTGGAATCCGGCGACGACGACGATCTTCCCGTTGTTCAAATCACCGACGATTTTCTCGTGATTGATGGACTTGATCCGCGCCTTGTTGTGCGCGCTGTCGGTGACGATCTTGACCTGGCCGCCGGTGTAGGAGCGCGCCGGGTAGCCGCGCTTTTCCAGCGCCATCGTGAGCAGCGCGATCGTAACCTGCTCGCCGGTCGTCAGCAGCACGTCGAGTTCGCGGCCGCGCGCTTTCGGGTCGATTTGCCGGGCGAGTTCGATCAGTCGATTGGTTTCGCCACTCATCGCAGAGACGACCACGACCATGTCGTTTCCCTGGTCGCGGTAGGCGCCGACCTTGTCGGCCACGGCCTCGATGCGCTCGATCGAGCCGACCGAGGTGCCGCCGTATTTTTGTACCAGTAACGCCATGCCCAAACGTTGATGAAAGCGAGCGCGGATTATAGGTAAATCACCCGCGTTTGTATAAGTCTATTCGTAACGGCCGGGCTTCGCGATTAGAATGGCCCCACCCTGGCGCGAGCCCTCTGGCTATGATTTCCCTGCTCGAATTCGATATCCTGATCATCGTCGCGATCGTCGGCGCAATCCTGTTTTCCGGCCTCGTGCACGGCACGCTCGGACTCGGCTTCCCGATGGTCGCGACGCCGATGCTGGCGGCGATGATGGACGTGCGCAGCGCGATCCTCGTGACGCTGCTGCCGACCATGGCGGTCAACGTCGTCAGCATCGCGACCAGCCGGCAGGCGCTCGACAGCGCGCGGCAATTTCACCCGCTGGTCATCTTCGCGCTGCTCGGCTCGATCGCGGGCGCCGTGGTGCTGGCCTGGGCCGATCCGGCGCCGTTTCGCCTGCTGCTCGCGGGCCTGATCCTGCTCTATCTGTGGGATGGGATCCGGATCTCGAGGTCGTGGCTCGAGGCGCAGCCGTTGCTGGCGATGGCGGGATTCGGCCTGGTCGCCGGATTCTCCGCCGGCACGACCAACGTCATGGTCGCGATCCTGCTGATCTACTTCCTGTCGCTCCAGACGCCCCGCGCCAGACTCGTACCGGCGCTGAACTCGTGTTTCCTGGTCGGCAAGATTTCGCAGTTCGTCGTGCTTGCAGTCGCCGGTCTCGTCGGCGGCCGCCTGTTGCTCGAGACGGCGCCGCTGGCGCTGGCCGCAGTCGCGGCCTTGCTGATCGGCCAGCGCGTGCAGGCGCGTATCGACGTCGCGACCTACCAGCGAATACTGCGATACCTGCTGGTGGTACTCGCGGTCGTTCTACTGGTGCAGTTCGGACTCGAATCCGGCTGGATGCCGAGCGCCGCCTAAAGCCGGCTCTCGACCCAGGGCACGACCGACTCGAGCGCGGCGGCCAGGTCCTCGGGCCGATTGCCGCCGGCCTGGGCCATGTCGGGGCGGCCGCCGCCGCGGCCGCCGCACTGTTCGGCCACCATGTTGGCGAGATCGCCGGCGTTGATACGGTCGGTTTCGCCTTTGGTCACGCCGGCGATGATCGAAACCTTGCCGTCGGCATTGCTCGCGAGCACGATCGCCGCCGCGCCGAGCTTGTTCTTGAGCTGATCGACGGTTTCGCGCAATGTCTTCGCGTTGGCGCCCTCGAGGTTCGCCGCGAGCACCTTGATGCCCTTGACGTCCCGGGCCTGCGCCGCGAGGTCGCCGCCGGTTTGCGACGCGAGTTTCGATTTCAGCGACTCGAGCTGTTTCTCGAGCGTACGGTTGTTCGACTGCAGCAACTCGATCCGCTGAACGACGTCGTCGCGCGTCGCCTTCAGCTTTTGCGCGGCGGTCTCGAGTTTGCGTTCGCTGTCGATGAAGCGCCGCACCGCGGCCTCGCCGGTCACCGCCTCGATGCGGCGAATGCCGGCCGCGATGCCGGTTTCCATGACGATCTTGAACAGGCCGATGTCGCCGGCGCGCGCGACGTGGGTACCGCCGCAGAGCTCAATCGAATCTGACCCTATTTTTAACACGCGCACCGTGTCGCCGTATTTTTCGCCGAACAGCGCGATTGCGCCGGACTGCTTCGCGCTCGCCATGTCCATCAACTCGGCGCGCGTTTCGAAATTGCCGCGAATTTCATCGTTGACCCTGGTTTCGATCTCGACGATCTGCTCGCGCGTGAGCGGCTCATAATGCGAAAAGTCGAACCGCAGCTTGTCGGCGTCGACCAGCGAGCCTTTTTGCTGCACGTGCTCGCCGAGCACGCTGCGCAACGCGGCGTGCATCAAATGGGTTGCGGAATGATTGAGCATGATCGCGCGTCGCCGTTCGGAATCGATCGCGGTTTCGACCTGGTCACCGACGCCGAGCTCGCCGCGTTCGAGCGTGCCGATATGCAGGTAGACATCGTTTTGTTTCTGCGTATCGACGACCCTGAACTCGGCGCCTTCGCCGACACGAATCGTGCCGGTGTCGCCGACCTGGCCGCCGGACTCGCCATAGAACGGCGTGCGGTCGAGGATCAGGATCGCGCGGTCGCCATTTTCGAGGCGATCGATCGCGGCGTCTCCCTGCAGGATCGCGAGCACCCGGGCCTCGCCGGCGTGGCGCTCATAGCCGAGAAATTCGGTCGCCGGGTAGGCATCGAGCTTTAGCGCAGAGCCGGCCGCGTCGAACTGGCTCGACGCGCGTGCGCGTTCGCGCTGGGCCTGCATCTCGATGTCGAACCCCTCCTGGTCGATTGCGAGCCCCTTTTCACGCGCGACGTCGGCGGTCAGGTCGACCGGAAATCCATAGGTATCGTAAAGCCGGAACACGGTCTTGCCGTCGATCGTATCGCCGTCGAGTTCGGCGATCGCGTCCTCGAGGATGCGCATGCCCTGTTCGAGCGTTTCGGCGAAACGCTGCTCCTCCTTTTGCAGTACCCGCTCGACGTGTGCGCGGTGCTGGCGCAGCTCCGGATAAGCCTCGCCCATCTGGGCGTCGAGCGCCGCGACCAGTTTGTGGAAAAACGGTTTGCGGCAGCCGAGCTGGTGGCCATGGCGCGCGGCGCGGCGGATGATTCGCCGTAACACGTAACCGCGACCCTCGTTCGACGGCAGCACGCCGTCGACGATCAGGAACGCGCACGAGCGGATGTGGTCGGCGATGACGCGCAGCGACTTGTTTTCCAGGTCTCGCGTGCCGGTCAGCTTTGCCGCCGATTCGATCAGCTCGCGAAACAGGTCGATATCGTAGTTGTTGTGCACGTCCTGCATGATCGCGGCCAGCCGCTCGAGCCCCATGCCGGTATCGACCGACGGCTTCGGCAGCGGCTGCATGTTGCCGTCCGCGTCGCGGTTGAACTGCATGAAGACGAGGTTCCAGATCTCGATGTAACGGTCGCCGTCCTCGTCGGGCGTGCCCGGCGGGCCGCCGTCGACCTCGGGGCCGTGGTCGTAAAAAATCTCGCTGCACGGGCCGCAGGGTCCGGTATCGCCCATCGACCAGAAGTTGTCCGACGTGCCGATGCGGGTAAAGCGCCCGGGGTCGACGCCGATGTCGTCGAGCCAGATTGAGGCCGCCTCGTCGTCCTCGGCGTAGACCGTGACCCAGAGCTTCTCCGCCGGCAGACCGACGACCTTGGTGAGGAAGTCCCAGGCGTAGTGGATAGCCTCTTTCTTGAAGTACTCGCCGAAGGAAAAATTGCCGAGCATCTCGAAAAAGGTGTGGTGGCGCGCGGTATAGCCGACGTTCTCGAGGTCGTTGTGCTTGCCGCCGGCGCGCACGCAGCGCTGCGCCGTGGTCGCGCGCGTATAGCCGCGTTTCTCGACGCCGAGGAACACGTCCTTGAACTGAACCATGCCCGAATTCGTGAACAACAGCGTCGGATCGTTACCGGGCACGAGCGGGCTCGACGGCACGATCGTGTGGCCGTTGGCTTCGAAATACTTGAGGAACTTGTCCCTTAACTCGGCGCTGGTAGTCATCATTGCAATATGGGGTCGCCTCTCGCCGCGACCAACAACGCCCGGAAATTCCGGGCGTCAGCGGAATAATCGCATGACTGAATCGGCAGCAAAACCCCTATTTTGCAAAAAACGCGCCTGCTTCATGCGCGCCGCGTAGTCGTCGGGAACCGCCGCGCCGAACCTGCGCACGCGTTGCGCCGCCATCAGTTCGTCCCAGCGGCCGGCGAGCGGCGCGAGCGCGGACTCGATCAGCGAGTCGTCGACGCCACGCTCGCGCAATTCGTGGCGGATTCGAATCGGCCCCATGCCGGCCTCGACCCGGCTATGCGAATAAACCTCCGCGAAGCGCTCGTCCGACTGCAACCGGTCGCTTTGCAAGCCTTCGAGCACGACATCGATTTCGTCTTCGGCGTAACCGCGGCTCGCGAGTTTGCGCTGTAGTTCCAGCGCCGAATGCTCGCGCCGCGCGAGCAAATCCATCGCCACCTTGCGCACCGCCGGCTTCTCCCTGGTTTCAGCCATTCGACCTCCGAGTATTCCCGGACCCTGCTGGCGGTGTTTCCCGTCAGCCAAAAAAAAAGCCCCCGGAGAGGGATGTTTCCGGGGGCACTTGCCAGCTCAGCAACATGGGTGGATGGGATAGGTAGGCTAGGGAATTTCCACCGCTTCGGGTTCGACTGGTGAGTCAGTTGCATCGCTGTCAATCGGTTTTGCCTTCTTCGGCTGCGGCAACAGCAGTTCGCGCAGGCGCCGGTCGATATCCTCGGCCATGTCGGTATTTTCCTTCAGGAACTGGCGCACGTTGTCCTTGCCCTGGCCGATACGCTCGTCGTTGTAGCTGTACCACGCGCCGGACTTCTCGACCAGGCCGTGCTTGACGCCGAGATCGATCAGCTCGCCCTCGCGCGACGAGCCCTCGCCGTAGAGAATTTCGAATTCGCACTGCTTGAACGGCGGCGCGACCTTGTTCTTGACGACCTTGACCCGGGTATCGTTGCCGATCACTTCCTCACCGCGCTTGATCGCCCCGATGCGCCGGATATCGAGGCGCACGGAGGCATAGAACTTTAGCGCGTTGCCCCCGGTCGTGGTCTCCGGGTTGCCGAACATGACGCCGATCTTCATGCGGATCTGGTTGATGAAGATGACCATCGTGTTCGAACGCTTGATGTTGCCGGTCAGCTTGCGCAGTGCCTGCGACATCAGCCGCGCCTGCAGGCCCATGTGCGAGTCACCCATGTCGCCCTCGATCTCGGCCTTCGGCGTCAATGCCGCGACCGAGTCGACGACGACCACGTCGACCGCGCCCGAGCGCACCAGCATGTCGGTAATCTCGAGCGCCTGCTCGCCGGTATCGGGCTGCGACACGAGCAGATCGTCGATGTCGACCCCGAGCTTGCCCGCGTAGCTCGGGTCGAGCGCGTGCTCGGCATCGACGAAAGCAGCGGCGCCGCCGTTCTTCTGGCATTCGGCGATGACCTGCAACGCGAGCGTGGTCTTGCCCGAGGATTCGGGGCCATAGACCTCGATGACGCGGCCGCGGGGCAGCCCGCCGATGCCGAGCGCGACGTCGAGCGACAGCGAACCGGTCGAGACGATGCCCATCGTCGTGTCGATTCCGTGGTCGCCGAGCCGCATCACCGAGCCCTTGCCGAACTGCTTCTCGATCTGCCCCAGGGCCGCGGCGAGCGCTTTCTGCTTGTTGTCGTCCATCGATACCTACCTGCTTGTTTGAGTTGCCGAATTATCCCATAGCCGAACGAGAACATAAAGAGAACTTTTCATTTTAACCCGAAATTGCATCCGGCCCGGGTACGATATGCAGGACATTATCCACGTCTGATGGCTCATGGCGTGAGCCCCTGAAAAAAGCCGTGCGCGAGCGGATCGCAAAAACCAGCGGTTGAACCCGGCCGGGCGCGGCGATACGCTGTCGCAAAACTCGACCCGGACCCGTGCAAAACCCGACTCGTCCCGATCTCCCGCTGGCGACGATCCTGTCGCTGCTCGCCGTCACGAGCCTCGCCGCCGGGGTCATCCTGCTGTGGCCCGGCCTGCCCGCTCCCGGCTCGCCGACGGGCCAGCTGTGCGCCGGGCTCGGTGCGCTGCTGCTGCTCGCGCCGCTCGCGTTTTCGATCATGAAACGCTCGGGCGCGAGCGCGAGTCCGCCGGCCTGGTTCGTCGCCCACGTGCTCGCGGCGATGCTCGGCAGCCTGTTGATCTTCGTTCACGTCGCCGCCGCCGACTGGTTGACGCCACCCGGCATCATCCTGCTGTTGCTCGTGTTCCTGGTCGTCCAGGGCAGCCTGGTGCGCGCCTTCCTGACCCGCGGGTTCGCGCTGCTGTTCGCGCGATCCGGCGCGCCGCACGGTTTCGGCGCGCCGGCCAGTCTCGACAAGGCCGAACTCGCGGCGCTCATCGACGCCAAGACCGCGCTGCTGGCGCGGCTCGACCCGGGCGCCGACGAGGGCCTGTTTTCACCGACCGTCGGCCACTGGCTGCGCCGGCCGTTGCGGAGCCTGCGCTACCAGTGGCTCGCCGAGCGCGAGGCCCGCATGGTCGGCGCGCGCGCCGCGGCCGGCGCCGGGCTCGGCTGGTCGCGCCGACTGCATTTGCTGGCGGCATTGTTCTTTTATCTCGGGCTGCTCGCGCACGTCGTCGTCGTGCTGTTCTTTGCCGGCTATGCCGCCGGCGGCGGCCCGATCGACTGGTGGCACGTCACCGACTGGGGCCGATAACGATGACCGATCCGAACACCCGTCTCGCCTTGTCGATCGACCTCGAACGCTGCACCGGCTGCAAGAGTTGCGAAGCCGCGTGCAAACAGACCAACGCGCTCGGCCCGCACAGCTATCGCAACCGCGTGCTGTGGTTCGACGAACAGCAGGCCCCGGCCGCCGCCGGGAGCGCGGCGCGGCTCGATTTTCTGACCGTCACCTGCCAGCAATGCGAACGCCCCGCGTGCCTGCGCGCCTGCCCGGTGCATCCGAAGGCGATCTCGAAAGACCC
>JAHEKJ010000082.1:12118-17069 GCA_024638385.1 Gammaproteobacteria bacterium | reverse complement strand
GCGGCGCGCGCGCCGGAATTGCCGAACTGGCGCCGGGCCTGATCGGGCTCGACGCGAGCCAACCGGCGGTCGTCTACGCGCACCTGAACGATCACCTGCTGGGCCACGCTTACGTCAAGCACGGCATCGACATGGCTTGCTGGGATCTGCTCGGCAAGCTCGCGCGGCAACCGCTTTACACGCTGTTCGGCGGCATGCAGAGCGAATTCCCGGCGATCCAGGGGTGGATTCCGCCGGCCCACGGGCCGTTGATGGACGAAATGATCGCGCGCCATCGCGACGCCGGCTGCCGGCAATTTTCGACCAAGGCGAGCGGCGACCCCGAGGCCGACATCGAGTTCCTGCTGCGCCTCGGTGAGATCATGCAGCCGGGTGAAACCGTCAAGATCGACGCCAACGGCGGCTGGCGCGTCGACGAGGCGCTGCGCGTACTGCGCGTGACCGGCTCGGTCGAGGCTTACTTCGAGGAACCCTGCGCGAGCTACGACGAGATCCGCGCGCTGCGCCGCAGCGTCGATCGACCGATCGTGCTCGACGAGTGCCTGCTCGATCTCGACGTGCTCCTGCGCGCGCATGCCGACGGCATCTGCGACGCGATCAATCTCAAGATCGGCCGCGTCGGCGGGTTGACGCCGGCGCTGCAGATGCGCGACCTGTGCAGCGCGCTCGGAATCCCGTTCTACCTGCAGTGCACCGGCGGCAGCGGCATCACCCAGGCCGCAATCGTGCATCTCGCGCACGCCAGCGCGCCCGAGCGGCTTCTTTACATCTGGGATAGCGGCGACCTGGTCGCGATCGATACGCTCGCCAACCCGGTGCCGCGCAGGAACGGCCGCATGCATGCGCATCACTTGCCCGGCCTCGGCGTCGAGCCGCTGGCCGATGTTCTCGGCGAGCCGGTCGCGGTGTATAGTTGAGCGCGACCGCAACCGCCAGCGTGGCGACGAGACGATGACACCCGATCCGCAGAATATCGATTTGCACCCGGTTGCCGATGCCGCGACGCTGCGCGATCGGGTTCCGGTAATCGCTATCGGCGACCTGCTGGGCGACGCGAGTTCGGCGTCGGCGAGTGTCGCGATCGGGCAGATCGCCACGGCCTGCCGCGACTGGGGGTTCTTCCAGGTCGTCGATCATGGCATCGATAGCGCGCAGATCGCCGAGGTCTGGCGCGAGACGCGCTGGTTCTTCGGCCAGCCGGCGACGGACAAGCTCGCGATCGTGCGTAGCAAGGAGAATCCCTGGGGTTTTTACAATAACGAACTGACCAAGAATCAGCGCGACAGGAAAGAGGTCTTCGATTTCACCCGCGAAGGCGTCGACCCGATCTACCGCCGGCGGAATCGCTGGCCGGCGAACCGGCCCGGGTTTCGCGCGGCGATGCTCGCCTGGCTCGACGCCTGCACCCGCCTGTCGCTGCAACTGCTCGAGGCGCTGTGTCTCGGTCTCGACCTGCCCGGCGACTTCATGCGGCGCGACTTCGCCACCAACCATACCGGTTTCGTCCGCCTGAACTTTTACCCGGTCGCCGACCCGCTGCGCGGGCTCGACATCACGCACCAGCCGGTCGCCGACCTCGGCGTGCATCACCACACCGACGCCGGCGCGCTGACCGTGTTGCTGCAGGACGACGTCAGCGGGCTGCAGGTCTACCGCGACGGCTACTGGTACGACATCCCGGTGGTCGACGACGCGTTCGTCATCAATACCGGCGACATGATGCAGGTCTGGTCGAACGACAACTACCGCGCCGCGATTCACCGCGTGCTGGCGATGGACGCGCGCGACCGCTACAGCATTCCGTTCTTCTTCAACCCGGCGGCCGGCTGCCGCGTCAGCCCGCTGCCGTCGGTGGTCGACGCCGACCACCCGGCGCGCTACCGCGAGATCGTCTGGTCCGATTTTCGCGGCCGGCGCACCGACGGCGACTACGCCGACTACGGCACCGAGGTGCAAATCTCGCAGTTTCGCGTCTGACCCGGCGCCGAGTTCTTCGATGAGCCGTTATCGTCCACCGGAAGCGAAGAAATCGCCGTATGTTACGCCGGCCGGCATGCGGCGGCTCGCCGCGGAACAAAAGGCAATCTGGCAACGCCGGCGCGAGGTCGTGACCGCGCTCGCCGCGGCCGCCGCCGAGGGCGACCGTTCCGAGAATGCCGAGTACATCTACCGCAAGAAGGAATTGCGCGAACTCGACCGGCGCATTCGCTACCTGCAGAAACGCCTGCCTGAACTCAGGGTCGTCGCCGACAAGCCGGCCAACCGCGAGCAGGTATTCTTCGGCGCCGAGGTCGAACTCGAAGACGAGGCCGGCGAGCGGGTGCGCTACCGCATCGTCGGTCCGGACGAGTTCGATTGCGAGCCGCATTACATCAGCGTCGACTCGCCGCTGGCGCGTTCGCTGCTCAAGCGCGAACTCGGCGACGAGGTCGAGGTCGACGTGCCGCGGGGACGGCTGACCTATTTCATCGGCGCGATCGATTACCCGGACTGAAGCTTACACGACAACCGAAACGGCCGCGCGAGGCCGCGTTTTCGACCGGTTCGTTATTGCATGTTTTGTGAGCCAGGTTTGGGTCAGGCTTCGGCTTGTTGCTATGATGAGGCGCACAATAATGGGGGTAGGGGCATGTCGACTGGCTCCGGCGGTAATTCGCGCGGGACCTTCGCGGCCAGGTTTGTACTGGTTTGCGTCGCGTTGACGTGGATGCTGCCGGCCGACGCCTTCATCAACCGCAGTTACAGCAGCCTCGACGAAGCGCAGGTATTCACCGGCGATTTCGACGGCATCCTGCGCCAGGGCAAGCTGCGCATCCTGCTGACGCGCGATTTCACCGACGAGGATTACCTGCCGCGGCAGCGCTCGCCGCTATCCGAGCAGCAGCGCATCGCCGAGGAATTCGCGCTGTCGCACGGCCTGATCCCGGAACTCGTCATCGTCGACAATTTTGCCGAGCTGATTCCGGCACTCGAATCGGGCCGCGGCGACGTCATCGTCGACAACCTGACGATCACCGATCTCCGCCTGCGCCGAATCGCGTTCTCGGTGCCGGTCGACCACGTTCGCGAAAAGGTCATCGTCGCGCAGGATAACGACGACATTACCAGCGTGAGCGATCTCGACGGCCGCCGGGTCATGGTCGCGCGCGACTCGACCTTCTGGCATGCGCTGGTCTGGCTCAAGGAAAACCGCTACCCGGATATCGAAATCCTCGAGTCACCGGATGGTGTCCATGCCGAGGATGTCCTCGACCAGGTTGCCGCCGGCCAGATCGACGCGACCGTGCTCGACAGTAACCTGGTCGAGGTCTACCAGTCGTATCGCGACGACTTCAAGGTCGCGGTGAATTTCTCGAGCCAGCGCGATATCGCCTGGGGCGTGCGCAAGAACGCGGTATGGCTGTTGAGCGAGATCAACAGCTATTTACAGCTGGAACACGCCACCGCCGACCGCGAGCCGACTTTTGCCGGCGACTTCGACGCGATCGAGAAGCGCCGCGTGCTGCGCGTGCTGTTGCGCAACAACGCGGCGTCGTATTTCATTTATCGCGGCGAGTTGATGGGTTTCGAGTACGATCTCGCGCGCGCCTTCGCCGACTACCACGGGTTGCGGCTCGAGGTCATCGTGCCGCCAAGCCACCGCGAGCTGACGACCTGGTTGCTCGACGGCAGGGCCGATATCGCGATGAGCTTTCTCGAGCCCGACGCCGCCGAACAGGCCCGCGGCATCGACTACTCGCGGCCCTATCACTACGCGCGCCAGCACATCGTCGTGCACCGCGACGATCCGGCCGATTCGCTCGAGGACCTGGCTTACCGGACGATCCTGGTGCGCCATCACAGCCGCTACTGGGAGCGACTGGCGGCGCTGCGGCAGGATGGCGCGGGGTTCCTGTTGCGCTCGACCGACGATGCCACCGAGACCGAAGAGCTGATCGAGCTGGTGTCGCGCGGCAAGCACAAGGCGACGATGGCCGACGAGCACCTGCTCGACCTGGAGCTCGCCAAGGGCATTCCGGTGCGCTCGGCTTACGTGCTCGACGAGGTGGTGCCGCACGCGATCGCGCTGCGCGCAAACAATCCGCAACTCAAGGCCGCGCTCGACGAGTTCGTCGCGCGCGTTTACCGCGGCGAATTCTACAATGTCAGTTACCGCAAGTATTTCAAGAACGCGCGCTCGATTCAGCGGCTCGCGCGCGGGCGCGTCGTCGACCCGCTGAAGGGCGAGATTTCGCCCTATGACGAGATCGTGCGCAAGTACGCGAATCGTTACGGCTTCGACTGGCGCCTGGTGACCGCGCTGATGTACCAGGAAAGTCGCTTCAATCCGAAGGCGCGCTCGCACATCGGCGCGCGCGGCCTGATGCAGTTGATGCCGCGCACGGCGCGGGCGATGGGGGTCAGCAACATCACCGACCCGGACGCGAGCATTCGCGGCGGGATCAAGTACCTCGACTGGCTACGCGACCGCTTCGACAACGATCTGCCGCTGTCCGAGCGCCTGTGGTTCACGCTCGCCGCCTACAACGCCGGCGCCGGCCACGTGCACGACGCGCGCCGCCTGGCGAAACGGCTCGGCAAAGACCCGAACCGCTGGTTCGGCCATGTCGAGCAGGCCATGCTGCTGCTGTCGAAGCAAAAGTACGCGAGCAAGGCGCGCTACGGCTACGTCAACGGCAGCGAACCGGTCAACTACGTGCGCAACATCAAGGAGCGCTTCGAGGCATACATAAACCTGAGTCACCGCCTCGCCCGGCGCGGCGTCGCCGTCACGACATTGTAGCCGCATTCATTCTACTTAAGCCGATTTCTCCGGCAATTGCAGGTCATTGCGAGGAGCGCCAGCGGCGAAGCAATCTTCCGGTTCTGGCCCCGATCCCCGGGGATTGCTTCGCTGCGCTCGCAATGACGGCAGGTTTCGGGAAGTTGCTGCGCTGCGCTCGCAATGACG
>JAHEKJ010000082.1:0-12018 GCA_024638385.1 Gammaproteobacteria bacterium | reverse complement strand
TTGCTTCGCTGCGCTCGCAATGACGGCAGGTTTCGGGAAGTTGCTGCGCTGCGCTCGCAATGACGCGGTCTCCTGTTTGCGGCAACCACGGGATGTGAACGTCATTGCGAGGAGCGCCAGCGACGAAGCAATCTCCTGGTGCTGGCCCGATCCCGGGATATGGCCTCGCTGCATGCGCAATGACGCGGGCGGCGCGCGTCAGGATTTGGCGATGGCCCTGAGGTCGGTGGCGGGGTCGGCGATCCGCTCGGGCGGCGGGTGCTTGCCGGCCTCGATGATCATGCGGCCGAAGGCGTAGGCCTTCGGGTCGTTCATCGCGTCGATCGCGAGCAGCCGGTCGTCGGCGTAATACCAGATCGAAACGCAGCGCGCGTCGGGCGCGCGGCGCACGGTGCGGTCGAAACGCGTCTCGACGCCGCTGCCGGCGTACCAGTCGCGCGGGCGAATGAACAGGCGTTCGCGCTCGAGCTGGCCGAGCAGGTATTTTTTCGAAAGCGGCGGGCGCTGGCAGGGCGGGTGCGATTCGTCGCCGATCAACAACAGGGGTTGCGAACTCGCGCGCGCAACGTGACGCGCGGCGAGCGAGGCTGCGGCCTGGCCGGCACCGACGACGACGATCGGCGCGGCCATCGCCTTACTCGGGCTCCGGCACGTAAAGGACCAGGCCGTCGAGTTCGGGCGACGCGACGATCTGGCACGACAGCCGGCTGTTGTCCTCGCGCTCGACGTCGGTCATCTCGAGCATCGTATCCTCGATCTCGTCGACCTCGCCGGTCCTGTCGTACCACTCGGGGTCGACGAATACGTGGCAGGTCGCGCACGACAGGCAACCGCCGCATTCGCCCTCGATGTGCGGCACGTTGTTCGCGGTGGCGGCCTCCATCAGGTTCAAACCGTCCTTGATCTCGGCGCTGATTTCGCTGCCGTCGGCCATTTTCCAGGTGATTTTCGCCATGTCTCGAGATTACAGATAATGGATATAAAAGTCGCGTAATGTATCTTTTTTCAGCTTCGCTGTCTTTTCGATTTCGTTTTGCTTGATCACCGCGAGGTTGCCGACCAGGTCCGCGCCGACCGCCGCAACCAGCTCGGCGTCGGCTTCGAGTTCGGCGAGCGCCGCGGCGAGGTCGTCGGGCACGCCGTCCTCGGCGTCGTGATTCTCGAGGCAGTCGGCGGTCTCGGCCGGCGGCAGCGGGTATTGCTTTTCGAGTCCCAGGCGTGCGGCCTGCAGCACCGCCGCGGCGGCGGTGTACGGATTGGCGCCGCCGTCGGCCATGCGGTGCTCGATGCGCGCGTGACTGCCGGTCTCGCTGGTGATGCGCGTGGTCACGCCGCGATGGTCCGCGCCCCAGTTGCGCCAGTAACCCGACAGGCTCGCCGGCTCGAGCCGCTGGTAGGAGTTGACCGTCGGCGCGAGCAGCGCGGCGAGGCCGCGGTGATGATGCATCAGGCCGGCGACGCAGGCGCGGCCGAGATCGGACAGGTTATCGTCGGCCTCGGCATCGCCGATCGCGTTGTCGCCGGACTCGTTCCACAGGCTGAAATTGAAGTGCACGCCGGAGCCGCTCAAGCTTTCGATCGGTTTCGGCATGAAGGTCAGCAGCACGCCGTGCTCGAGCGCGATCTCGCGCGCGAGCAGGCGAAACAGGAAAGCGTCGTCGACCGCCTGTACCGCATCGTCGAAGCGCAGCGTGAATTCGAACTGCGGCGAATCGAACTCGGAGGTGATCATCTCGACATCGAAGCCGGCGACTTCCGCGGTGGACCAGATGGCGTCGATGAAACCCAGCGGATCGGTAAACGGTCCGGTGCTGTAGACGAAGGCGCCGGGCGTATCGTACGGTTGCCAGCGGCCCTCGTCGTCCTCGACGAAGGCATAGGCCTCGAGCTCGATGCCGACCTTCGGCGTGTAGCCGAGCGCCTGCCACTGGGCGACGGTGCGCTTCAACAGGCCGCGGCCGCAGACCGGCAGCACGTTGCCGGCGCTGTCGAACTGGTCGGCCACGACGACCCGGTCGTTGCCGTGCCAGCCATGGCGAATTTCACTGCCCGCAAAGCGCGCGATCATGTCGGGCAAGCCCTCGAGCAGCGTCGAGCACGGCGCCGGCAGCAGTTCCTTGTCGTAGGTCAGCGCGTAGACACCCTGGCAGAAACGCGATTCGCCACCGTCGTCGTGCGTGCCGGGCAGGTACTTGCCGCGGGCGAGGTTCAGGTGATCGCAGAACAGCACGCGCAGTCTTTCATTGGCCATGCCGGGTCTCCTCTCTACTTGTCCGATTTGTTCAGCGTTACCGCGAGCGGCAAACGCTTGATGCCGCCGACGAAATTCGAGCGCAGGTACTCGTGGTCGCCGGCCTGCTCGATCGATGTTACGCGTTCGACGAGTTCCTGCAACAGCAGGCGCACCTCGAGCCGCGCGAGCCACATGCCGAGGCAGATGTGCGGCCCCCCCTGGCCGAAGGCGAGGTGGCGGTTCGGGTGGCGGCGCAGGTCGATGTCGAACGGATCGTCGAAGTGACTGTCGTCGCGATTGGCCGAGACGAACCAGAACAGCACCTTGTCACCCTCGCGCACGGTCTTGCCGTGCAGCTCGAAGTCGCGCGTCGCGGTGCGGCGGAAATGCATCGTCGGCGATGCCCAGCGGATGAACTCGTCGGGGGCGGTTTCCCAGATCGACTCGTCGCCCTGCTGCAGCTGCGCGAGCAGCTCGGGCCGGGTGGCGAGCGCGTACATCGCCGCCGACAGCGAGTAGCGCGTGGTGTCGTTGCCGGCCGCGACCAGCAGGCAGAAGAAATTGCGGAACTCGATGTCGCTGATGACTTCGCCGTGCGCGTTGGGCGCGAGGATCAGGTTCAGCACGCCGCTGTCGTCGCCGCGCGCGCGCTTGTCTTCCATCAGTTTTTTTGCGTACTCGAACAGCTCGGCGCCGGCCGGCGAGCGGAACGGCATGAAGCGGTACTCGTCGGTATCGTCGCGGTCGAGCACGACCTGGCTGTATTCGGGGTCGGTGTTGGCGATCAGCTCGTCGCCCCTGGTCACGAGCCAGTCGAGGTCGTCGGCCGGCACGCCGAGGATCTGGCCGAGCATGCGCATCGGCAGCTGGCGCGCGATTTCGCGCACCGCGTCGAACTCGCCGAGGGCGAGCGCGCGGTCGAGAATGTCGTCGCAGAGTTCGCGGATGACGCCCTCGTAGCCGGCGATGACCGGTTTCGAGAACGCCTTGCCGACGAGCATGCGGGTGTGCGTATGCTCGGGCGGATCGGTTTCCTGGAAGGTGCGTCGCGCGAGGTATTCGTCGTAGCTCTGATCCTCGATGCGGATGCCGCGCGCCGAGCTTAGCAGTTTCGTATCGCGGTTGTACGCGACGATATCGTCGTAGCGCGTCAGCGACCAGTAGCCCTCGAACTGGCCGCCGTCGCACCAGGCGAGCGGATCCTCGCGGCGCATGCGCGCGAAGGTGTTGTGCGGCGGGCCGGCGACGAAGGCGTCGTGGTCCGACAGCTCGGCGTAGCCGTCGTCGGCGGGTTGCCAGACGGTCATGACTGCACCTCGGCCGCGCTTTGTCGAATCAGCGCCCAGAGCTTTTCGACGTGCGCGCGGGTCGTCGCCTCGACGCCGATCGACACGCGCACCATCCAGCGCCCGTCCAATTGCGCCGGGCTCATGAACGCCGCGCCCGAGCGGTTGATCGCGCCGGCCCAGGCGAGCGTGTGCGCGTCGAGCGCGTCGCCGTCGAACCCGGGCGGCTCGTGGCGGATGCAAACCGTCTGCAGGCTGACCGGCGCGAGCACGCGCCAGTGCTCGGCGCCGTCGACCTGCGCGGCCAGCCATTGCGCATTGTCGAGGTCGCGCCGCAGGCGTTCGCGGATCGCGTCGATGCCGTCGAGATTCAGGTGATACCAGAGTTTCAGCGCGCGGAAGCGCCGGCCGAGCGGGATCCCCCAGTCGCGGTACTGCCGCACCTCGGCGTCGACGCTCGAGCGCAGGTAGCTCGGGTTGGTCGACATCACGCGCACGAGGTGCTCGACGTCGCGCACGTAGAACAGCGAACAGTCGAGAATCGTGCCCATCCACTTGTGCGGATTCCACGAGACCGAATCGGCGGCCTCGACGCCGTGCCACAGGTGCCGGAACTCCGGCAACAGCATCGCGCTGCCGGCCATCGCCGCGTCGACGTGCAGCCAGATCCCGTGATCGCCGGCGATCTCGCCGATCGGCTCGAGCGGGTCGAACGCGGTCACGCCGGTCGATCCGGTCGACGCGACGATCGCCGCGGGCAGGCAGCCGACCGCCAGGTCGTTTTCGATCGCCGCGGCCAGCGCGTCCGGACGCATCGCCCGGGTTGCCGGGTCCATCTCGACGCGGCGCAGGTTGTCGCGGCCGAAATCCGCGAGCAGCGCGGCCTTGACGACCGACGAATGCGCCTCGTCGGTGGTGTAGACGATCAGCGGGCTGCTCTCGGCCTGCAGGCCGCCGCGGCTTTCGGCGTAGTTGCTGGCGCGCTCGCGCGCGATCAGCAGCGCGGTCAGGGTCGCGGTCGACGCGGTGTCCTGGATGCAGCCTTCCCAGGCGTCGGACAGGCCGACCAGTTGCCGCATCCAGTCGCAAACGACGGTTTCGAGTTCGGTCGCGGCCGGGCAGCTTTCCCACGAGATGCCGAGCGTGCCGAGGCCGGAGCTCGCGATATCGCCGAGCGTCGACGCGAGCGACGCGTTCGACGGGAACCAGCCGAAGTGCATCGGGTGTTGTACCTGGGTGATACCCGGCACGAGTTTGTCTTCGAGCTCGCGCAGCAAGTCTTCGGCCGCGACCGGTTGTTCGGGCGGGTTCGCCGCGAACCGGCGGCGCACGTCGCCGGGCTCGACCTGCGCGCGCACCGGGCGTTGCTCGAGATGCTCGCGGTAGTCGGCAATCCAGTCGATCAGCGCGTGCCCGGCGGCGCGGAAGTCGTCGGGGCTCACGCGCGGTGCTCCGGGGTATGCAACACGATCCGCAGCAGGCGCGACAGGTCGGTAAGTTCGTCGCGCTCGAGTTCGGCGACGAATTCGCGCTCGAGCGCGTTGATCTGCAAAAACAGCCGGCGCATCAACTTCTCTCCTTTCGCCGTTGGTTCGACGAGCTTGCGCCGGCCGTCGGTCGCGTGCGGCTTGCGCGTGGCCAGACCGTGTTTTTCGAGGGTCGTCAGAATGCCGGTCAAGGTGCCCTTGGCGATGCCGCACTCGTCGGCTAGCTGGTGGGTTTCCATCTCGCCGAACACCCACAGCACCCACAGGATCGTGAAGCCCGTGAACGACAGCCCGTGCGCGTCGAGGAATCGCTTCTCGGCCTGGTTGCGAAACAGGAGCGCGACGCGGAAGACGTTCGAGATCGCGGCTATCGCGTCGAGATCGACGTCGAGGTCGCGCACGTGGGTCGCCGCGATCCGTTCCTGGATCGTCAGCGACGTGTCTCGCCGGTTACCCGCCATCGACGCCGTCATTCGATTTCGGGCAGGTTGCGCCGGCGCAGCGTCGTGCCGCTCTGCCACGACATCGCGACCTCGCGCCAGTAGCCGGCAATTTTCTCGAGCGGCTCGAGGCGAGTCAGTTCCTCGACCGGCGAGTCGAAGATTTCGAGTTCGAAGTCGCCCTTGAAGCAACGGCCGACCTCGCTCTCGTAGGCGCGCATCGTCACGAGTTCGTCGAGACTGTCGCTGCCGTCGCCCTCGATCGCCGGCATCCATCGATTGTGAAGCATCGGGTGACCGTTGACGAAGCCGGCGTGATCGCTTTCGCCGGTGATCTCGAAGCTCGCGTGCAGCAGCTTGTGGTCGTAGGCGGCGACGCTCGCGCCGAAGCGTCCGCCGACCTCGAGCCGCGGACCCGCGCGGCCGACCGTGATCGGATGCGTCAGGTAAATCGACGCGAGCTTTTTCGGGTAGCCCTGCAGGTGGCCGCGCACCATCGCGTAGTCGGTATCGACCCAGATGTAGACGCAGCGCGAGTAGGTCTCGCCCTGGTAGCGGCAGCGCACGACGACGAAGGCCTCCTTGTACTGGCTGCGCGCGGGATCGAGTATTTCGCTGTAATCGTCACGGCAATTCTGCCATTCGGCCCAGATCACCGCGACCGCGCCGGGGTCGTCGGCGGCCGGTTCGAGGGTGTCGGGCAAGAGTTCGGCGACGCGATCGGGGTGGGTGCGGTACTCGAGGGTCAGCATCGTGCCGGAGTAGTGCCACGGCGTGTCGGGCAGCAGCGAGGCTTTGCCGGTGGCGCTGCGCGGAAACATGAAACCTTTGAGCGGCATGGACTCCCTCCGTTCGGCCGGGCATTGATTTATTCGGAGTGATGCGGTGTAGTGTGATTTTCCAATGCCGCGAAAATCGCCGAATATGATATCGTTTGCATCCTAACGAGATCAAGCCCTCACGCGAAACCCGGGAACCGCCGCCATGACCGAATACCGCCGAATCCTGCTCGCTGGTTATCCGACAGTCGTCAGCCGCGACGGCGACGAACTCGTCGCCGGCGACGGCCGCCGCGTGGCCGTCGACGCCGCCGTGCACCTCGCGCCGACCGAGCCGCGCAAGATCATCTGCGTGCACCTGAATTACAGGAGCCGGGTCGACGAGTACATGACGAAACTGCCGCCGCACCCGACCTACTTTCAGAAACCCGTGACCGCGCTCTGCGGGCACGGCGCCGACGTGGTTCGGCCGCAGCGCTGCGAATGGCTCAACTACGAGGGCGAGATCGCGATCGTGATCGGCAAGTATTGCCGCAACGTCAGCCAGGCCGAGGCCGGCGCTTACATCGCCGGCTACGCGATCGCCAACGACTACGGCCTGCACGACTTTCGCGACACCGATGCCGGCTCGATGCTCAGGGTCAAGGGCTCGGACACGCTGTGCCCGGTCGGGCCGGCGCTCGTCACCGGCTGGGATTTTCGCGACAAGTGGATTCGCACCCGGGTCAACGGCGAGCTGAAGCAGGACGGCAACACCAGCGAGATGGAATGGGACATGCATTACCTCGTCGCCGACATCGCGCGCAACATCACGCTCGAGCCGGGCGATCTGCTACTGTCCGGCACGCCGGCCAACAGTCGCCCGGTCAAACCCGGCGACGTCGTCACGGTCGAGGTCGAGGGGCTCGGCGCGCTGACCAACCGGATCGTCGAGGGGCCGACTCCGATCCGCGAGGACGTCGGTCACCAGCCGATGACGACCGAGGAGGTCGAATCGACCGCGCTCGGCGGCGACTGGGAGTTCCGCGGCGTCCGCGCGCCGCGGGGTCCGGGCGCGGCGCATTACAAGAGTCGGCTCGACGAGGACGAATAGATGCCGACGCCGAGCTATCGGCTGTGGAAGAAGCTGACCCCGAAGCAGATCAAGAAGCGGATTCAGCAGTGCCTGAAGGAAAACGTCGACTTCGAGCAGCGCACGATTCTCGGCATCCCGGTGTCGCGCCTCGACGAGCACGTGTTCTCGCAGGACGAGCGCCTGCTCGACTCGTCGGTCTACCTGCGCGCGCTGGTGGCGAACCCGAATCACATCGGCTGCCACACGCTCGGCGATTCGGAGCCGTTTTTCGCCGGCACCCATGAGCTCGAGCGCGAGGCGATCGAGATCGTCGCCGACGAGATCTTCGGTGGCGTGCCGGGCGAGCAGGACGGTTACATCGCGTCGGGCGGCACCGAGGCGAACCTGCAGGCGCTATGGATCTACCGTAACTTTTTCCGCGCCGAGCTCGGCGCCGCGGCGGGCGAGATCGCGATCCTGTGCTCGAGCGACTCGCATTACTCGATCGCCAAGGGCGCCAACCTGCTCGACTTGCCGATCCGCAGCGTCGAGGTCGACGGCGCGACGCGCGAAATTCCGCGCGCCGCGCTCGAGGCGACCGTCGCCGCGATGCGGGCCGACGGCGTGCGCTACTGCATCGTGGTCTGCAACCTCGTGACGACGATGTTCGGCTCGGTCGACGACGTCGACCAGTACGCCGATTGCCTCGCCGCCGCGGGACTCGAGTTCCTGATCCACGTCGACGGCGCCTACGGCGGCTTCGCCTACCCGTTCGTCGTACCCGAGAGCGAGTACAGTTTCACCAACCCGAATATCACGTCGTTCGCGATCGACGCGCACAAGCTGCTGCAGGCGCCGTTCGGCACCGGGATTTTCGTCATCCGCAAGGGCTGGATGCGCTTCGCGACGACGCGCGACGCGAAGTATATTCGGGGCATGGACATGACGCTGACCGGCAGCCGCTCGGGCGCCAACGCGATCGCGGTGTGGATGCTGTTGATGACCTACGGGCCCCACGGCTGGTACGAGAAGATACACCTGCTGAACCATCGCACCGAGTGGCTCGCGCGCCAGCTCGACGAACTCGGCGTCGCGCACTACCGCCATCCGGCGGCGAATATCGTCGCGATCGCCGCCGCGCATCTGGACGCCGAACTCATCGAGCGCTACGGCCTCGTGCCCGACGATCATCATGACCCCGCGTGGTACAAGATCGTCGTCATGAACCACGTCACCGTCGACCTGCTCGAACCCTTTGTCGCCGACCTCCGCCGCCTCCAGAGCAAATAATCCAGCGGGCCCCAGTCAGCTGAAATCGCCAGATCGAGACGAATGGCAGGTCATTGCGAGGAGCGCGCGGCCGCAGGCCGCGCGTGACGAAGCAATCTCCGGGGCCTTGGCCGATCCCGGAAGATTGCTTCGCTGTCGCTCATTATGACGCGGTGTTATTGAGTTCGGTAAATGCGGGATGTGAACGTCATTGCGAGGACGCGCAGCCGACGAAGCAACCTCCAGACGCTAGCCCGATCCCGGGAGATTGCTTCGCTGTCGCTCGCAATGACGAAGCGGTCACGAGACGGAGTTTTCGAGGATCTGCAGGGTTTTGAGGTCGGCGTGGAAGTCGAGGGCATAGTCGCCGCCCTCGCGGCCGATGCCGCTGATGCCGTAGCCGCCGAACGGCGCGGTCAGGTCGCGCACGAGAAAGGTGTTGACCCAGACCGTGCCGGCGCGCACCGCGCGGCCGACGCGCTCGGCGCGCCCGGCGCTCGACGTGTAGATAATCCCCGACAGGCCGTACTCGGTGCTGTTGGCGAGTTCGATCGCCTGGTCTTCGCCGGCGAAGGTCTGCAGCGTCAGCACCGGGCCGAAGACTTCTTTCTGCACGATCTCCGAATCGTTCGACTTCGGCTCGATCAGCGTCGGCGCATACCAGAGTTTGCCGTGTTCGATGCGTTCGCCGCCGAATACGATCCTGTCGCCGTTGTTGCGCGCGCGCTCGACGAAGCCCTCGACGCGCTCGAGATGCAGCGGATGGATCGCGGCCGACAGGGTCGTCGCCGGGTCGCGGCTGTCGCCGGCGACGTGGCGGTCGGTGTGATCGCGAAAACGCGTCATGAACTCGTCGCGGATCGACTCCTCGATCAGCAGTCTCGTACCGGCGAGGCAGACCTGGCCCGAATCCTCGAACTGCGCGGCGGCTTTCTTCGCCGCCGCGTCGAGGTCGGCGTCGGCAAACACGATCAGCGGCCCCTTACCGCCGAGCTCGGCGGTGAACGGCACGAGGTTCCGCGCCGCGGCGACGCCGATCAGGCGCGCGGTCTCGGGCGAACCGGTAAACGAGATCCGGCGCACGCGCGGATCGGCGACCAGCGCCGCGCCGACCTCGCTGCCATGACCCTGTACGACGTTGAACGCGCCCGGCGGAAAGCCGGCTTCGCCCGCCAGGTCGGCGAGCAGGCTCGCCGACAGCGGCGACCACTCGGCCGGCTTCAGGATGATCGAGTTGCCGGCGGCGAGCGCCGGCGCGAGCTTCCAGGTCGATAGCATGAACGGCGCGTTCCACGGCGTGATGATCACCGCCGGCCCGGCCGGGTCGCGTATCACGCGGTTGTGCGTGCCCTTCGACGCCCAGTCGCGCTCGACGTGTTCGCTGACGATATCCGCGTAGTTGCGGAAGTTGAGTGCGCCGCGCGGCACGAGGCGCGCCTCGAGACTTTCTTTCAGCATCGCCATGTCGAGGCACTCGACGGTCGCGATATCGGCCGCGTGCGCATCGATCAAATCGGCGAGCCTGTACATGATCGCGCAACGCTCGGCGACGCTCATTGCCGACCACAGGGCGAAGCCCTCGACCGCCGCGGTCACCGCGCGCTCGGCGAGCGCCGCGTCGCCGCGCGCAATGTCGGCGAGCTTGCGCTCCCAGTCCATCGGGCAGCGGGTTTCGAAGGTATTCGGCGATGCGACCCGTTCGCCGCCGATGAAATGATGCGGCGACACCGACACGCCGTCGATGTCGATTCGGTAATCTGCGTCGTGCATGGAAAAGCCCCGGAGAAACTCGTTCGGTTGCAAACGATTTGGCCGAATGATAAGCTCCGGCGCGAAAAAATCAACCGTGAACCGGCTGGAGTGATGCCCGATGGGTGAAGTCGTCGGCGCCGGATTTCTGTCCCACGCGCCAACCATCATGTTCCCCGAAGCGTTGCGTCGCGAGCTCAACGAAGGCAAGGAAATCAGCCTCGTGCCGGGCTACGAGCGCCTGCGCCGCGAAGTCTTCGACGAACTGAGACCCGACACGATCCTGCTGTTCGATTCGCACTGGTTCACGACGGTCGAGTTCGTCGTCACCGCGCACGCGCGCCGCCGGGGCAAGTTCACGTCGGAAGAATTGCCGCGCGGCATGTCGAAGGTGCCCTACGATCTCGCCGGCGACCCCGAATTCGCGCGTCTCGTCGCCGACAGGGTCGAGGCCAGCGGGATTCGATGCCACCCCTGCGACGACGAATACCTGCCGCTCAACTACCCGACCGTCAACACCGCCCACTATCTGAACCGCGGCGAGGCCTGGTTGTCGATGGGCGTCTGCCAGACCGCGCAGCTGCACAATTTTCTCGCCGTCGGCGCAGGCGTCGCCGCCGCGGTCGCCGCCTCCGACCGGCGCGTCGTGCTGATCGCGAGCGGCGGCATGAGTCACCGTTTCTGGCCGCTCGACGAACTCGAACGGCACGAGGCGTCGGACCCGGCCCACATCATCACGCCCGAGGCGCGCGCCGCCGACGAGGCCCGCATCGGCTGGTGGCAGGCCGGCGAGCACGCGCGCGTGATCGCCACGATGGACGCCTACCGCGAGCACAGGCCCGAGGGCATGTTCGGCCACTACCTGATGATGATCGGTGCGCTCGGCGGGCGCGACTGCAGGGCGCCGGGCCGATTGTTCAGCGATTACGAAAATGCGACCGGCACCGGGCAGGTGCACGTCTGGTTCGACCGGCCGGCCGACGGCTGGCACTGACGCCGGGAGATTGGCCGATCGCCTGGCCGGCGGTATCATCACGGCAGCATAAAAAACACAACCCACTGGAGGAGACATGAAAAAATTGACGCTGGCCCTGTTCGCGGGGCTGTCCCTGATTGCGTTCGGCGCCAACGCCGAGTATCCGGACAAGCCGGTGACCTTTGTCGTGCCGTTCCCGCCGGGCGACCTCGAGGACGTGCTGACCCGCCTGATTGCCGACGAATTCCAGGCCGAGTACGGCGTGCCGGCGGCGGTCGTCAACAAGCCGGGCGGCGGCGGCGGCCCGTTCCCCGGCGCAATGGAAGTCGCCAACGGGCCGTCCGACGGTTCGATGGTCGGCTCGTTCGTCATCGGCGTACCGGTGGTCGGGCCCTACATCGGCATCGACGGCCTGACCGAAACCACCTTCGAGTCGATCGGCATTTTCCTGACCTACCCGTTCGTCATCGCCGCGAGCAAGGATGCGCCTTACCAGAACATACAGGAACTCGCCGAGCACGCGAAGACCAACAAGGTCGCGCTCGGCCATTTCGGCGCGCCGCTGGCGCCGACCCAGGTCACCCTCGCGCTGGCCAAGCAAATGGGCTTCGAGTGGGGCTCGGATGCGGCCTTCGACGCGCTCGACTGCAACACGCTGGCGTCGGGCGACGCCGACGTCATCAATACGACGATCCAGCTGATCCTGCCGTGCCTCGACCGGGTCAACGTGCTCGCCGCGGTCACC
>JAHEKJ010000196.1 GCA_024638385.1 Gammaproteobacteria bacterium | reverse complement strand
CAGGCCGTATTCGAAAAAGAATTCAGTCACGTTGTTCTCCTGTGGGGCGAAGTGAATCGATCACTACCGGGACCCAATCTGGGGGCGTTCGTGCGTTTTTCTAACCCCCCGAAACCGCGCCAGGCTTCGCTTGCGCGCCCTGCCCCCGCGCTTGACTGGCACGCGCGCGCTTGCGATGCTGCCCGATCATGCGCCCGAAATCGCCTCTTGCCGTCGTTTGCGCGCTGCTCACGCTGCCGCTCGCGCCTGGCGTTGCCGCCACCGAGGAAGAGATACTCGAACACGTCAACGAACCGTGGCACGGCGACCTCGACGGCATGACCGAGCGCGGCTTCGTCCGTATCCTGACCGTGCACAACCCGTTGTTCTTCACCTTCGACGGCGCCGAGCAGCGCGGCATCGTCGCCGAACTCGGCAAGCTGTTCGAGGATCATCTCGCCGACGAGATCGGCCGCGTGCGCTCGCCGACCGTCGTGCTGATGCCGGTTGCGCGCGACCGGCTGATCCCGGGCCTGATCGAGGGCCGCGGCGATCTCGTCATGGGCAATCTGACGATTACGCCCGAGCGACAGAAACTCATCGACTTCGGCCCGCCGATCCGGCCCAACGTCAGCGAGCTGGTGGTCACGGGCCCGGCGGCGAAGCGGGTCAGGAGTTTCGACGATCTCGTCGAGACCGGGCTCTACGTGCGCCGCTCGAGCAGCTACTACGAGCACCTGCAGGCGCTCAACGCCAAACGCGAGGCGGCCGGCAAGCAGCCGATCCCGATCACCGCGGCCGACGAAAACCTCGAGGATTTCGACCTGCTCGACATGGTCAACGCCGGCGTGCTCGAAGCCATCGTCGTCGACAGTCACAAGGCGGATTTCTGGGAGCAGGTTTTCCCGAAGATCGTCGTCCACCGTAAATTGTCGGTGCACTCGGGCAACAAGATCGCGTGGGCGATGCGTAAAAACAGCCCGCAACTGCAGCAATCGGTGGCGGCCTTCGCGAAGACGGTCAGGAAAGGCACGCTGCTCGGCAACATCGTGTTGAAGCGCTACCTCGGCAATACCGGCTGGCTCGAAAACGTCTATTCCGGCGAAGACCGCAAGCGTTACGAGCAAACCGTCAAGATCATCAAGCGCTACGCCGATCGCTACGATTTCGACTGGCTGATCATCGCCGCGCAGGCTTACCAGGAATCGCGCTTCGACCAGAGCAAGCGCAGCCCGGCAGGCGCGATCGGCGTGATGCAATTGCTGCCCGCGACCGCCGCCGACAAGGCGGTCGGGATCCGCAACATCACCCGGCTCGAGAACAATATCCACGCCGGCGTCAAGTACCTGCACTGGCTGCGCAAGACCTATTTCTCCGATCCGGCGATCGCACCGCTCGACCAGGCGCTGTTCTCGTTCGCCGCCTATAACGCCGGGCCGGGCAACATGGAGCGCGCGCGCAAGCGCGCGAGACGACTCGGCTTCGACCCCAACCGCTGGTTCGACCATGTCGAGATCGGCATGTACCGCGCGGTCAGCGGTGAACCCGCGTCCTACGTGCGCAACATCTACAAGTATTACGTCACCTACCAGAATCTCGAGCGGTCGCGCGCGGCGCGCGAGGAAGCCCTCGACGGCCGGCGCCGGACCCGCCTGCCGCTGTAAGCCTGCCGATTACGGCCGTCCGGAATCCGACCCGGGGCAAATTGCCCGGTCTAAACCGGCGGCGGCGCGCCGGCGCCAGCGCGCACAAAGTCCACGCCATAGCGCTTGCTCAGCAGGTTGTCGCGCACCGTCGACAGGTGCTCGTGCATCGCCCGGTAGGCGCGCTCGGGATCGCGTTCGCTGATCGCGCGCACGATCGCGTCGTGCTGCGCGAAGCTGTGGTGATCGGCCGGCGGGTGATCCGGCTTTTGCCGCAGCCGACCCCAGACGATCGCGCGGCGCACCGCATTCAATTGATCGAACAGCGCGGTCAGCACCGAGTTGCCGGTGGCCTCGGCAACCGTTCGATGCAGCCGGTTGTCGGCGTTCTCGTACTGCCGCCAGGTCGCCGCTTCGCGCTGCAGCCGGGTGCAGCGCAGCATTTCGTCGAGGTGCGACGCGCTCGCGTGGATCGCGGCTTCGGCCGCGAGCAGCGGCTCGATCAGCAGGCGCGCCTGCATGACCTCGAGCGGATTCGAGCTCTCGGCGATGCCGGCGACCGACAGGAATTTATCGACCGGGCGCTCGCCGACGAAGGTACCCTTGCCGACCTGGCGCCAGAGCTCGCCATCGCGCTCGAGCGTCGCCAGCGCCTTGCGCAGGCCGCCACGCGACACGCCGAGCAACTCGCAGAGTTCGCGCTCGGGCGGCAGGCGGCCGTCGGCGGGCAGATCGCGCTGCGCGAGCCAGGCCTTCAACTGGGTCAGGGCGCTTTCGGTGGAATTGCTCATGATTTCCTCGATGGCGGTTCGGGCGATGCAAAAAGTTTTGCGGGATTTAGCCAATGTGCGTTAACATATTAACCAATCGGCATTAAAAAACAAACCAATCAAAAATTGGTTATTACATTCGGGCGCTGAAACGACGACAAATCGCCATTTCGACCATCGATGACCCAATCGATCGCGATAGCGAAACGCCCGTGCAGGGCGATGCGACGCGCGCGGTGGCGCGGGGTCGGGGGCGACCCGATCGAGCCCGGTGAACCAGTCAACGACACGAGGATGAAATCATGAGAGTAATTCCCCACAAAGCATTGTTACTGGCCTCGGCCCTGCTGCTCGCGCTGGCGTTCGTCGGCCAGGCGCAGGCTGGCAAGGTCCGCATCGCGCTGGCCGAAACCCCGTCGGACGAACTCGCCGCGTTCTTCGTCGCGCTCGATCGCGCCAGGGCGATGGGCCTCGACTACGAGTGGACCGCGTTCTCGGACGAGGAACTCGCAATCCAGGCGATCCTGAGCGGCCAGATGGACATCGGTTTCGGCACGCCCTACTCGGCGATGCAGCGCGCCAAGGCGCCGGTGCGCATCATCTTTCAGCTGTCGAAGCTCAAGTTCTTCCCGGTCACGTCGAAGAAATACTCGAGCCTCAAGGACCTCGACGGCGAGCCAATCCTGCTGCACTCGCGCGGCGGCGGCACCGACTCGATCGCCAACGTGATCGAGGACAAGCTCAAGATCAAGTTCGGCAAGCGCTCCTACGTGCCGGGCTCCGCCAACCGCATCGTCGCGCTGGTCGCGGGCCAGACCGACGCGACCATCGTCGACCTGTCGAACAAGAACAAGCTGGTCAAGACCCAGGGCGACAAGTTCAACGTGCTGCCGATGTTCGAGGTCGACGCCAGCGACGAGGCGCTGTTCGCCAATATCAACTGGATCAAGGCAAACGAAAAAGACGTCGACATCTTCGTCAGGGCGCTGGTCAGCGTTTACCGCGACATGCACAAAGACTCGACGATCATCCGCCGCGAAACCGACCCCAACGGACCGATCGGGCAATTGCCCAAAGAGGTGCTCGACAGCCTCGATAATTTCTACCGCGACGCCGTCGCGGGCGGGCTCTACGATCCGAACGGGGGCGGCGAGAAGGCCGCGCGCGCCGACCTCGAGTGGTACTCGCAGGCCGGCCAGCTGCAGGGCGACCCGGCGTCGCTCAAGATCGAGGATTTCTGGTACATGGAACCGCTCAAGCGGGCGACGCAGTAAAACGGCAAACCGGTCCCCGGCGGCGCGGGTTATCTCGTCGCCGCCGGCGGCCCGATTCCAACGCCAACAGCTTGCATCGATGGTCAAAATCCCGCACCGCCCGCTGGTCCTGAAACTGCTGTCGGCGACGATCGTCTTCGGCGCCTGGGAAATCGCCGGCCGGATCCCGGTGAGCTTCGCGTTCCCGACCTTTATCGAGTCGCTGGCGGCGTTCTGGACGTTGCTGCTCGACGGCACGATGTTCACGGCCTACGCCGAAACCCTGCGACCGCTGGTGGTCGGTCTCCTGATCTCGGCGTTTCTCGGCATCGGCATCGGGCTCGCGATCGGCCTCGACCGGCGCTTCGACTGGCTGGTGTCGCCGATCTTCATCGTCATGCAGACCGCGCCGCTGGCGGCGCTGATCCCGTTGCTGGTCATGGTCTACGGTATCGGCCTGACGTCGAAGGTATTCGTCGTCTGCATCATGGCGATGCCGGTGATCGTGCTCAACACCGCCGGCGGCGTGCGCAACACCTCGGCGTCGATGATCGAGATGGGCCAGGCCTTTCTCGGCACGCGCG
>JAHEKJ010000195.1 GCA_024638385.1 Gammaproteobacteria bacterium | reverse complement strand
CGAATTCGCCGATGACCTTCGACGACACGATGCTCGGCGCGGCCAAGGTCTATGCCGAGAACAACCAGGCGACGATCATCACGCCGTTCATCCTCGCCGGCGCGATGTCGCCGGTGACCGTTGCCGGCACCGCGGCGCAGACGCTGGCCGAAGCGCTCGCCGGCATGGCTTACGTGCAGCTCGTCAATCCGGGCGCGCCGGTCATCTTCGGCAGCTTCGCCAGCTCGATGTCGATGCAGTCGGGGGCGCCGACCTTCGGTACCCCCGAGCCGGCGCTGGTGCTTTACGTGATGGCCGCGCTGGCGCGCCGTCTCGGCGTGCCGTTCCGTTCCGGTGGCGGCCTGTGCGCGTCCAAGCTGCCCGACGCGCAGGCGGCCTACGAGGCCGCCGCGACGCTGATGCCGGCGGTCATGGCCGGCGTCAATTTCGTGCTGCACACGGCCGGCTGGATGGAAGGCGGGCTCGCAATGGGCTACGAGAAGTTCGTCATGGACGCCGACCAGGCGGCGATGATGGAAATCTTCCTCGGTGGCGTCGACCTGTCGGAGAATGGGCAGGCGATGGACGCGATTCGCGAAGTCGGCCCCGGCGTGCATTTCCTCGGTTGCGCGCATACCCAGCGCAACTTCAAGACCGCGTTCTATCGCTCACCGATCACCGACAACAACAGCTACGAGCAGTGGAAGTCGGAGGGCGGTCTCGACCACGCGCAACGCTGCAACGCGCGCTTCAAAAAACTGCTCGCCCAGTACGAGGCGCCGCCGTTCGACCCGGCGACCGACGAGGCTCTGCTCGATTACGTCAAGCGCCGCAAAGACGAAATGCCCGACGCCTTCGCCTGAGCACCCCGCCGCCAAACAGGCGACCAGCAACCCTCCGGTAATTAGGGGGACAGTTTACCTAATTACCGCAATTTAGTTTCAATCTGCAACTGAATTGAGGTAGTCAGGTAAACTGTCCCCCTGATTCGGTGGGGGAAAATCGCGTGCAATGGATTATTTTTGCGTCTAGTATTCGCGCGCTGGTCACGACCTGACCCACTTCGCGGCCGACTGATACAATTTGACCCATGCGACCAGACGCAGCCGAAACCAGGACCGAGCATTTCGGTTTTTTGCTCGTTCCCAATTTTTCGATGATCGCCTTCTCCTCGGCGCTCGAACCGCTGCGCATGGCCAACCGTGACAGCGGCAAACCGCTCTATCGCTGGAGCCTTTACACGACCGACGGCCTCGCCGAGCGCGCCAGCAACGGTCTCGAAATCACGCCCGACGCCAGCCTCGAAAATACCGGCGACGTTTCGATCCTGTTCGTCTGCGGCGGCACCGATATCGCCGAGGCCTGGTCCCGATCGCTGCAGCAGGGCCTGCGCCGCATCGCCAAGCGCAAGAACATCCGCCTCGGCGCCCTGTGCACCGGCAGCTACCTGCTCGCGCGCGCCGGTTTGCTCGACGGTTACCGCTGCACGATTCACTGGGAAAACATCGCCAGCCTGCGCGAGGAATTCCCGGCGGTGCGGGTGTCGGACGACCTGTTCGTATTCGACCGCGAGCGCATCAGCTGCGCCGGCGGCCAGTCGGCGATGGACATGATGCTGCAGCTGATCCACGAGCGGCACGGCAGCAAACTCGTCACGCGCATCTCGGAACAGTTCATGTGCGAGCGGATTCGCAGCTCCGACGATCGTCAGCGCGTTCCGCTGCATCTCGCCATCGGCTCCAACCAGCCAAAGCTGACCGAGGCGGTAACCCTGATGGAAGCGAATATCGAGGAGCCGATCAGCCTCGACGAGTTGTCGAACTATGTCGGAATTTCGCGGCGCCAGCTCGAGCGGCTGTTTCAGAAGCATCTGAACTGCGTGCCGACACGATACTACCTCAACCTGCGGCTGCAGCGCGCCCGCCTGTTGCTGTTGCAGACGAGCAAATCGATCGTCGACATCGCGCTTGCCTGCGGATTCATCTCGGCGCCGCATTTCAGCAAGTGTTACCGCGATCTGTTCGGCATCCCGCCGCGCGAAGAACGTCGCAAGCTGCAGACGCGCAACGGCGACGACGAGCCGGGAGCCGGCGCCGCCGACGATACGGCGCACTCCGCCGGCGGTTGAAACCCGCTCGACGCCGCGCGGCTCAGACCCGACCGCGGCGACGGCGCGAACGGCGGCGATCGTCGCCGCCCTGCGCTTCGGCCTTCGGTTTCGACGGCGGCAGCGTGACGGTCTTCGCCAGCTCGGTGTAGCGATCCGTCTTGTGCGGAATCGCCATCGCCTCGATGAAGTATTCCTGAAACTTCGGTTCGATCGCGGTTTCGACTTTCTCGACCTTGGGCAGAATCTCGCCGATCTCCAGGCGCGACGGAAAGTTCAGCAGCGCGATGCGCGCACCGGTGCCTGCGGCATTGCCGACCGAGCCGACTTTTTTCAGATCGCAGTCGGGGATCAGGCCGAGCACCATCGCGTACTTGACGTCGATGTGGCTGCCGAAGGCGCCGGCCAGGCCGATGCGATCGACTGCCTCGATGCCCATGCGATCGATCAGCAGGCGGGTGCCGGCGTGCAGCGCGGCCTTGGCGAGCTGAATCGCGCGCACGTCGTTCTGCGTGATCCGGATCGGCCGCGGCCCGTCGTGCAGCAGGTACGACCAGGTGCGGCCGTCCTGCACGATGTGCGGCGAGTCCTTGCCCTGAACCGGGCCGACGACGCCGTCGTCGTCGATCACGCCGGCCAGGTACATCTCGGCGACGACCTCGATGATGCCGGATCCGCAAATTCCGCTGACGCCGACGCGCGCGCTCGCCTCGGCGAAGCCGGGATCGTCCGACCAGAGCTCGCAGCCGATGACGCGAAAGCGCGGTTCGAGCGTAGCGGGATCGATGCGCACGCGCTCGATCGCGCCCGGCGCGGCGCGCTGGCCGCCGCTGATTTGCGCGCCCTCGAAAGCCGGGCCGGTCGGGCTCGACGCGGCCAGCAGGCGGTGGCGATTGCCCAGTACGATTTCGGCATTGGTGCCGACGTCGACCAGCAGCACGTTTTCCTCCGCCAGGTCGGGGCGCTCGGCGAGGATCACGCCGGCGGTGTCGGCACCGATATGTCCGGCGATGCACGGCAGCGTGCAGACCCGCGCTTCCGCGTGCAGCTGGATTTCGAGATCCGCCGCACGCACGACCTGGGTCTGGTCGGTCGTCAGCGTGAACGGCGCGGTGCCGAGCGGCGTCGGATCGATCCCGAGAAACAGGTGATGCATGATCGGGTTACCGACCACGACCAGGTCGAGGATATCGGTGACGTCGATGCCGGCGGTCTTGGCCGCACGCCGGGCGAGCTGGTTGAAGGCTTCGCGCACGGCCTGGGTCATCGCGACGTCGCCGTCCTCGTTCATCATGACGTAGGACACGCGGCTCATCAGGTCTTCGCCGAAGCGGATCTGCGGGTTCATCGTGTCGGCCGTGGCGACGACCTCGCCGGTGACCAGGTCGCACAGCTGCGCCGCGATCGTGGTCGAGCCGAGATCCACCGCCAGCCCGTAAACCCTGTCCTTGACCCCCGGCCAGACGCCGATGATTTGCTGGAACTGGTAAACCGCGACCGTGATCCGGCGCCCCGCCTTCGCCAGCGCCGGCTGCAGCAGGCGCAGCTGCGACAGCTCGCAGTCCAGCGTCGGCAAGTCGTGCTCCTCGCGCAGGGCTTTTTGCAGGCGCCGCTTGTCGGAGATCGGCGCGTGCATGTCGGGCTCCGGCAAGGTGACCGTGTACAGGTGCAGCGCCGGTTGCACCTGGATGTCGAACGCGGTCACGGCCTTGGCGATGTGCTGCCGGTGCTGCTGGCTCTCCTCGGGCACGTCGACGACGAGATCGCCGAGAATGCGCGCGTTACAGCCGAGTCGGCGACCATTCTTCAGGCGGTTGCGCGACTGGTGATGCAGCTCGGTTTCGGTCAGCGGCGTCAGATGGTCGGCATCCGAGCTGATGCCGTGTTTGGCGAACTCGCCTTGCTGCGGCAACACCTGGCACTTGCGGCATTTGCCCTGGCCGCCGCAGATCGATTCGAGATCGACGCCGAGTCGCTGCGCGGCCTGCAGCACCGTGGTGCCGACCGGCACCTTGCCGCGCAGACCCGACGGCATGAACAGGATGCTGACTTCGTCCTCGGTCACGACGCGCAGAGCTCCCGCCCGCCTAGGCCGCCGGCGCCGGTCGCCGCCGCCCCGCGCCCCGGCGACCGGTGCCGCGACGCACGGCGCCCTC
>JAHEKJ010000081.1 GCA_024638385.1 Gammaproteobacteria bacterium | reverse complement strand
TCGAGTCGACCATCGACGCCTTCCCCGCAGAAGAACGATTGCGCCTCGGATTGCGTCGCTATAAAAATCGGCGCGACGATTGATCCGGCCTCGATTCCTTCCCGAACTCTCGCTTCCACCGGAGTTTTCACGGTCCGCGAAAACGTTTGCCGATAGATTCTACTTCGTCGCCCGCGGCAAAATTTTACCCGGGCGGAACCCGTGGCGCTATACTGTGCTCATATTTTAACCACCGGGGGCTTGCCCGCCAGATCGTGATACCTGCTCGCATTACCGTCGAATTCGCCAGCGCGCGCGACGCTCGCGAGATCGCCCGGCTGTCGCGCCGGCACATCGAGTACGGCCTGCGCTGGCGCTATACGCCCGCGCGGATCCGGGCATCGATTCGCGACCGCGCGAGGAACACCATCGTCGCCCGCGACGGCGCCAGGCTTGCCGGATTCGGCATCATGTCCTACGGCGCGGATTTCGCGAACCTGGATCTGCTCGCCGTGCCGGTGCGCTATCGCCGCCGCGGCGTCGGCAGGCGTCTCGTGCTCTGGCTCGAAAAAGTCGCGCGCACCGCGGGCATCGCCCAGGTTTTCGTGCAGGTTCGCAAGACCAACGCCGGCGCCGTCCGCTTCTACGAGACCCTCGGTTTCCTCGTCATCGACGAGGCGGCGGGATATTACCAGGGTCGCGAATCGGCGATCGTCATGGGCAAGGCGCTGCGCCCGACGCACTGGCCGAAACCGCGAGCGGTAAAGGCTGGCGGCAGGATCGTTTTTCGGGCCCCGCGCGAACTCTAGGCTTGCATTCGTTCTCGGAACTCGCCGTTGGGATACGACCTGCACATTACCCGGGCCGAATTCTGGGCCGAAAACGACGACGCGTATATCGACGCCGCGGAATGGCTGCACCTGGTCGAGTCGGATGACGAGCTGACGTTCGATCCGCGCAACGGCCGGCATTTTGCCGTCTGGTCCGGGCCGGGCAGATGCGAGTCGCCGTGGTTAGACTGGTCCGACGGTAACATCCACACGGCTTATCCCGACCCGCCCATGCTTGGCAAGATGCTACAGATCGCCGGGCGGCTCGGCGCCCGGGTGCAGGGCGACGACGGCGAATACTACGCGAGCATCGACGATCACCCGGGACCGATGCCGGCAACCGCAACCAGGCCCACCGACGATTCGTCGATGCCGGCCTTCCTGCGCCGCGAAAGACGGGAAAATTTGCTGCTCTACGGCCTGATCGCCGCCATCATCCTCGCGGCGATCTACTTCGACTTGTGGTAACGACGCGCCCCGCTCAGCCGGCCGACGCGAGCTCGCGAAACCCGGCCGAGCACAGGCTCGCGATGTCGAGCACGAACACGGGCCTGGCGTGATGGGTAAAACAGCTCAGCGTGATTTCCCGCAGCAGGCTGTGCGCGTGTTCGCGGGGAAATTCGCAGCACTGGGCATCGTCGACGCGAATTCGCTCGGGCGCCCGCAAGACCGCGAGCGCCAGCAGCTGCAGCGCCGCGTTGGGCGCTTCCTGGTAATGCAGCAGGCACTGGTAGGCACGGTCGCGCGGCGATTCGGCGCCGTCATGCAGAGGACCGAGATCCATGACCGGGACGATGTCGTCCTGCCAGACCAATACACTCGAGCAGTGCGCCGGCGTGCCCGGAATTCGGTGACATATCTCCGACCGCACCAGCTCGACCATTTCGTGATCGCCGACGGCCACTGCCAGCGATTCGCTGCATTCGAGCAGCCAGGCATCGCTCGTGCTCATGCCGCAATCTCCGGCAGCAGGTAGCGTCGCAGGCGCGCGACATCGGCGAGCAGCAGCAAGCCGCCGTCGCGCAGCAGCAGCGCCTCGACCGGGCCGAGCGGCCGGTGCATGCAGGGCTGCAGCGGCTGAAACTCGCGCTCGTCGGTCAGCGTGAGCCGGTCGATCTTCTCGCAGGCGAGCGCGAACGCGGGCAGGTCGCCGAGGTTGATCGCGATGCAAAAGGGGTACGCGGGCGGGCATTCGGCGCAGGGTTCGCAGGCGGCATCGAGCGCGAAAGCCGGCCATTCGAGCCCGTTCGCGCGCAGGCTGCCGAGCGCGCCGGCGACGCCGCTCGCGGTATCGATTTCGGCGCTCACCTCGATCGCCGCCACGTTCTCCTGCGGCAGCAGCAGGCGCACGCCGTCGAAGTCGAGTTGCGCGAAATTTCGTTCGACCATGATTTCGCCGAGTCCGTGTTCCGCCGTCATGCCAGCGACGCCAGTTGTTCGTCGATGGCTTCGAGCACCTCGTCATCGGAAAACGGTTTGGGAATGAAGCGGTTAACCCCTACCCGCTCGGCCTGTTGCCGGTGCTTCGACATGTTGCGCGAGGTGATCATGACGGCCGGCAGGTCTTTCCACGCACTCGAGTTGCGGATGTAGCTGACCAGCTCGAGCCCGTTCATGCGCGGCATCTCGAGGTCGGTCAGCACGACATCGGGCTTCTCGGTTTCGAGGATGATGACGGCCTCGCGCCCGTCGCGCGCGAGGATGGCATGGTAGCCGCTGTCCCGCATCAGCTGCGACAGCGAATTGCGCACGCTCAGCGAATCGTCGACGATCAGGATCTTCGGCAGCTCGGTTTCGGCCGCTCCGGCCGACTCCGGCGCCCGGATCGCCGCGGGACCGCGGTTGTTCTGCGCCTGCAGCATCGCGCCGAGGTCGAGCACCGGCACGACCTGGCCATTGCCGAGCATCGACACGCCGGCGATCCCGCTGACCGATTTGATATAGGCGCCGAGGTTCTTGACCACGAGGTCGTAGCTGGTGACGACGCGTTCGATCGCGACCGCGCTGACGCCGTCGGCGGCCTGCACCAGCAGCACGCTGCAGTGTTCGAACAACGCGTCGTCGGCCGGGTCGGCGGCGCCGATCAGCGCGTTGAGCGTATGCGCCGGGTAGGTGTCCTGTTCGAGCCGAAAAGACAGCTTGTCGTCCGCCCGGCTGAACGCGCCGGTGCCCGGTGACAGAATCTGGGTCAGCGAAATCGTCGGGATCGCGTACTGGCTTTCGCCGGCCGCGACCAGCAGGCAATGGCTGGTCAGCAGCGTGATCGGCAGGCGCATCGATATCAGCGTGCCGCCGCCCGGGGCCTCGCCGATGTCCATGGTGCCGTTCAACGCCTGGATCGTATTGTGGACGACATCCATGCCGACGCCCCGGCCGGAGACGTGGGTGATTTCGTCGCGGGTCGAGAAGCCCGAGTGCAGGATCAGGTTCGCGAGGGTCGGCTCGTCGGCGGTTTGCCCTTCGACGAGCAGCCCGCGCTCGGTCGCGATGGTCCGGATCCGCGCGTAGTCCAGGCCGGCGCCGTCGTCGCTGCAGGTGATCGCGACATTGTTGCCCTCCTGCCGGAAACGCAACACGACCTGGCCGGCGGGCGGCTTGCCGGATGCCTCGCGGATCTCGCGCGCCTCGATGCCGTGATCCACCGCGTTGCGTAACATGTGCATCAGCGGGTCGGCCAGCTTGTTCAGCACGTCGCCGTCGAGCATCAGGTCGCGCCCGATGATCGACAGCTCGGCCTGCTTGCCGGTCGCGCGGCAGACCTGGCGCAGGGTCCGCTGCAACCGCGACGCGATCGTGCTGACCGGCACCATGCGGGTGGTCAACACCATTTGCTGCAATTCCTTGTTCAGGCGTTGCTGCTCGAGGAACAGCGCATCGAGTTCGCCGACCTCGCCGCCGAATCCGCGCAGGATCTCGCGCGAATCGGCGACGCTTTCGATATAGGCATGGGTGGCGCCGTAAAACTCGTCGTACTCGTCCATTTCGAGTGGATCGAAATCTTCGCCGCCCTCCGCCATCGAGCCGCGGTGCCGCGCGGCAAGCCCGCGGATGCTGACCAGGTTTTCGAGCTCGTAGCGCAGTTGCTGCATCGCACTGTCGTTATGGCGAATCATTTTCTCGTTCACCTGCAGGCGGTTGAGCCGTTCCTGGATCTGGCCGCTGGTGATCGCGGTTTCACTGACGATGCGGAAGATGGCGTCGAGCAGACTGAGCGGCACCCGCACCGAATCGGCGCCGGCCGCCGGCGTATTTTCGCCGGTCCGGGCCGAACGGCGGTCTTCGACATTCTCGCCGGGCGCCGGTGCCGACGCTGGCGCATCGGCGGGCGGCGCGCTCGCTTCCGCATCGGCGTCGCTGTAGTCGTCGGCGCGCATCTTGCCACTGTCGATGCGGTTGGCCCAGTCGAGTACGTCCTGCAGCACGCGCTGCGCGTCGTCGGGCGGCGGGGACAGGCCCTGCAGAGCCTCAAGCATCGACTCGAGGGTGTCCGCGGCTTCCTGCAGCGTATTGGCCAAGGGCGGCGGCGGTGTGATCCGTTGACGCGCGATGTAGTCGAAGATGTCCTCGATATGATGCGCGAGGTTGGCGATGCCCCTGACCCCGACGAGGTTGCCCGAGCCCTTGAGCGTATGCGCGATCCGCTGCGCGGCCTCGACGCTGGCCTGGATGTCCTCGCCGGCGCCGATTTTCGCCACCAGCACGGAAAAGGTTTCGGCGTGGCCGGGGGACTCGTCGAAAAACGCGTCGATCAGCTCGGCGCTGGCGTCGGCCGACATTTCGAGCGCCACGTCCTCGGGCGAGGCTTCGAGCGCGCGCACCTCGATCTCGTGCGCGCCGCCGGCCTGGACCTCGCGGGTCAGTCCGTCGATCAGTTCGCGCAGACTCGAGTACGGCAGCGGCTCGGGCCAGTCGTCGCGCTCGAGGTAATCGATGACGGCGATGCAAAGGGCATCGTCGCCGTGCTGCAGCAGGTGCTCGATCAGCGGCCGTGGCCAGTGTTGCAGCACCTCGAGCGAGCGAGCGCGCGCGGCCGGATCGAGCGCAGCCACGAGATCGAGGTTGTGGTCGACGAAGCGGCAAATCGTCAGCAGGCCGTCGAACTCGAGTTCCTGCGCGACGCTCGCGATTCGTTCGACGATTTCGCGGTAGTCCGCGGCTGCCGCCGACGGGTCGTCGGCGCCGGCAATCGTTTGCGCGAGCCCGGCGAGCTGCGGCGCGACCTCGCGCAACTCGACCGCGAGCATGCCGAGCAGGTCGTCGTCGGCTGGCGCGAAATCGTCGAACTCGCCGGGGGCGTCGGCTGTATCGGCCGGCGCGGCGGCCGCATCGGAGTCGGTCGGCCCGGCCGCGGGCGCTGCCGTGGAGGCGTCGCCGAGGATCGCGCCGAGCGCGGCGCGGGCGTCGTCGGGCAACGGGTTCAGCAATGCGCCGATCTCGCCGTCGCCGGCCGGTGCCTGCAGGTAGCGGCGCAGGTCGGCCAACCAGCCGAGAAACTCCGTGCCCTGGCTGGCATCGAAAGCCGATTTTTCGTCGGCATAGCGCGTCAGCACGGACTCGGCGACGAGGTAGAGGTCATCGAGTCCGGCCTGGCTCGACGCCCAGACGACGTTGTCGAGGTGACTGGCGCACAACTCGCGGCAGTCACCCGCGCGTTCGGGCGTGAATTCGGTCAGCACCTCGGCGACTTCCTGCTCGGCGAGGCCGACCAGGGTCAGCATGGCTTCGCGGCCGTCGGATTGAGGCGAATCGGTCATGGGTCAGGCTCGCCCGCGGTCGCTTCCGGGGATCCCTCAGGCCGCCGGCAGCTTGAAAACGCTGACCGACTCGATCAACTGGCGCGAGAATTCGACCAGGTTGCTGGTCTGGTCGGCCTGCAGCTTGAGCTCGGCGTTGGTTTCCTGGGTACTCTTCTGCGCCTGCTGGGTTTGATCGCGCAGGCTGTTGTTGACCCGCGCCTGCAGCAACGAGCGCTTGGCGATCATTTCCACCGCGGCGACGAGTTCGGCGGTGGTCTGCTGGGTGGTCTGCATCTGCACGCCGCAGGCCTGCGCCAGCTCGCTGCCCTCGACCACCTGCGCGATTGCGCGGTTCATCGCCGCCATCGTCTCCGCGGTCTCGGCCTGGATGTTGCCGACCAGGCCCGCGATTTCGGAGGTCGAGTCGCGCGACGACTCGGCGAGCCGCTGGACTTCGTTCGCGACCACCGAGAAACCGCGGCCGGCCTCGCCCGCGGCGGCCGCCTGCATCGATGCGTTGAGCGCGAGTATGTGGGTGCGTTCGGCGATGTTGTTGATGATTTCGACGACGCCGTTGATTTCCTGCGATCGCTCGCCGAGGCGCTTGATCCGCTTCTCGGTTTCGGCGATAGTTTCGCGGATCTCGTTCATGCCTACCGCGGTCTGGGTTACCTTCTCGAGCGCCTCCTGGGTCGAGTGCGTCGCCTTGGCGGCGATGTCGTTACTCGCCTTGGCCTGGCGCGCGATCAGGTTCATCGCCTTCGAGGCCTCGTCGAGCTTGGTCATTGTATCCTCGATGATCTGGCGCTCGTCGTCGGCGAGCTGGTTGATCTTGCTGCCCTGGGTTTCGACCATGGCCGCCGAGTTCGCGACCCGGCTCGAGATATCGCGGATCTGGCCGAGCACTCGCGCGGTCTCGTTGGCCATCATGTTCATCGCGTCGGCAACCGGGCCGGTGACGTCCTCGGCCACCGGCACGCTCACGGTCAGGTCGCGCTCGCTCAGGTCGGATACCGCTTCGAGCAGGCTGATAACCGAGTTGTTGAGCTTTTCGTTCTCGTCGGATTCCCGCGTCATGGTCGCGACCCGTTCCTGCAGCATGCTGTCGAAGGCCTGCGCGAGCTGGCCGAGCTCGTCGTTGCTGGTGAGGCCGGTACGGGCGTCGAGATCGCCGCGGACGACCTGTTCGACGACCTGCGAAATCGACTTGATCGGCGAGGTGATCGAAAAGTAGATCATCGGTCCGAGGATGGCCGCGGCCAGCAGCCCGACGATGACCACCGAGATACTCAACAGGTAATACAGCCTCGCGAGGCCCTGGCTCTCCTCGAAGATCCGCTGGGCCTCCACCGATTCGAGCGCCGCCAGCGCGTCGGCCGCGTCGAGAAACGGGTCGGAGTAACCGCGCGCGTCGTTGAGCAGGAACAGCGACAGCTGGCCCCGGTTTTCGGCCGCGACGATCTTGCTGAACTCCTGGTAGCCCTCGCGCACGAGGTCGACCTCGATACCGAACGAGTCGTCGAAGAATTCCTCGGCTTGCGGGTCTCCGGCGATGCGCGCTTCCTGCCGGCCCCAGAGCTCTTCGAATTCCCTGGCGCCGGTCTCGAGCAGGCGCGCGGCCTCGTTCCAGGTCAGCGCGCCGGCGGCGAGCTGCTGGCTGACATCGATCATGTGGTAGCGCACCGAGCCGGCCATCTTCGAGAACTCGGCGGCCTCGGCGGTGATCGCGTTCAGCGTCGCCGTGTCGTCCGACATGTCGGCCATGCCGACCAGGGTCACGGCGCCGGTGGAGAGAAAGATCAGGGTCAGGACGCTGATCAGGATGAGCAGGCGGCGGCCAATTCGGATGTTTCTAAACATAATCTTGAGTCCTCGGAATGCGGTTGGATTTCATTTCAGGTGATACGCAGGCGATGGCCTAGCGTAAGAGCTTCTCCATTTCCCCTTTGCCGAGAATGCTGAAACCGTCGTTGTTCAGGTAGGTCGCGATCACCAGGTCGGAGCCCTGGTTGTCGCCGCTGAAATCGAGCGTCATGCCGCCGACGTCGAAGCGCTTGCCGCGGATCGTCGACAGCAGCGCGGCGCGGGTGATTTCCTTGCCCGGAATCTGTCGCAGCGCCTGCACCAGGAAACGCCCGACGATATAGCCTTCGAGGCTGACGTAGCTCAGCTTCGGGCCGAGCGCCTTGCGCGCATCGGCGACGATCGGCAACGGCGAATCGAGCGGCGGCACGACCTGGGTCACGATCACGTTTTCGCTGACGCCGAACTCGGCCAGCGCATTCTTCAGGTTTTCGGCGCCGGTGAAGGAGACGGCGCTGTAGGTCCAGCGCTCGCCTTTCATTGTGGCGTAGCCAACGAAGTTGGCGATCGATGCGTAGGCGCCGACCGTGACGACCAGGCGGCATTTGAGCCCGCTGGTCCGCTCCCATTTTTTGAGTGACTGGTAGCCGTCGCGCGACGAAAAGGTGTTGCGCTTGTAGACGCCGACCGGCCCGATGTTGTTGCGAAACGGATCGTCGCCGTCCTGGGCCATGATTTCGTCGAGCCTGGCGACGATTTCGCGGGTGCCCGTGGCCTTTCCGAGGGCGGCCCTGACGCCGGCGATGCCGGCCATGCCGTAGGCGTCGTTCTGGACGAAGGCGCAGATTTCACCGGGCGCGAGGCCGGAACGCAGTGCCGCCTCGATCACGGCCGCGGTTTCCTGTACGTAGCTTGCGCGGAAGTTGACGACCTCGCCGGGCCCGGGACGCAGCAGCCCGGCGCCGGTAAAAAATCCGATCGCCGGCACGCCGGCGCGGTCGAGCAGCGGCAGCGACACCTTGGCCGTCGGCGTACCGACATTGCCGAGCATCACGAAGATGCCGCGCTCCACCAGTTGCTCGGTGGCGGCGACGGTTTTTTCGGGGTTGTAGGAATCGTTCAGGGTCACGAACTCGAGGCTGCGCCCCTTGACCTTGCGCCCGCGGAAAGCCGCCTCGATGCCGTCGCGCATGCCGCGCCCGAGACCGCGCGAGCGGCCCTCGAGATCCATGACACCGCCGATGACGATGCGATCGGCGGTGACGCCGGTCTCGGCAACGACCCCGGTACTGGCGGCGAAGGTCAGTACCGACGCCAGCGCGAGCAGGCTCGCGGGGCGCCGCAAGCGGCTTGAGAAAGTGACTGGTTTGTTCATGTTCGGACCTCGAAAATTCTTGCCATCACGGGGCGCCTGGCGCGACGCGCGCTGGCGGCGTTACTGCAGGGCCTGCTGCAGGTAATCCACCGATACGCCGAGCACCAGTACGCCGATCGTCTGCTCCTTGGAGACCACCGGCGCACTGATCTGGACCTGCGTCTTGCGGGTACTCTCGTCGAACTCCAGCGGACCGATGAAAACCACGCCGTTGCCGTCGTTGTACGACGCAATCCACTTTTCCTCGTCGCCCTGCCAGTAGTCGCTGGTCGGCGGGTAGGCGGCGACGTTGGCTCCCTGGTTGTCGGTCAGGAACACCTCGTCGATGGCGGCGTTGTTCTCGACGCGTCGCTGAAAATAGCGCGCCACGTCGTTTTGCGTGATTTCTCGAATCAGCCCGTTGAGACTCCCCCCGGCGTTCTGCCAGGTTTCGTCGCGTTGCCGGATCACGTCCAGCGAAAGCGAGCTGGCGTTCTGCTCCTCGACCGCGCGAACGATGCTCGGGTTAAAGGCCATGTGCCGGGCGAAGCGGACCTTGACCGCGAGCAGTGCCTCGATTTGCTCGGGACTCAGCTCCGCCTCGGCTTGTGCCAGGGTCGGTACGAACAGCAGCAGGGCTAGCAGGTATCTGAAACGCATTTTTCGGTTACTCCTGAACGAATGCCGACCCGGTCGCCATTCGGATTGCGGTAAAACGGACGCCCCGAGTCATATCATCGCCCCCAGGGTCGTGACGAAGGTCTCGATGTTCCAGTCGACCCATATCTGGTCGTCGTCGTGATAGAACCGGTGCGCGTGATCGCGAATCAGCGCCGGCAACGGCGGCGCGCCGGCGAGTTCGCTGTCGCCGCCGAGGCTGACCAGCCGGGGATAATCGTCGGCCCAGAAAGCCACCGCCTTGTCGTTCTCGCCAACCACGATCATCCGCCGTCGCGTTCCGGCGGGCGCGATGTCGAACAACTGGTGCAGGTCGAACGCCGGGATCATGTTGCCGCGCACGCTCATGATGCCGGCGAACCAGGTCGATGTGTTGGGCAGCCGGCAAACGGCGGGTTGCTCGATCAGCTCGCTGATCCGGTCGCGCGGCAACAGCAGCCCGATATTGCCGATTCGTACCGCGTGCGCGGTAAACCCCTCGCCGTCCGCATCCTCCGGCGACTGTCCCGGCAGCAGACCGTCCGGCAGTTCGAACGGCCGGTTCAGGGCCTGGCTGGGCAGCATGAGTTCGGGGGTCTCGACCGGTACGGTGCTCATCGTCTGGGCTACAGGAAAAGCTTCAGGTTGCTGACGATTTCGTCGCTGTCGACGGGCTTGCTGAGCAAGGCCTTGGCGCCCTGCTTCTCGGCCCAGATCCGGTCCGCGCGCTGATTCTTGGTGCTGACGAACACGACCGGGATGTCCTTGGTCGCCTCATCGCGGGTGATTTGCCGGCACGCGCCGTAGCCGTCGAGGTCGTCCATGACGATGTCCATGAACACCATGTTGGGCATTTCCGCGCGAGCGCGCTCGACCGCCTCGCGGCCCGACGTGGCGGTAATCACCTGGTAGCCCTCGGCGGCGACGATTTCCTTGATCTGCTGCAGGTGGGCGGCGGTATCGTCGACGATCAGTATTTTCTTGGCCGGCATTTCTTTCTCCAGTTCAAACGGTAAATGAATCAATAAACGCTTCGTCGGCGCGCTGTCCGGTCATCCGGGTCAGCGTGCTTCGGCCTGTCGAACCCGGCCTGCGAGATCGGGCCGGTGCGACAGGCATTTGCGAAGTTCTTCCGCCAGGCGCTCGTCGCCCGGCGGCTTGGTGACATAGGCATCGCAGCCGGACATGGTCCCGCGCACCTTGTCGAACGGCGATTTCTTGCTGGTCAGCATGACGATGTAGGCGATCCCGTTGGCCTTGATCGTCTTGCAGGTCTTGTAGCCATCGAGGCCTTCCATCATGACGTCGAGAAAAATGAGGTCGTAGCTGCCGCGTTCGGCCATGCCGATGGCTTCCTCGCCGCTGGCGGCGAAGTTGATGGCGATCGGGCACGGCGCCAGTTCGTTCAGCTTGTGTTCCATGTACTTGCGCACCGAATAGCTGTCGTCGACCACCAGAATGCGCATCTCCGCGGTTTGCTCGTCGTCGGACAGCTCGAACGAGGTCGTTTCCTGCATGACGATTTCCTCGAGCGCGGCGATCAGCTTCTGCACCCGGATCGGACGCTGGATCCTGACGTCGCCGTCGGCCAGGTTGGCCTGGTCGGTCAGCATCAGCGAGGTCGAGATCCGGTTGTTGCGGCTTACCTCGCCCCACTTGCCGAGCGACTCGGGATCGTCGGCATTGACCAGCACGAGGTCCGCCTCGTCGAGGCGGTCCGGCGTAATCAGTCGGTAATTCTCGTTGAGCTGCGGCGCCAGCGTGAAAATACTCTTCATCACCCTGATCTCGAGCTCGGTCAGGCCGATGTAACTTAGGTTGATTTCGTCATGCATGCCATAGGTCCCCGGGTGATATTTCGACCGGCACCGGGAAACCTTTAGAGAAAAATCGAAAAAAACGAAAAATTTACCGGGCATCGCCGGAAGCGACGAGCGCCGAATCCTATTTCGTGACCACCCGCAGGCGGTCCGGTCGATTGCAACGCGGCGGCGCGCCGGACGGCCGTCGACGCTCTCGAGGACCGCATCGGGTCGACGGCGAACGAGTCTCGTCGCCAGGCGCCGGGCAACCGAACTTTTCAGCGCTCGAAATATCGAAGGTTTTGATCCGCCGCCGATCGAATCGCTAATCGTCCCAGACTGGAGACCCGTAACCATGTCCGATCCCTTCGTCGCCGAAATCCACGAACTGCATCGCTTCCTCGACGCCTGGCTCAAGGGCGGGATCGAGCGCGGCAACGGCGCGCCGGCGCGTCTCGCCGACGCGCTCGCCGACGACTTCGAGGTGATTCATCCGGACGGCGGCATCGGCGACAAGGCCGCCGTGGTCGGCGCCTTCGCCGCCGCCTGGGGCGAAAAGCCGCCGAGCTACGCGCTCGAGGTCGATTCGGTCAAAACGCGGCCGCTCGCGCCCGACCTGTGCCTCGCGACCTACGTCGAGCGCCATCGTGGCGAACCCGGGCGCACGCGCATCGCCTGCGCCCTGCTGCGCCGGCTCGAAGACGGCCGCATCGGATGGCTGCATCTGCAGGAGACCCCCGCTCCGCACCTGGAGCGCGAGGCAGGACCGGCAGTCTAGGGCGCGCGAAAGCCCTTGCCGGTCCGGTCGAGCGGGTCCTCGGCCGCCTCGCGGCCGAGGAAGCGCGTCGCGACGTCATCCCACGCAGCCAGGCGTGACCAGTCGGGCTGCTCGGCGACCCGGTCTTCGTCGGTCAAAAACGGGTTCGGGAAAAAGATATTCAGCTGCGGCGTGCCGTCGCCATTGAACAGCCGTAGCTGCCAGGTGATCGGCGCACCGTCGGCATCGAAACCGCGCACGATCTCGGCGCGCGACGTGCGCCGCGTCTTCTTCAGCGCCGGCGGCGTCGGGCTGGCCGCGCTGCCCTCGTTGTCGCCGATACAGACGTGAAAATGCGTGCCGCCGAAGTGCACGGTCAGGTAACCGTCGTAGTAGCTGATCGAGCGCGGCGCGTTCGGGCACCGAATTTCGTAGGCGCCACCCTCGATGATCGGACCGAAAACGATCGACGGCCAATGGCGCTCGAAGACATGGCGCAGTAATTCCTCGAGGAACCCGGTTGCCACCGGCAGCGGATAAATCTCCTGCCGGTGGCCCTGCTCGTGTTCGATGCGTGGTTCGATTTTCATGCGCGAGACGATGGGTTCGACGATCCGTATGGCCTATCATAGCGCAAGCCCGACGGCGCGGCAGGCCAGCCGTTCCGTCGCCTTCCGGACGCTCCAGGAGAGATATTCGAATGGCCGTCAGCATCGTTCGGCTCGGCAGCCCCCGCGGCAAGGCCGAAGGACTGCGTATCGGTACCGTGAGGCGCCCGCCGCGCGGCGTGAAGAAAGCCGACTACGCCCGCAGGAACATCTACGACGTCTGGTTTCCGAACCTCGCGCCGAGCGAGGCGCTGCTGAAGGAATTCATGCCGGTCGACGACGCGACCTGGAAGAAGTTCAGCCGCCGCTACCTCGCCGAAATGAAAGCGCCGCTGCCGCGCCGCGACATCGAGTTGCTGGCCGCGCTGTCTCACCACGCGAACTTCGCCGTCGGCTGCTACTGCGAAAACGAGGCCCGCTGTCACCGGACGCTGCTGCGCAACCTGCTGGCCGCCGCCGGCGCGAAGCTCGCCGACTGAACCGGCGCTGCAACCCGACAAGCCGCTTTGATTGCGCGGCGTCAACCCGGCGCCCCGTCAAACCTGCCATCATTCGCCTCGCGATCGCAATGCGAGGCCATTAATCACGAATACAGATGCAGGTTTTCGTAGTAAACAGTATTGTCGTCCTCATCGTCGTGATGATTCACTACGAGATACTTTTCAGGCTGACTCGCCTGTTGCCGCGACTGCACGGGCCGCACCGCTACCGCATCGTGGCCGGCGTGTTCGGCGCGCTGGCGGCGCACGCGCTCGAAATCTGGGTGTTCGCCGTGGCTTACCACTTCATGCACCACGCCGACGGCTGGGGTCGGCTCAGCGGCAACTTCGACGGCAGCCTGATGGATTGCGGCTATTTCTCGTTCACGGTTTTCACGACCCTCGGCTTCGGCGACATCGAACCGCTCGGCGAGCTGCGCTACCTGACCGGCATCGAATCGCTGACCGGCCTGGTCATGATCACCTGGTCGGCGTCCTTCCTGTTCGTCGAGATGCAGCGCCACTGGAACCCGCGCTGACGCGGCGCCGCCGGCGCGGCGCGGGTATACTGGGGCGTCTCGCCAATTCGTCAACAGGCCCGGCCACACGATGCGATCCGCCCTCTTCCTCGCGAGCCTGCTGCTCGCAGCGCCGTGCCCGGCGACCGCCGCGGACGCCCCGGCGCTGAGGTTCGAGCACGCCGACACGACGCGCAGCTACCGGCTCTACCGGCCCGAGGTCGCCGGCGGCGAACGGCTCGCGCTGCTGCTCGCGCTGCACGGGCGCGGCGCCAGCGGGTCGCGCATGGCCGCGCTGACCGGCTTCGATTCGCGTGCCGCGCGACACGGCTTCATCGTCGCCTATCCCGATGCGCTGCAAGGCCGCTGGAACTACCTGTACGGCATCCCCGGCGCGGCCGACGGGCCCGATGACGTCGGTTTTCTGCAGGCCCTGACCGACGCGATCGTCCGGGACCACGACGTCGATCCCGCGCGAATCTACGTCACCGGCATGTCCAACGGCGGTTTCATGGCACAGCGACTGGCGTGCGCCGAGGAATCCCGTTTCGCCGGATTCGCATCGGTTGCGGCCGGCGCCTTCGCCGCGCTGCCGGAACACTGCGCGCGGGCGCAACCGGTCGACGCGCTGTACCTGCACGGCACCGCCGACCGGCTGGTGCCCTGGGGCGGCCTCGGCATCGAGAACCGGCACGGCGAACGGCAACGCGTGATCCTGCCGATGTCGGATTCGCTGCGATTCTGGGCGCAGGGCAACCGCTGCGCGCCCGGAGTCGACGTACGGGACCTGCCGCCGAGCGGGCGCTCGCCGGCGACCCGCGTCAAGCTGATCGAGTCGCGCGATTGCGCCGCGGGCGCCCGCGTCGCGCTCTACGCGATCGTCGGCGGTGGCCACAACTGGCCCGGCGTCGCCGGCGTGATTTCGCCTGAAATCGCCGGCGCGGTGAATCTCGACATCCACGCGAGCGACGCCATCTGGTCGTTTTTCGCCGACCGGGGCCCGCTGCAACCCTGATCGCGCGGCGGCGCTGCGCGATCGCCACCGAATCCCGTTTATCGCGGCGGCGCCTATACTCGGGGTAATCTCCGCTTCCGGGAGCGAGTCGTGCGCTACCTGATACTGCTGCTTTGCACCCTGTCCGGCGCGGCCGCCGCGGCCGACATCAACCGGGCAAACTTCATCTCCTGCGTCAGCGACGAGGCGACGCTCAAGGGCAGTTTTCGCAGGGATCCCGCGCGCAAGGCATCAGGCGAGGTCCGGCAGCGGTTCTCGGAATGGTTGTTTGCGGAAAACTTCTCGACCTACCCGTCGCGCCTGAACTTCGTCTGGACGCCGCGCGGCGCCGGGCCGGCGGCGATCGAAATCGTCACCACCGAAAAGAATCATCACGAGGTCCGCATCCATTCGCTGCGCAAGGGCAACGTGATCGTCGTATCGAACGCGTCGGACCCGTTTTTCAACCTCGAGAGCTGGACCTTCGCCCTGAACTTCCGCATCGAGTCGCTGATCGCGACGCGGGTGCAATCCAATCTCGCGGCGCTGAAAGCCGAAGTCATGACCTACAACTGCTCGTTCCGCACGGCTTGACGCCCGCACCGCACGGGCGACGCCGTGCTCGTGCCTGGCGGCGCGATTTTGCGTATCATCGGTAGCCCGCAAACCGCCCGCCGGGTCCGTCGATGCCCCTCGAGCTCGATCACTGCTTCATTCTCGTATCGCCGGGCGCGCCCGAGGCCGCGCGGCTGATCGAACTCGGTCTGATCGAAGGACCCGGCAACCGGCATCCCGGCCAGGGCAGCGCCAACCGGCGCTTCTTCTTTGCCGACGGCATGCTCGAACTGCTGTGGCTGCACGACCCGGTCGAGGCGCGGCGCGGTCCGGGTCGCGACCTGCGCCTGGTCGAGCGCGCCGGCGACCCGCCGGCCTCGCCGTTCGGCCTGATCCTGCGCGATGACGGACCGACCGATAGCGCGCCGCCGTTCGACGGCTGGACATACCAGCCCGACTATTTCGAGCCGCCGCAGGCATTCCACGTCGGTGCGAATTCCGCCGATTTGCGCGAACCGCTTTGCATATTCGCGCCGTTCCGGCTGCCCCCGCCGGCGATCGAGCCCGCGCGGGTGAATCGCGAGCTGCGCATCGAGCGGGTCCGGGTGACGACGCTGGCGACGCCGGGTTCGGCCGTGCTCGCCCGGTTGGAAGCGGTCGAGCGGCTCGAAATCGTCTACGGGCAGCCGCATCTGCTCGAGCTCGGCCTTGCAGGAGCCGGCTCGCGAGCGCCGGTCGATTTGCGCCCGGCGCTGCCGTTACGGCTGCATTGGGAATCCGGGAATTCGCGCGCAACGTCGATAGCGCCGCGCGCCGGCCGGCCATGAACCCGGAGCTCGTCGAGCGGCTGCGCGAGCTCGCCGAGCGCGACCGGAAAACGCGCGCAAGCTTGCTCGCCGAGGGTCGGCTATACGGCGACTACGCCGACGAGATGCAACAGGTGCATCGCGACAATGCCGTAGCGCTCGCCGATATCGTCGACGCGTACGGCTGGCCCGGCGACGTGTCTTGATCGATGGAATTCCGATGCGATACCTTGCCTGGTGCCTGGTCCCGGCCCTGCTGATTCTCGCCGTCAACCTCGCCTGGCTCGCGACCTCGACGGTCCGGATTCACAATGCTTCCGGTCGCGCGCTCGACGGCGTCGGTTACACGGCCTGCTCGACCGATCACGTCATCGGCGCGCTCGGACCCGGTGAGTCCGCGTTTCGCCTGCTCGAGGCCTGCGGTGACGACACGCTCGACATCCTGATCGGCGAGTCGCGTTTCTGCCGGCTCTACGTCGAGGGCGAGCTATACCACGTCGACGCGAAGATCATCGCGCCGAACCGTGTCGAATGCGAATACGACGACCCTTTCAGCGGCCTGCTGGTCCTCAAGGCGCTGTTCTGACGGCGTCCTCTAGGCGCCATCTTTAACGGTGTCAATCCCCCCGCGTTCGGGTTCTAATGACGGCCGGCGCGCGCGAGCGCGCCGTGACCGGGAGTAAAGCACATGAAAGACGAAACCCAAATCGACGAAAACGACGCGCTCGACGCCGCCAGCGAAGCGCTCGATGCGGCGATCGACGCCGGCGACGCGACGCAGGTCAACGCGGTCGTCGCCGAACTGCCGGCCCACGAGGGGCTGCGCCTGGCGTCGCTGATGGAGGCCGACGAACACGCGGAATTCATCGCTCTGCTCGATGCGGAGCAGGCCGCCGAACTCGTGGCCGAGGCTCCGTCGTTGCTCGCGGCAAGCCTGATCGAAGAGCTCGACGTCGACATCGCCGCGCAGGTCATGCAGCTGCTGCCGAGCGGCGTCAAGGCGGACATCCTGCAGGAAATGGCCAGGCCCGACGCCGAGGAAATCCTCTCCGCGATGCCCACCGAGGACGCTGACGAACTGCGCGAGCTGAGCCGCTACGAGCCCGACTCGGCCGGCGGCCTGATGGAGCCGCGGACTTTCGTCTTCCAGAACGACGAGACGGTCGGAACGCTGCTGCGCGCGTTGATGCAGGAAGACGACGAGTTCGAGGGATTCCGCGGCAAGCACCCGTACATCGTCGACAGCGACGGCAAACTCGTCGGCGTCGTGTCGTTGCGCAACCTGCTACGCCATCCGCGCCGCACGCCGCTCGCCGAGATCATGACCGACGTAATGTCGGTGCCGCCGGAGACCGAGCAGGACGACCTCGCCGATCTGTTCGAGGAGCATCCGTTTCTCGCGATCCCGGTGGTCGACGCCGCCGGCGTGCTGCTCGGCGCGGTCTCGCGCGACCAGGTCGCGCAGGCCGAGCTCGAGCGCGCCGAACAGGAAGCGTTGTCGGTGCAAAAGGTCAGCGACGAGCTGCGCTCGATGCCGACGCTGTTGCGTTCGCGTCGACGCCTCGCGTGGTTATCGTCGAACATCGTGCTCAACATCATCGCCGCAAGCGTGATCTCGGCCTACGAGGAAACGCTCGCCGCGGTCATCGCGATCGCGGTGTTCCTGCCGATGGTGTCCGACATGAGCGGCTGC
>JAHEKJ010000194.1:2731-4344 GCA_024638385.1 Gammaproteobacteria bacterium | reverse complement strand
CGGCCCGACCTCGACGATTCTGACGCGGCTCGGAAAACTCATCGGTTCAATCGACCTCCAGGCGTAACAGAATTTCACCCTCGTCGACCGGATCGCCGACGGCGAAGCGAATGTCGCCGACGCGCGCGGCGCTGCGCGCGGTCACGGCGTGCTCCATCTTCATCGCCTCGATGACGACCAGCGTGTCGCCCGGCTCGACAGTATCCCCAACGGCCACCGGCAGCGCAACCACGGTGCCGGTCATCGGCGCGGTCGCGTGCGCGGCATCGCCGGCGAGCTCGTCGTCTCGGTGCTCGAAATCGGGAATTTCGAAACGATGCGCGTGGCCATCGACGGCGATTTCGAGGGTCTCGCCGTCGCGCACGACCACGACCTCGATGCGCCGCGCATCGACGTCGACGCGCAGCCGCGTCGCGTCGAGCCAGCGGCCGGCGACGCGCTGCAAGACGCCATCGTGCTCGAATTGCCAGCCGTCGTCGAGCGGCCGGATCAGGATTTCATGGCGCGCGTCGGTCGTATCGAGCAAGACCCGCTGGGTGCCGGCGAGATTCAGTCGCCAGTGGTCGCGCGCATCCCACGGCGAGGCCGGCATTTGTGCTTGCATCGCCTCGCCACGGTCGTCGAGCGCCGGCAGCAGCGCCGCCGCGGCGACGACCCGCGCGAGCCGCTGCGACTCCGCATCGGTCGCGAACAGCACGTCCCGGTGCCGACCGATGAAGCCGGTGTCGACCTCGGCCGCGGCGAAGGCCGGCAACGACACCAGGTCGAGCAGGAACCCGAGGTTGGTGTCGAGCCCGAGAATCCGGTACTGGCGCAGCGCGCGGCGCAGCCGACCGAGCGCCGATTCGCGATCGCTGCCGTGCACGATCAGCTTGGCAATCATCGGATCGTAGTGCGTGCCGATCGTATCGCCCTCGCGCACGCCGGTATCGACGCGCACGCCGGGTTCGCCGTCAGGCAGCGCGAGATATCGAATCCTGCCGGCCGCCGGCATGAAGTCGCGCGCCGGCGCTTCGGCGTAGATGCGCGCCTCGAACGCGTGGCCGTCGCAGCCGATCTCGGTCTGCGCCGACGGCAGCGGTTCGCCGGCGGCGACGCGCAGCTGCCATTCGACCAGGTCGACCCCGGTGATCATCTCGGTGACCGGGTGCTCGACCTGCAGCCGCGTGTTCATCTCCATGAAGAAAAATTTGCCGTCCGCGTCGAGCAGAAACTCGACCGTGCCGGCGCCGACGTAGTCGATCGTGCGCGCGCAGTCGACCGCCGCGGCGCCCATGCGCTGGCGCAGGTCGTCGTCGAGCCCCGGGGCCGGCGCCTCCTCGACGATTTTCTGGTGCCGGCGCTGGATCGAGCAATCGCGCTCGTGCAGATGAATGACGTTGCCGTGGCTGTCGGCGAAGACCTGGATTTCGACGTGGCGCGGCCGATCGAGGTAGCGCTCGAGCAACACGCGGTCGTCGCCGAAGGCGGCTCTTGCCTCGCGCCGCGCCGACGTCAGCGCGGCGCCGAATTCGTCGGCCGAGTCGACCCGGCGCATGCCCTTACCGCCGCCGCCGGCGCTGGCCTTGATCAGCTGCGGGTAGCCGACGCGCGCCGATTCGGCGGCAAGCGTG
>JAHEKJ010000194.1:0-2631 GCA_024638385.1 Gammaproteobacteria bacterium | reverse complement strand
CGCCCGCCGTAGGCGCGGCCGCACATCGCGTAGTTGCCGGCGCCGAAGCTGCCGCCGACGACCAGCGTCAGTTTCGGCACGCGCGCGCAGGCGACCGCGGTGACCATCTTGGCGCCGTCTTTGGCGATGCCGCCGTGCTCGTACTTCTGGCCGACCATGAAACCGGTGATGTTCTGCAGAAAGATCAACGGGATGCGGCGCTTCGCGCACAGCTCGACGAAGTGCGCGCCCTTCAGCGCCGACTCGGAAAACAGGATGCCGTTGTTGGCGACGATGCCGACCGGCATGCCGTACAGGTGGGCGAATCCGCAGATCAGCGTCGTGCCGTAGAGCGACTTGAACTCGTCGAATTCGCTGTCGTCGACGACGCGGGCGATGATTTCGCGAATATCGAACGGCTTGCGCAGGCTCGCCGGCACGATTCCGTAGAGCTCGTCGATCGCGTAGCGCGGCTCGCGCGGCGCGCGCAGCTCGATATCCGGTCGTTTCTCGCGATTGAGCCCGGCGACGAGGTCGCGCGCGAGCGCGAGCGCGTGCTCGTCGTCGGGCGCCAGGTGATCGACGACCCCGGAGACCCTGGCGTGCACGTCGGCGCCACCGAGTTCCTCGGCGGTGACGACTTCGCCGGTCGCGGCCTTGACCAGCGGCGGGCCGCCGAGAAAGATCGTGCCCTGCTCCTTGACGATGATCGACAGGTCGCACATCGCCGGCACGTAGGCGCCGCCGGCCGTGCACGAACCCATGACGACGGCGATCTGCGGGATGCCGCGCGCCGACAGCCTGGCCTGGTTGTAGAAGATCCGGCCGAAATGCTCGCGGTCGGGAAACACGTCATCCTGGCTCGGCAGGTGCGCGCCGCCCGAGTCGACGAGGTAGACGCACGGCAGGTGGTTTTCGCCGGCGATCGCCTGCGCGCGCAGGTGTTTCTTGACCGTGATCGGGTAATAGGTGCCACCCTTGACCGTCGCGTCGTTGGCGACGACCATGCACTCGCGCCCGGAGACCCGGCCGACCCCGCAGATCAGGCCGCCGGCCGGAATCCGGTCGTCGCCGTACATCTCGTGCCCGGCGAACTGGCCGATCTCGAGAAACGGCGCGCCGGGGTCGAGCAGCCGGTCGATGCGATCGCGCGGCAGCAGCTTGCCGCGTTCGAGATGCTTCTGCCGCGCGCGCTCGCCGCCGCCCTGCGCAATTTCGTCGACCTTTTGCCTGAGATCGGCGACCAGCGACCGCATCGCGTCGCGATTGGCGGCGAATTCATCGGACCGCGGGTTGATGCGGGATTCGAGCAGGCTCATGCGCCGTCCTCGAGACTGCGCGCGATGACCAGCCGCTGGATATCGCTGGTGCCCTCGTAGATCTGCGCGACGCGCACGTCGCGGGCGATGCGCTCGAGCGGAAAATCGCGCAGGTAGCCGTAGCCGCCGAGCGTCTGGATCGCATCCGAGCAGATTTTCTCGGCCGCCTCCGATGCAAACAGCTTGGCCTGGCTGGCCTCGCGTAGGCACGGCTCGCCGGCGTCACGCAGGCGTGCGGCATGGTGGACGAGCTGGCGCGCGGCTTCGAGCCGGGTCGCCATGTCGGCGAGGCGGAACGCGACCGCCTGGTGCTCGATGATCGGTTTGCCGAAGGCTTCGCGCTCGCGGGCATAATCGAGCGCGACTTCGAGCGCCGCGCGCGCCATGCCGACGCACTGCGCGCCGATGCCGATGCGCCCGCCCTCGAGGTTCATCAGCGCGATGCGGTAGCCCTCGCCTTCGCCGCCGAGCAAATGATCGGCCGGAATCCGGCAGTCACGAAAAAAGATCTGCGCCGTGTCCGACGCATGCTGCCCCATCTTCTGCTCGACCGAGCCGACCTCGTAGCCGGGCGTGTCGGTCGGCACGACGAACGCGCTGATGCCCTTCTTGCCGGCGTCGGGGTCGGTCACCGCGAACACGATCGCGACATCGGCGTTCTTGCCCGAGGTGATGAAGCTCTTGCTGCCGTCGAGCGCGTATTCGTCGCCGTCGCGCAGCGCGCGGGTTTTCAACGCCGCCGCGTCGGAGCCGGCGTGCGCCTCGGTCAGGCAGAAGCAGCCGAGCTTGTCGCCGGATGCCAGCGGCCTGAGATAGGTTTGCTTGAGGAAGTCGCTGCCGAAGCCGAGCAGCGGCGCGCAGACCACGGAATTGTTGACCGACAGAATCGTCGAGCAGGCGCCGTCGCCGGCGGCGACTTCCTCGATCGCGAGCGCGAATGACAAATAGTCGGCGCCGCTGCCGCCCCACTCCGCGGGAATGATCATGCCGAACAGGCCGAGTTCGGCCATTTCCCTCAATTGCTCGGCCGGGAAGCGGCTATCCCGGTCCCAGTCGGCGGCACACGGCGCGACCCGCGACTGCACGTAGTCGCGCACGCTGTCGCGGATCAGCCTCTGCTCGTCGGATAGCAGCATCGCGATTACGGCAGCTCGAGGGCAACCGCGGTGGCTTCGCCGCCGCCGATGCACAGCCCGGCGACGCCTTTCTTCAGGCCGCGCGCCTGCAACGCCGCGATCAGCGTGACGATGATGCGCGCGCCGGACGCGCCGATCGGGTGGCCGAGCGCGCAGGCGCCGCCGTTGACGTTGACCTTCGCGTGGTCGAGGCCGAG
>JAHEKJ010000080.1:3743-17591 GCA_024638385.1 Gammaproteobacteria bacterium | reverse complement strand
AGCGGCATTTCGTAGTTGTCGTAGTTACCCGACGACAGGTCCGACATGATCGACGAATCGTCGTAGACCCAGGCGATGCACTTCTTGTCGCGCAGCGCCTGCTTGGCCTCGGCGTTGCCGGTAAAGGCGACGATCTTGGCGCCGTAGCGATCGGCGACGACCTTGTTGTAGAACGCGCCCTGCTTGCCGCAGACCGGCTTGCCGCGCAGGTCTTCCCACTTGCTGATCTTGACGCCCTTCGGCGCCAGCACGTTGGTGCCCGAGGTGTAGTAATTCGGCTGCACGATGCCGACGATCTTGCGCCGGTCGGGACGGTCCGACATGGTCGCGATCATCAGGTCGATCTTGCCGTTCTCGAGAAACTGCATGCGGTTCGACGACTGCACCGCGACCAGCTCGACGTCGACGCCCATCGCGTCGGCCGCGATTTTCGCCATGTCCGCTTCCATGCCGACGATGTTGCCGGCGGTGTCGCGGAAACCCCACGGCTTGTAGTCGGCCTTGACGCCGACGACCATCTTGCCGCGCTGCATGACCTTGTTCCAGGTGTCGTTGGTGCATTTGTGGCCCGCGGCATGGCCGATACTGCTGGCGAACACCAGCGCCGTCGATGCGGCGAGCAGGCATAGTGATTTCATGGGTTGTTTCATCGATTCCTCCTGTGGACGATTGTTCTGTATGCCCGCCTTGGGCGGCGGGTTTCTTGTCAGGCGCCTATTTAACAGGAGATGGGGGATGGACGCAAACCGTTCAGAACGGCAGCGGCAGCTTGCTCGTGCGGCCGCCGTCGAGCACGATGACCTGGCCGGTCATGAACGCGGCGGCATCGCTGGCGAGGTAGACCGCAAGCCGGCCGACGTCGTCGGGCTCGCCGATGCGCCCGGCCGGATGCAGCTTGACGAGGTCGCGCCGCGCCGCGTCCGGATCGGCCTGCGCGTCGATAAAGGCGTCGCTGAGGTCCGAACGAATCCAGCCAGGCGCGATCGCGTTGACGCGGATATTGTCGGTGCCCAGGTCGACCGCCATCGCCTTCGTCAGCGCGTGCACGCCGCCCTTGGATGCGCAGTAGGCAATGTGCCCGGGGTTCGCCGCGAGCCCCTCGATCGAGCCGAGGTTGACGATGCAGCCGCCGCCGGCCGCGCGCATCAACGGCAGCAGCGCCTGCGCGAGAAACACCGGCGCGCCCAGGTTGGTCGCGAGCATCTGATTCCATTCGTCGACGGAAAGCTCGTCGAGGCCGCGTTCGAACATGATGCCGGCATTGTTGACGAGAATGTCTACACGGCCGAAGGCATCTTTTGCGGCGGCGGCGATAGCTGCGTCGTTCGCCCGGTCGGCCAGATCGACCTCGATCGCGCGCACGCGTTGATTATCGGCGAGCTCGGCGGGTAGCGGCGAGCGCTGCGCGATCAGCAGCTCGGCGCCGCCGTCGAGCAGCGCGCGGCTGATGCCGAGCCCGATGCCGCGGCCGCCGCCGGTGACGACGGCGGCTTTACCGTCGAGTACGCCCATCGCTTACCCGTAGACGGCCTTGGCGCCGCTGACCTCGAGCGTCGCGCCGCAGACGTAGCGCGCGTCGTCGGAGGCGAGAAACGCGATCACGTCGGCGATCTCGTCGGGTTCGGCGACGCGGCCGAGCGGCACGGTCTTGCCGAGTTCCTCGAGGCCGCGCGCCGGGTCGATGCCGCGGCGTAAAAATCCGCTCTGCAGCATCGGCGTGTTGACTTCGTTCGGGCAGACCGCGTTGACGCGGATATTGTCGGGCGCTTGGTCGCGTCCGAGGCAGCGGGTGAACGCGGCGAGCGCGCCCTTGCTCGTGCAGTAGGCGATGTGGTCGGGCCCGGGGTAGAGGCCCCAGGTCGACGCGGTATTGACGATCGCGCCGCCGCCGGCTTCGCGCAGGTGCGGAATCGCCGCGCGGCATAAAAAGAACACCGCGTTCAGGTTTACGTCGAGCGCGTTGAACCACATGTCGTCGGTGGTCTCCTCGATGTTGCCGCGCGGAATCGTGCCGGCGTTGTTGATCAGGATATCGAGCCCGCCGAGGCGTTCGACCGCGGTTTCGATCAACTGCGCGCAAAAGCTGCGGCGCCGCAGATCGCCGGCGACGTATTCGCATTCGAGGTCCTTGCGCTTGAGCGCGGCGGCGAGGTCGCCGCAATCCTCGGCGCTGCGGTCGCTGAACAACACCCGCGCGCCCTCGCTCGCGAACAGCTCGACCAACGCCTGGCCGATGCCGCCGGCGCCGCCGGTGATGATCACGTTCTTGTCTTCGAATCTCATGGTCGTGTCCCGTATATCGAAACTGCCCGTCCCGGGCCCGCCACTATAACCTCGCGCCGGGCCCGCGAAAACCATGAATAATGCCCAAAAAGCCGTCGCCGGCGGGTGGATCTACAGAAATCGGGCCGGGCTGAACGGCTTGACGTCGAGGGACGGCGTTTCGCGATTCGCCAGTTCGGCGATCAGCTTGCCGGTGATGCCGGCGAGCGTCAGGCCGACGTGCTGGTGGCCGAAGGCATACAGAATGTACTCGGACACCGTGCTGAAGCCGATCACCGGCAGCGCGTCGGGCAGCGTCGGGCGGAAGCCGAGCCACTCGCGGTCGGGTTTTGCCGGCAGGTCGAGCAGCTCGCCGGCCCTGCGCGCGAGAAACTCGAGCCGGCGCGGGTTCGGTGGCGCGTCGAGACCGGCGAACTCGACCGTGCCGGCGAAACGCAGCCCTTCGTTCATCGGCGTCGCGTAGAACCCGGCCTCGTTGTAGCTGACCGGGCGCGACACGAGGTGTTGCAGACCGTCGTACTGCACGTGGTAGCCGCGCTCGGTGTCGAGCGGCAAGAGCTGCATCGGCACGCCCTCGATGCGCTTGGAAAACGCGCCGGCGGCGACCACGACGCGGCGCGCGGCGACGCGCGGTGCGTCGCCAGGCTCGCCAGCGTCGAGTTCGACTTCGACCGAGTCGACGCCGTGCCAGACCGCCCTGGCCCGTGCGCGCACGAAGGTCCCGCCGTCGCGCTGGAAGCGGTCGAAGTAGCGCTGACACAGGGTGAGCGGGTTGAGCACGTGACTGGCGCTTTCGAACAGCAGACCGCGGGCGAACTCCGGCTTCAGGTTCGGCTCGAGTTCGCGGATTTCACCGCCGTCGACTTCACGATACTCGACGCCATGCCTGCGCCGCCGCGCGTTGCCGGCTTGCGCCGCGGTAAATTGCGCCTCGGTGCGATACAGGTACAGGCAGCCACGCTGCTCGAGCAGGTCGCGCGCGTCGGCCTGGTCGAGCAGCGGGTCGAGCCCGTCCCAGGTCTGCGCGAGCAGGCGCGCGAGCAGGCGGATGCTGCGCTCGACTTTCTTTTTGCGGCAGTTGAGCAGGAAATCGAGCATCCAGAGCGGGTGCCTGAGCGCGTAACCGGGGCGCAGCGACAGCGGGCTGTCGGGGCTGAACAGCAGCTTCGGCAGGCTTTTGAAGATATCCGGGCTGTTGACCGGCACGCAGGCGTAGTCGGCGATCGTGCAGGCGTTGCCGGACGACGCGCCCGAGCCCGGGTCGGCCGGGTCGATCAGGCTGACGTCGAAGCCCTTGCGCTGCAGCCACAGCGCGCAGCTTAAGCCGACGATGCCGGCGCCGATGACGGCGATGTGCCGATCAGAATCCAATCGATGGTTCGCTCGCTGGAATTTGCCGACAGTTTATTGAATCCGCGGCAAAACCGGTACCTCGACGGCGGATTACGCGCGAATGCGGCCTACAGGCCGAGCGCGCCGCGCAGGCGGTCGCGCAATTCGTCGCGGCTCGCCGGGTCCATCAGGTTGAGCGCCGGCAGCCCCGACAGCTTTTTCACCAGCTCGATGCCGGCCTGGGTGTTGGCCGCGCCGCCGGCGACGAGGTCGGGCGCGCGCTGGAAGGCGGCCTGCACGCCGACGACCGCGTAGGGATCCTGCGCGCACAGCAGCTTGAACCTGACCTGGTCACGGATCATTTCCTTGGCGACCGCGCCGTTGTAGGGCTCGAGCGGCGACGCGCCGGCCTCGGCGACGACCACGTCGGGCGCGTCGCGCGCGATGCGCGACAGCAGCCGGGTCAGCGCGTCGCGGTAGGTCGCCTCGTCGCAGGCCGAAGACGGCAGGCCGGCGTCGACGAAATCGTAGATCGCGCTGGCGCCGGCGTCGCCGAAACTGAGCATGTCGCGGTAGCGCGCCGCGCCGGTCAGCTTGACGCCGACGACATCGAGGCCCATCTGCGACAGCAGGTGGACGATGATCCGGCCCGACATGGTCTTGCCGGCCGACATCGACGTGCCGACGATCAGGATGACCGGGATATCGAATCGGGTTGCCGGCACTTCGGGCGAGAACTGAGACATCGTCAGCTTGCGCCCGTCGCGAACCGCGTGACCCGTGTAGACCAGCGGCATCGGCGAGCCAATGAACGGCGACAGCGACGTGTTCTTGCCGAACAGGCCGGCCGAGGTCAGCGCCTCGAACTGGCCGTCGGCGCCGATGTCTTCCCAGTTGCCGACCGCCTCGAGCGTCGCGACGCGGCGGCCGAAAGCGCCGACCACGAGATCGCCTTCCATGACCTCGACCATGCGGCCGCCAGGCAGCTCGATTTGCTGCAGGTGCCCGCGCGTGTCGAGCACGCGGCCGACGACGTAATCGCCCATCGCCCAGTGTTCGCGCGCCAGCGCCTCGCTGGCGAAATTGTCCGGTGCCAGGTCGGAAATCCGGGTCACCGACGCCATGAAAGGTCGAATCATTTTGCACCTCCGGTCGAATGCGGTTTCAGGGGCGGCGCGAGCAACAGCAGCGCGAGCAGCGCGCAGCGCACCGGGAGTTGATCGAGATAAATGAACTCGTGGTTCGCGTGCGCGCCGTCGCCGACCGCGCCCATGCCGTCGAGCGTCGCGGTGTAGAGGCTGGTCGTGTTGCCGTCGGAACCGCCGCCGGCGACGCCCTGGCCCAGCGCGAGATCGATCTCGCCGGCCAGCGTCTGCGCCACGCGCCAGAGCTGTTGATTGCTTTCGGTGCGCTCCATCGGCGGGCGGCCTATCGCGCCGTCGATCTCGAGGCTGACGCCCGGCGTTGCGGCATCGAGATTGTGGATCGCGTGCTCGATGCGCTCGGCGTCGGCTTGCGTTTGCACGCGTACGTCGATGATCGCGCGGCTCTCCGGCGCGACCATGTTCGGTCGGATGCCGCCGTCGATGACGCCGACGTTGACCGAGGTGCCGTGTTCCGGGTCGTTCAGCTCGAACAGCTTCTGGATTACGTGCGACAGTTCGAGGATCGCGCTGGCGCCGGCGCCCGGATCGAGCCCGGCGTGCGCGGCCTTGCCGCGCACGGTCACGGTGAAGCGGCCGACGCCCTTGCGCGCGGTCTTGATCAGGCCTTCCGGCCCGAGCGACGGCTCGAGCACCATGACGCGATCGACGCATTGCGCGAGGGCGCGCACGTAACGGGTCGATTCGCGGCTGCCGATTTCCTCGTCCGAGTTGATGAAGCACAGCGGCGCGACCTCCGGTTCGAGGCTCAGCTCGGCGAGCGCCTTCAGCGCGTAGATCATTTCGACGAGGCCGGCCTTCATGTCGTAGACCCCGGGACCGCGCAACCGGTTTTCCTCGCGCGCCAGCGGCATCGTCGCGAGCGTGCCGAGCGGCCAGACCGTGTCGCAGTGACCGAGCATCAATTGCGCCTGGCCGCCGCGCGCGCGCTGCGCCGGGCCGGCGTAGAGATGACCGCCGCTGGTGCGTCCGGGCAGCAGCCGGACGCGCAAACCGATCGCTTCGAATTCGTCGCGCAGGCGGGCCAGGATCGGCGCCTGGCTGGCGGCGTCGGTCGACGGCGTCTCCATCTGCACGAGATCGGTGAGCAGCGCGGTCATCGAGTCCTGTTGCGCGCGCAGGTGGGCGAGCACCGCCTGGGAGTCGAACATGGGTGTTACCGCTTGAATCCGGCGGGGAAGGGCAGTTTGGTGCTGTTCGCGATTTCGGCAAAGCGGCCCGGGTAGAGGTAAGCCAGCAGCGGCGCGTCGCGCACGAGGTCCTCGTCGTCGAGGTCCGACGCGCGCGCGGCGTCGGCGGCGACGCGCGCCGCGACGATGCGGCCGATGATCAGCGAATTGTCGCCGAGACCGTCGACGATCTGGTGCAGTTCGCACTCGAGGAACAGGTAACCGCCTTCGATCAGCGCCGCCTGCACGCGCTCGGCGGGAAAGGTCGGCAGCGCCCCGGCGATCGGTTTGCTGCCGTCGTCGCAGCGCGGGGTCGCGGCGAGGCTCGCGAGCACGGTTTGCGCCGGGCGCATGTAAGTCACCGCGAACTCGCCGCTGCGGCGCACGTTCTGGTAGGTATTGTGTCGCGGCGTGCAGACGAAACCGAAGTAGTTTTGCCAGCTCATCGGGATCGCGAGATGCTTGGGCGCGAGATCGTCGGCGCCGTCGGGTTCGCGCGTGCCGACCACGACCAGCGGGAAGACGCCGAAGCTGCGCTCCCAGATGGATTGTTCGACGTCGAGTTCGATCAACTCCGCGTTGTGTTGGTCGGCCATGGCGAATACCGTTGTATTTTTCGCCGAAAAAGCTAACACTGACGAACCCGCGTCCTCTTGACGCGTATCAAAACCACCGGAGTCGCCCGATGAAAGTCCTGAAACCTCGCGAACCCGTGCCCGCGCTCGACGTCGACACGCTCGACGGATCCTGGTCGCTGGCCGGGCAAAAGCCCGAAAATTTCACGCTCGTGGTGTTTTACCGCGGGCTGCACTGCCCGATTTGCACCAAGTACATCGGCGAACTGGACAAGCTCGCGGGCGACTTTGCCGAGGTCGGCACGTCGGTGCTGGCGTTGAGTACCGATACGCGCGAGCGCGCCGCGCAGGCCAGGCAGGATTGGGGGCTGCAGAATCTCGATCTCGGCTACGGCGTGACCGTGGAGCAGTGCCGTGACTGGGGTCTGCACCGATCGGCGAGCCGGGGCAAGACCTCGATCGGTATCGAGGAGCCGGCCGAGTTCAACGAGCCCGGCCTGTTCATCGTGCGTCCCGACAACACGCTTTACTGGAGCCAGGTCAGCACGATGCCGTTCGCGCGGCCGCATTTCCGCGAGATCCTCGGCGCGCTGAAATTCGCCCTCGAAAAAGCCTACCCCGCCCGCGGCGAACTAAGTTAGCTCGTCGGCGTCACTGCGAACCGGCCTTTCGCGTCATTGCGAGCGCCAGCGAAGCAATCTCCGGGATGCAGGCAAGATCGATGAGGTTGCTTCGTCGCGCGCGCCCTGCGGGCGCGCACTCCTCGCAATGACGTTCAAATCCCGAAAGCAACGCACCTGCCAGGCCGCGTGCTCCACGACTCTGCGGGAGATAATAACCGACAAGTTCTGAAGTTTAGAGTTCCGCTTCGTGGTTGGGGAGGTAGTCCTGCATCAGGTGGCACAGGCAATCCTGGCGCACGACCAGCTTGTCGCGCGTGATCATCGCCGGCATCATCGTATTGTTCAGATAAATCTTGCCGTCCTCGACGCGCACGACCTGGTCGGTCACGTCGTGGCCGTCGGTATCGGTGATCAGCACCGGGCGCTCGACCCGCGTATAGCCGAACACCTGGTGGGGGTCGACCAGCGTGAAATTGCGATTTTCGATGTCGGGCTCGAAACGCAGGTCGGCGTCGGCGTCGAGGTCGAACTCGAAGCTGATCTGCTCCGGGATTTCCATCGACAGGTGCGATTCGACCAGGTGCAGCGTCTCGCGCGGCGGCGGTTCGGTCGGTAGCGCATCGAGCGTCAGCAATTGCTCGATGAAGTGGCAGGCGTTGTCGATGCCGGCCGGGTCGCCGGGCAATCCGCATTCGAGCGTCGCCGCCGGGCAAATGCCGTCGAAGGCCATGGTCGACACGCCGCGGTGATTGAACACCGTGCCGACGCGGCTGAACATCGCGGCGAGATTCTGGTTCTCGGCCCGCGGATCGGTGATGCAGGCATAGTGCGGGTTCCGGCCGGTGTTGTTGTGGATGTCGATCGCCGCGAACAGCGGCTGGCCGTGCGCGATCTCGATCACGCGCTGCATCATCTTCGTCGTCGGCCCCGGCGACAGCAGCGTGCCGGGCCAGCAGCGGTTGTAGTCGACCTGGTCCGGCAGGAAGCGCAGGTTGGACTCGGTCGCGCGCACGTTGCCGACGAACAGCAGAATCGAGCGCGGCAGGTCGTGCGCGTGTTCGGCGAGCACCCGCTGCATCACGCGCAGCCCGGTGTACTCATTGCCGTGCAGCAGGATCGAGACGAACAGGAAGCGCTGGTCGCGGCCGTCGAGCTGGATCAGCGTCGGATTCGGGAACAGGCTGCGGATGTTGGCGGTGCCGATGCCGAAGAACCCTTCCGGCAGCGCATGCAGGCGATCGAAGTGTTCGCTCATGCGCTAACCGGTCTCCCACTCGTGCACCGGCAGGTTTTGCTGCGCCCGGTCTATGTAATCGCAAACCAGCCGCGCCGCGTCACCGTGTTGTTGCCAGTGGCGCAGAATCCACTGCGCGCCGGTCGCGCCCCGCTCGACGCGCGCGGCGACGATGCCGAGCCAGTCGTCGCGATCGTCGATGCCGAGTTGCTTGAGGCCCTCGCGAGCGAGCGGAATGGCCTTTTCGAGCAGCAAGGGCGCGAGCGGTTGCAGCTTGCCGTCGAGCCAGTGTACCTGGGTGCCGAGCCCGTCGCGCGCGGCGCGGTAGAAATCGGCCTCGAGCGTCTCGAACGGCACTTGTCGAATTTCGGCTTCGGGCAGGGCCTTGAGGCCCTCGGTCAGGCCGACGTAGAACGCGAGGTTCGCCAGCGTGTCGATCAGCGTCGGCCCGGCCGGCACCACGCGTAATTCGAGGCGCAAATGGTAGTCGCCGTTTTTGTTGCGGTCGACGATCGGCCGCACCCAGCGCCAGATCGTGCCGTTGTGCAACGACAGGTGATGCAGGTCGGCGGCCGGCTTGTCGAGCACTTCGGGCAGGATCGGGCTGTAGTAGAAATTGTCCTCGAATAACTCGAGCAGCGATTCGATGTAGCGCTTGCCGAAATGCACGCGCGGAACGACATGGTCCCTGATTTCGTCCGGATTGCGCGTGTCGACGGCCTGCTTGAAGATACCGATGCGCGATTCCTGCCAGCAACGTTTGCCGAGCACCAGCGGCGCGTTGGCGGTTGCGGCGATGACCAGCATGCTCGACCAGAGCGCGGCGTTGTAGCTCGGCACGATTTCGTCGAACGGCACCTGCATGTGAATCTGCAGCGAGGTCGCGAGCGCCTCGAGCATGACGTCGGCCTGCTCGACGTCGAGAATATCCTGACCCTCGAGGTGCAGGTGCACCGGCTTGCCGCGCATCGTCAACAGCTGCGAGTTGAGCTGATGGTAGCGGTGCAGCTCGGTCATGTAGCCGTGAGGCGTCAGGTGTTCGCGCGCGAGGCTCGGCAGCACGCCGAACATGCCGATTCGCGTCGCGTGCTTTTTCGCGGCGGCCTCGGCCTCGGCGAACAGGCCCTCGAGGTCGCGCCGGATCTGGCGCAGCACGTCGACCGACACCGCGAACGGGTTGCCGTTGATCTCCATGTTGAACTTCGCCAGCTCGGTCGTGAACAGCGGATTGCCGGTGCTCTCGATGACGTCGGTATTGACCCGACTCGGCAGTCCGGCGGCGTCGACCAGGCATAGTTCGAGCTCGTAGCCGAGGATCCGGCTCCGGTTGTCGAAGGCCTGTTCGGCAAACAGTTCGCGCACGATTTCGGTCTCCTGCTCGAGGCGCTCCTGGAAGCGGTCGTAGTCGGCCGGCTCGAACTGTTCTTGCTGAATTTCTTCTCCCATGGGACCCGAAGTATAAGGACATGTCGGCGGCTTGCCTACCGTCCCGCGGCGTCGGTAGTCTTGTGCGGCAAGCCTGTTTATACTTTGCGCTCCCCCGCGCGAGGTCCCGATGCCCGTCATCCTGCAGGTTGCCAATCTGGTCAAGCGATTCGGCGCGTTGACCGCGGTCGACGACGTCAGTTTCGCGATCGAGGAGGGCACCTGTTTCGGCCTGCTCGGGCCCAACGGCGCCGGCAAGACGACGACCATCGAAATGATGGAGGGCATCAAGACGCCGGACGCCGGCACGGTCCTGTATCGCGGCGAGCCGCTCGGCGACCGCTTTCGCAACGAGGCCGGCATCATGTTCCAGACCACCGCGCTGCAGGAATTCATCACCGTGCGCGAGATCATGCTGCAGTTTAGTCGCTTTTATCCCGAGGCCGCTTCGATCGACGATCTCGCCGCGCGCTACCAGCTCGGCGAATTCCTGCACCAGGATTCGCGGCGGCTGTCGGGCGGACAAAAGCAACGCCTGCTGCTGGCGATGGCGCAGATCAACCAGCCGCGGATCCTGTTCCTCGACGAGCCGACGACCGGACTCGACCCGCAGTCGCGGCGTAACCTGTGGCGGCAGGTGCAGGAAATCCGCGAGCAGGGCGCGACCGTGCTGCTGACGACGCACTACATGGAGGAAGCCTACGAGCTGTGCGACGAGATCGCGATCATGGATCACGGCCGCATCATCGCCCACGACGCGCCCGATTCGCTGCTGGCGGCGCATTTCGACGACGTCGTCGTGCAACTGCGCGAGGCCGACATCCCGCGCGAGCTCGGCGAGCGCGAATTCGCCGCGACCTACCGCAACGACAGCGCGCATATCATCACCGGCGACGTCAACGCAACGATCCGCCAGCTGCTCGATTGCGGCGTGCCGCTCGACCGGCTGCGCATTCGCGCGCGCAACCTCGAGGACCTGTTCCTCGAGCTGACCGGCCAGGAACTGCGCGCCTGATGTGGAAGCGTATCTATGCGCTGTTCGTCGCGCGCAACCTCGAATTCTTCCGCGACCGCTCGTCGCTGGCGTGGAGCATCCTGCTGCCGATCCTGATCATCTTCGTCTTCGCGTACGCCTTCAGCGACGAAAACCCCGAGAAATTCAAGGTCGGCCTGGTCGGCGCGCTGCCGGTCGACGGCGCCGCGGCCGCGTTCGGCGCGACCCGCTTTGTCAACTTCATCGACTTCGACGAGGTCGCGACCAGCCTCGCCAAGGTCGAGCGCCACCAGGTCGACCTGCTGTTCGAACCGGCGACCGGCCGCTACTGGGTCAACCGCACGTCGCCCAACGGTTACATCGTCGAAAAGCTGCTGATCGCGGCCTATGCCGGTTCGACCGAGCGGCTCGAGCGCCATCTCGTCGAGGGTGACGAGATTCGCTACATCGACTGGGTCATCCCCGGGGTGATCGCGATGAACATCATGTGGGGCGCGCTGTTCGGCATCGGCTACGTCATCGTCCGCTATCGCAAGTTCGGCGTACTGAAGCGGCTGCGCGCGACGCCGGTCACGGCGCTGGAGTTCCTGAGCGCGCAAATCCTCTCGCGGTTGTGGGTATTGCTGGTCGTCAACTTCGTGATCTATATCGGCATGGACTGGTTCGTCGATTTCCGCATGCACGGTTCCTACCTCAACCTGTTCCTGGTGTTCACGCTCGGCACGATCAATTTGATTTGCTGCGGCCTGGTTGTCGCCGCGCGGATCTCGAGCGAGGAGGTCGCCAATGGTGTCCTCAACCTGTTCAGCTGGCCAATGATGTTCCTGTCGGGCATCTGGTTCTCGCTCGAGGGCGCGCACCCGTGGATGCAGAACTTCGCGTTGCTGTTGCCGCTGACGCACGTGACCGAGTCGGCGCGCGAAATCATGATTGACGGCGCGGGTATCGTCGAGATCGGCGACCACCTGCTGATCCTCGGCGTCTCGAGCGTGGTTTTACTCGTCCTGGGCGCACGGATTTTCAAATGGGAATAGTATCCGACCAGACGCTGCTGTTCGGCTTGCTCGGCGTCGTCTTCGCGCTGCTGGTATGGGGCCGCATCCGCTACGACGGTGTCGCCTTCGGCGCGCTGATCGTCGCCATCGTGCTCGGGCTGGTGCCGCAGGAAGACGCGTTTTCGGGCTTCGGCCACCACGCCACGATCATCATCGCGCTGGTGCTGATCGTCAGCCGCGGCCTGTCGAACTCGGGCGCGGTCGAGCTGATCGCGCACTACGTGATCGCCGGCGGGCGCTCGCTGTTTGCGCATATCAGCCTGATGTCGGGCGTCGCCGCGGTGCTGTCGGCGATCATGAACAACGTCGCCGCGCTCGCGCTGCTGATGCCGGTCGACCTGCAGGCGGCCAAGAAAGCCGGGCGCAGCGCGTCGCTGACGCTGATGCCGCTGTCGTTCGCGTCGATTCTCGGCGGCATGATCACGCTGATCGGCACGCCGCCGAACATCATCATCGCGAGCTTTCGCGAGGAGGCGGTCGGCGAATCCTTCGCGATGTTCGACTTCGCCCCGGTCGGTGCGGTGGTCGCGCTTGCCGGCGTCGCCTTCATCGTGCTCGTCGGCTACCGCCTGATTCCGGCCGCCGACGACGGCGACGGGCGCGAGGTCGATTCGCCGCACGAGGACTATGTCGCCGAGGTCAGGGTCAGGGAGGAATCGGACATGATCGGCCAGCGCGTGCGCGATCTGGACGCGGTTGCCGACGAAGCCGATGTCGCGATCGTCGGTCTCGTGCGTAACGGCAAGCGCCTGCCGGGACAGGCGCGCCGCGCGGAGGTCCGCAAGGGCGACATGCTCGTGATCGAGGCCGACGCCGAGCACATCGACGCCTTTATCGGCGCGCACAAGCTCGAATACGACGGCGCCGACAAGCGCGCGCGCCACGACATGGATGACCTGTCGCTGGTCGAGGCAGTGGTCACCGAGAACGCCCGCATCGCCGGCCGCAGCGCGCTGAGCCTGCGGCTGCTGGCGCGCTTCGGCGTGACCCTGCTCGGCGTGTCGCGCCGCGGGCGCACCTTCCGCGAGCGCGTGCGCAAGCTCGATACTCATCCCGGCGACGTGTTGCTGCTGATCGGCCCGACCGAACGAATGGAGGAAATCGTCGCCTGGCTCGGCTGCCTGTCTTTGAAGGAGCGCGACCTGCAGGTCGTGCAGCGGCACAAGGCCGGCATCGCGGTCGGCAGCTTCGCGCTCGCGATCGCCGCGGCCACGGCCGGGCTGCTGCACCTGCCGGAGGCGCTGGCGCTGGTGTGCATCGCGATGGTCGGCTTCAACATCGTGCCGCTGCGCGAAATCTATACGTCTATCGAGTGGCCGGTGATCGTGCTGCTCGGCTCGATGATCCCGATCGGCGCGGCGCTCGAGGCGTCGGGCGGCACCGCGCTGATCGCGCAGCAGATCGTCGAACTCGCCGCCGGTTACGGGCCGGTCGTCGTGCTGACCCTGCTGATGATCGTGACGATGACGCTGTCGGACGTGCTCAATAACACGGCGACCACGGTCATCGCCGCGCCGATCGGCATCGGCATCGCGCAGCGGCTCGGCGTCAACCCGGATCCGTTCCTGATGGCGGTCGCGATCGCCGCTTCCTGCGCTTTCCTGACGCCGATCGGGCACAAGAACAACACGCTGATCCTCGGCCCCGGCGGTTATCGCTTCGGCGACTACTGGCGCATGGGCCTGCCGCTCGAAGTCATCGTCATCGCCGTCTCGATCCCGATGATCCTCGTCGTCTGGCCCTTCTGACAAATCGAAGCTTTTGCGGTTACCCACAAAACCTTCGATTTGTCATTGCGAGGAGTGCGCGACCGCAGGTCGCGCGCGACGAAACAATCTCCCGATGCTTGCCCGATCCCGGGAGATTGCTTCGCCGCGCGCGCAATGACGGGGGCAAACAGAGAACAGTGCCGGTTTTTCGCGCGTGAAAAACGTGGTCTGGTCCGGATTAGCCGCTAAAATGGCGAAATCCCAGTGGAATGAAATATGTCATGAC
>JAHEKJ010000080.1:0-3643 GCA_024638385.1 Gammaproteobacteria bacterium | reverse complement strand
GCGCGCGCAATGACGGGGGCAAACAGAGAACAGTGCCGGTTTTTCGCGCGTGAAAAACGTGGTCTGGTCCGGATTAGCCGCTAAAATGGCGAAATCCCAGTGGAATGAAATATGTCATGACCGTCATCAAGCAGGCCGATCTGATCGACAGTGTTGCCGATGCGCTGCAATACATTTCCTATTATCACCCGACCGACTTCATTCAGGCGATGAGCGAAGCCTACGAGCGCGAGCAGAATCCCGCCGCGCGCGACGCGATCGCACAAATCCTGATCAATTCGCGGATGTGCGCGACGGGTCACCGGCCGATTTGCCAGGACACCGGCATCGTCACGGTGTTCCTGCGCGTCGGCATGAACGTGCAGTGGGACGGTGACCTGTCGGTGACCGACCAGGTCAACGAGGGCATCCGCCGCGCCTACCTGCTGCCCGACAACGTACTGCGCGCATCGATCCTCGACGACCCCGACGGCGCGCGCCGCAATACCAACGACAATACGCCGGGCGTGATCCATTACGAAATCGTGCCGGGCGACACGGTCGAGGTCGACGTCGCGGCGAAGGGCGGCGGCAGCGAGGCCAAGTCGAAGTTCGCGATGCTGAACCCGTCGGACTCGGTGGTCGACTGGGTGCTCGAGATGGTGCCGAAGATGGGTGCCGGCTGGTGCCCGCCGGGGATGCTCGGCATCGGCATCGGCGGCACCGCGGAGAAGGCGATGCTGCTGGCCAAGGAAGCGCTGCTCGACCCGATCGACATTCACGAGCTCGCGAAACGCGGCGCTTCGACCCGCAGCGAGGAACTGCGCCTCGAGCTGTTCGACAAGGTCAACCGCCTCGGCATCGGCGCGCAGGGACTCGGCGGGCTGACCACGGTGCTCGACGTCAAGGTCAGGGATTACCCGTCGCACGCGGCCAACAAGGCGGTCGCGATCATCCCGAACTGCGCGGCGACGCGCCACGCGCATTTCGTCCTCGACGGCAGCGGCCCGGCCAAGCTCGAACCGCCGCGGCTCGAAGACTGGCCCGAGGTCGCGCGCGAAACCGGCGACAACGTGCGCCGCGTCAACCTCGACACGGTCACGCGCGACGAGGTCAAGACCTGGAAGCCGGGCGACACGCTGCTGTTGTCGGGCAAGATGCTGACCGGGCGCGACGCTGCCCACAAGCGCATGGTCGACCTGATCGAGAAAGGCGAGCCGCTGCCGGTCAGCATGGAAGGGCGGTTTATCTATTACGTCGGCCCGGTCGACCCGATCGGCACCGAGGTCGTCGGCCCGGCCGGCCCGACCACGGCGACGCGGATGGACAAGTTCACCCGCACGATGCTCGAGAAAACCGGCCTGCTCGGCATGATCGGCAAGGCCGAGCGCGGCCCGACGGCGATCGACGCGATCCGCGAATTCGAGTCGGTCTACCTGATGGCGGTCGGCGGCGCGGCCTATCTCGTCGCGCAGGCGATCAAGGGCGCGAAAGTCGTCGCCTTCGAGGATCTCGGCATGGAGGCGATCTACGAGTTCGAGCTCGACGACATGCCGGTCACGGTCGCGGTCGACCATACCGGCGAATCGGTGCACCAGACCGGCCCGCAAATCTGGAAACAGAAGATCGGCCAGCAGGAAATCAACTTTCACGCCTGATTCGCTTCAAGCCTAAACCGCCGTCATTGCGAGCTGCGTAGCGGCGAAGCAATCTCCCCGGGATCGGGCAAGATCGAGGAGATTGCTTCGTCGGCTGACGCCTCCTCGCAATGACCTGCAAATACCCGCTTTCGTCGGCTGACGCCTCCTCGCAATGACCTGCAAATACCCGCTTTCGTCGGCTGACGCCTCCTCGCAATGACCTGCAAATACCCGCTTTCGCCGGTTGACGCCTCCCCGCAACGACGTGGCTTGACTGGCCGGGTCAGCGTTGGACGGTGCGGGCGAGGGCCCAGATTTCGACGAAATCGACGCCGGCGCGGTGCAGCAGCCTGGTGATTTCGTCGGCGGTCGAGCCGGTCGTGACGATATCGTCGACGACTGCGACATGACGGTAAACACGCCGCGGCGCGTAAGCGAACGCGCCGCGTACGTTACTGCGCCGCCGCGCGGCCGAGAGCCCCGACTGCGGCTCGGTTTCGCGCCGGCGGGTCAGCGCGTGCCGGTCGAACGCGATGCCGAGCGCGCCGGCGAGCCGCCGGGCGACGAACTCGGCCTGGTTGAAGCCGCGCTCGAGCAGGCGCGAGCGGTGCAGCGGCACCGGCAACAGCACCTCGGGCCGAATCTCGACCGCGCGAAACGCGTCGAGGCCGGCGTCGCAGAGCACCCGGCCGAGGTATTCCGCCTCGTGAAACTTGAGCTTGAGCACGTAGTCCCGCGCGAGCCCGCGGTACGCGAAGGGCGCTGTCAACTGCCGCCAGCGCGGCGGGTTGCCGAGGCAGCGCGCGCAGACGAGGCCGGCTCCGGCCAGCGGTTGCCCGCAGGCGCCGCAGGGTTCGGCGATGCGCGGCAGGCGGGCTTCGCATTCGACGCAGATCAGCCGCGCGCCGGCGATCTCGCCGCCGCAGGCGACGCAGGCGCCGGGCGCGAGCAGGCAATCCAGGCTGGCGGCGAGCAATCGCCAGGGCGAGGGGTGCGACATTGACTATTCCCTGTCTTGCAATAGACTTGGCTTTCCTTTTCCGACCGGCCGTCTCCATGACCGATTCCGAGCAAAGCATCCGACACGACTGGACGCTCGACGAGATTAAAGCGCTTTTCGCGCTGCCGTTCAACGACTTGCTGTTCCGCGCGCAGTCGCTCCACCGCGCGAATTTCGATCCGAACGCGGTGCAGGTCAGCACGCTGCTCAGCATCAAGACCGGCGCCTGCCCGGAAGATTGTGCCTATTGCCCGCAGAGCGCGAAGTACGACACCGGCCTCGAGCGCGAAAGGCTGCTGTCGCTCGACGAGGTCCGCGCCGCGGCGCAGAACGCACGGGACAATGGCGCATCGCGCTTTTGCATGGGCGCGGCCTGGCGCAACCCGACCGACAAGAACCTCGACCGCGTCATCGAGATGATCGGCGTCGTGCGCGAACTCGGCCTGGAGACCTGCGTCACGCTCGGCATGCTGACGCGCGAGCAGACGCGCCGGCTCAAGGAAGCCGGTCTCGATTACTACAACCACAACCTCGACACCTCGCCCGAGTATTACCGCGAAATCATCACGACGCGCACTTACCAGGATCGGCTCGACACGCTCGAGCATTTGCGCGAAGCCGGCATCAACGTCTGCTGCGGCGGCATCATCGGCATGGGCGAGACCGAACTCGACCGGGTCGGCCTGCTGCAACAGCTCGCCAACCTGCCCGAGCATCCCGAGAGCGTGCCGATCAACCTGCTGGTGCAGGTCGAGGGCACGCCGCTGTTCGGCACCGACGAACTCGACGGTATCGAGTTCGCGCGCACGATCGCGGTCGCACGAATTTTGATGCCGCGTTCGGTCGTGCGCCTGTCGGCCGGCCGCACCGCGATGAGCGACGAGCTGCAGGCGCTGTGCTTCGCGGCCGGCGCCAACTCGATCTTCTACGGCGACACGCTGCTGACGACGCCGAATCCGGAGCAAAACGAGGACCAGGCGCTGTTCGCCAGGCTCGGCATCGTCGCCAACGGCGAGCAGGCGGA
>JAHEKJ010000193.1 GCA_024638385.1 Gammaproteobacteria bacterium | reverse complement strand
GGTCTTCGAGGTCGCCCGCGAGAACGACGCGCTGGACGAGCTGTCCGCCTCGTTGCACGCGGCCGGCGAGCTGCTAGCAGACGGCCAGGTCGCTGCGTTTCTCGGCCAGCCGTCACTGAATAACGATCAGCGTCTCGAGTTCCTGCAGGGCCTGTTCGCGGCGACGGTCGGCGAGGGCTCGGTGTTTGCCGGCGGCAGCCGGCACGGCACGAACCTGCTGAAGCTGCTGCTCGAAAACGGCCGTGTGGCTGTGCTCCCGGAGATATCGAAGCAGTTCGAGGCGCTGAAGGCAAAGGTGGAGAACAGCATCGATGCGGTCATCACGGCCGCGGCGCCGCTGAGCGCGGCGCAGGAAAAAGCAATTGCGGGCTCGCTCGCAGAAAAGCTCGGGCGTGATGTCAGGATTTCGACCGAGATTGACGAAAATCTCATCGGCGGAGCGGTGATTCGTGCCGGCGATGTCGTAATTGATGGTTCACTGCGTGCCAGGCTCGAAGGCCTGGCTAACGCGCTGACCAAGTAAAGAGGAAAACAACATGGCACTCAAAGCTTCTGAAATCAGCCAGCTGATTAAGGAACGCATCGAGAACTTCGAGGTATCGACCGAAGCACGTGATGTCGGCACTGTCATTGCGGTCACCGACGGCATCGTCCGCATCCACGGACTTGCCGACGCCCGCTACGGTGAAATGCTCGAATTCCCCGGCAACACCTTCGGCATGGCGCTGAACCTCGAGCAGGACTCGGTGGGTTCGGTCGTCCTCGGTGACTACAAGCACATCTCGGAAGGCGCGACGGTCAAGACGACCGGCCGCATCCTCGAGGTGCCGATCGGCCGCGGGCTGCTCGGCCGCGTCGTGGATTCGCTCGGCAACCCGATCGACGGCAAGGGCCCGATCGAGGCCGAAAGCACCGCGCCGATCGAGAAGGTCGCGCCCGGCGTTATCGCACGCCAGTCGGTATCGCAGCCGGTCCAGACGGGACTCAAGTCCATCGACTCGATGGTCCCGATCGGCCGCGGCCAGCGCGAGCTGATCATCGGCGACCGCCAGACGGGCAAGACCGCCGTCGCGGTCGACACGATCATCAACCAGCGCGGCACGGGCATCAAATGCATCTACGTCGCGATCGGCCAGAAGGCGTCGTCGATTGCGGGCGTCGTACGCAAGCTCGAGGAAGAGGGCGCCATGGAGCACACGATCGTCGTGGCCGCGGCCGCCGCCGACAGCCCGGCTATGCAGTACATCGCGCCGTACTCAGGCTGCTCGATGGGCGAGTACTTCCTCGACAATGGCGAGGACGCGCTCATCATCTACGACGACCTGACCAAGCAGGCCTGGGCGTATCGCCAGGTATCGCTGCTCCTGCGTCGTCCGCCGGGCCGCGAAGCCTATCCCGGTGACGTTTTCTACCTGCACTCGCGCCTGCTCGAGCGCGCAGCCCGCGTCAACGCGGAGCATGTGGAAGAGGTATCGGGCGGCAAGATCAAGGGCAAGACGGGTTCGCTGACGGCGCTGCCGATCATCGAAACCCAGGCCGGTGACGTCTCGGCGTTCGTTCCGACGAATGTCATCTCGATCACCGACGGCCAGATTTTCCTCGAGACGGACCTCTTTAACGCCGGTATCCGGCCCGCCATCAATGCCGGCCTGTCGGTATCGCGAGTCGGCGGGGCGGCGCAGACCAAGATTATCAAGAAGCTCGGCGGCGGTGTACGCCTGGCCCTCGCGCAGTACCGCGAGCTGGCCGCATTCGCCCAGTTCGCTTCCGATCTCGATGCCGCAACGCGCAGGCAGCTGGAGCGTGGCCAGCGCGTCACGGAGTTGATGAAGCAGAAGCAATATTCGCCCCTCTCGGTTGCCGAGATGGCGCTGTCGCTGTACGCGGTCAACGAGGGCTACCTTGACAAGGTCCCCGTCGAAAAGATCGTCGATTACGAGGTGGAGCTGCACGATTTCGCGCGTTCCACCAACCAGGCCGATCTCGACGCGATCAACGAATCAGGCGACTACAACGACGAGATCGAGGCGAAGCTGAAGAGCATCTGCGACGCTTTCGCTGAGAAGGGTGCGTATTGATTCGCATCGCAAACAGAACTGTAGGAGCGGTTCTCGAACCGCGATCGCGCGCCGAGGCGCGCTCCTACGGTGGCGATGAGACCACTGAGGTAAAGCATGGCTGGTGAGAAAGAAATCCGCTCGAAGATCGCTTCTGTAAAGAACATGCAGAAGATCACGAGCGCGATGGAAAAGGTGGCTGCGAGCAAGATCCGCAAGGCCCAGAAGCAGATGGAAGAGTCGCGTCCGTATGCGCAGCGCATCCGCCGCGTGATCGGCCATCTCGCGCACGCCAACCCGGACTACAAGCATCCGTTCCTGATCGAGCGCGAGGCGAAGCGGGTTGGACTCATCGTCATCTCGACGGATCGCGGGCTGTGCGGCGGCCTGAATGCCAACCTGTTCAAGACCGTGATCGGCGAGATCGCGAAGTGGCAGGGCGAAGGCGCCGAAGTCGACCTGGCCCTTGTCGGCGCGAAGGCCGTGCAGTTCTTCCGCCGCATGGGCGGTAACGTCGTCGGTACTGCGACACACCTCGGCGACCGGCCGAGCGTCAACGACCTGATCGGCGCGATCACGATCATGCTGCAGTCCTACGAGGAAGGCACGATCGACCGTCTGTTCCTGGTGCACAACGAGTTCATCAGTGCGATGAGCCAGAAGCCGGAGGTCACGACCCTGCTGCCCGTCAGCCAGATCGACCTCGGCGAAGAGTCGCTCGCCGAACACTGGGACTACATTTACGAGCCGGACGCCGGCGAGCTACTCGACGACGTACTGACAAGATACATCGAATCGCAGGTTTACCGCGGCGCGGTCGAGAACTTCGCCTGCGAAATGGCGGCGAAAATGGTGGCGATGAAGTCGGCCACCGATAACGCCGGCGAGATCATCGAGAAGCTGCAGCTCGACTACAACAAGGCGCGCCAGGCAGCAATCACGCAAGAAATTTCAGAAATTGTCGGCGGCGCTGCTGCTGTTTCAGGCTAGAAATATTTGTCAATGTGACCAACAGCGGATTGCCGCTGAGTAGGCTAGAGGACCTTACCAATGAGCACCGGAACTACAGTGCAGGTTATTGGCGCCGTCGTGGACGTGGAGTTCCCGGCGGGCCAGATTCCCAAGGTATACGACGCGCTCGTCATTGACGACGCGGATATCACGCTCGAGGTCCAGCAGCAGCTGGGCGACGGCGTCGTTCGCACCATCGCCATGGGATCGTCGGAAGGTCTCAAGCGAGGCATGGCGGTCAGCAACACGGGACAGCCGATTTCCGTCCCGGTGGGAGAGAAGACCCTCGGCCGCATCATGGACGTGCTCGGCAAGCCCATCGACAACAAGGGCGACATCGGCGCGGAAACGGAACTGCCGATCCACCGCGCTGCACCGAGCTACGAGGACCAGGCCGCGACGACGGAGGTGCTCGAAACGGGCATCAAGGTCATCGACCTGATCATGCCGATCGCGAAAGGCGGCAAGGTGGGCCTGTTCGGCGGCGCCGGCGTCGGCAAGACCGTGACGCTGATGGAGCTCATCCGTAACATCGCGCACGAGCACTCGGGTTACTCGGTGTTCGCGGGCGTCGGCGAGCGCACCCGTGAGGGTAACGACTTCTACCACGAGATGACCGAGTCGAACGTTATCGACAAGGTCTCGCTGGTCTACGGGCAGATGAACGAACCACCGGGTAACCGGCTGCGCGTCGCGCTGACGGGCCTGACGATGGCAGAGGCGTTCCGCGATGAAGGCCGCGACGTCCTCATGTTCATCGACAACATCTATCGCTACACGCTGGCAGGAACCGAGGTATCGGCACTTCTCGGCCGCATGCCGTCGGCCGTGGGTTACCAGCCGACGCTCGCTGAGGAGATGGGCGTGCTGCAGGAACGCATCGCGTCGACCAAGACCGGCTCGATCACGTCGTTCCAGGCCGTCTACGTTCCGGCGGACGACCTGACGGACCCGTCGCCTGCGACAACCTTCGCTCACCTGGACGCGACGCTCGTACTGTCGCGCCAGATCGCGGAGCTCGGCATCTACCCGGCGGTAGACCCGCTCGACTCGACGTCGCGTATTCTCGACCCGAACATCATCGGGCAGGAGCACTATGACTGTGCGCGTGGCGTACAGGCGGTACTGCAGCGCTACAAGGAGCTTCAGGACATCATCGCGATCCTCGGCATGGACGAACTGTCGGAAGACGACAAGCTGCAGGTCAACCGCGCGCGCAAGATCCAGCGCTTCCTGTCGCAACCGTTCTTCGTCGCCGAGGTCTTCACGAACTCGCCCGGCAA
>JAHEKJ010000192.1 GCA_024638385.1 Gammaproteobacteria bacterium | reverse complement strand
CATAACAGTGATATAGACGGAATCCGTATTTTGTGAGGATAGACGGATTCCGTATATTGATTTCAATTTCTATATGCTGAATCTGCATAGTTCCCGAACTTTCTGAATGTATATTCACTCTCTCGAGTCCACTGATTTAGACCCCCGAACGATTATCGGGACGCCAGTTCAAGCAGCAAATATATCGCAACTTCAATGCTTTACAAGTTTTGAAGCGTTGGCCTCGCGATTTGCAAACCATGCTCTGCGAAGACGACCGGGTGCGCATGTAGTGCTGACGTAAGAGTCTTGTGCCGCAGTCTAAATCGACGACCATTTGGAAAGCAAAGGCGGACACCCGATACGAATCCCGAAATCTCGGGCGAAGCGGGCGGTCACTCAGAATACGCATGCCAAATTAACACGCCCTCCATGAATGAGCCAAGGCAACCAATGTGCGGGGACTGAAAACAGCGGAGATGCTGTCGACAGGTGGCGCGCTAACGGACCAGGTCCAGTGGCCGCAAACAACAACAGGCGGCCAGGGCGAACGGGCTAGCTCCCGCCCTCGCTGCCGTGAATCGCGAAGCCACCCTTCTTGTCGAAACCGACCAGCAGCACTTCCGCCGGCGCGACCCTGACCCTTTGCTCGGCCGTGTGGTTGAAGCCGTCGACGCGCACGCTGTCGTTCATGCGCAGCGCAAGGTCGTGCTCGCCGGCCGGGATTTTCGCGCTGAAATACACGTCGACGCCGCCATCGTCGAAAAAGCCCGGCGGGTCGAGGACGGCGCGGTAAACAAGCTCGCCGTCGAGCAAGGCCTCGACGGTCACCGGCGAGCGCTCGCGCGGGCAATCCTCGAGGCGGCGCATGTTCGGCGCGAGCTGGTTCAGTTCTTCCTGGGTCAGGCGGCGGCAGGGTTCGCGCAGCTGGCCGGCGTGCGCGAAGGCGATCGTCAGCACCGCTTCGTCGGGTTCGATCAATCGGACCGCCGGGGCGGCGGAGAAATACCAGACCAGCGCCATGAACACGGCGTAGTTGACGCCCTGCAGCAGATAACGGATCGGTGTCGGCGCTTGCCGGGCCATTACCCTGATTCTCCCGGGGCGGCATCACGACCTTGCGCGGCGTCGGCGAGCGCGCGGCGAAAATCCTCGAGGTCGGCGGCGACCGCGCGCCGGTCGGGCTCGGCCGCGCCGTGCACGCGGATGCGGTCGTGCTCGGCGCGCGCGCGCAAGGAAGGCTTGCGAACGCCCGCGAAGCGCGCCTTGAGCCAGCGGTTGCCGAAGCGGAAGTAGCAGTCGTTGTGGCGGCAGCCGACGACCATGACGCCGTCGGCGCCGTGCTTGAGCGCGTATTCGACCAGCGTCGGCGGCAGCATGCCGCTGCAGATGAGTTTGACGCCGCGCGTGTCGGCGCGCGCGAGGCGGTCGACGTCGAGGCCGTGCTCGCAGCCGAACAGCAGCACCCGGGTGTCGCCCTGCATCGCGTCGATCGCGGCGCGCGTCTGCCGGCGCAGCGCGTCGACCGGCAGTTGCGGCATGTCGATGCCGGTCTTCAGTTCCTCGCGCGCCATGCGGAACGGGTTCGACGCCGGGCAGGATCCGGCGCAGATGCCGCAGGCGCCGCACAGCGCCGGGTCGACCGCGACCTCGTGCTCGAATTTGCGGCCGTCGCTGCGCGAGACCAGTGAGATCGCGTCGAACGGGCAATCCTCGAAGCACAGGCCGCAGCCGTTGCAGTGCGCGAGGTCGACCACCGCCTTCGGCCCGTCCTTCTTCGGCAGCAGCCACGGCACCAGCATCAGCGCGACGGTCACGCCGGTGGTCAGGATCCAGACCTGCCCCGCCGGCCAGTGCTCGAGCAGCGGGTAGACGTTCAGGTAATACCAGTCGACGCGGATCTCGCGCGGTATGAGCGCGAGGTCGGCCGGCGCGTGCGACAGCGCCGGCTGGTAGAGCGCGAGCGCCAGCAGCGCGATGAAGGTGCCGGCGGCGAGCCCGCGCGGCGGGTGGATGTTGACGCCCGACAGCCGCTTGACGTGCAGCCAGAGCATGAACACGAGGATCAGCGGCTGGCCGAGCAGATGCAGGAACTCGATCAGGATGAAGAACCGGTCGGTCATGCCGCCGGCGACGAAGTTGCGCGTCATCGCGCCGGAGAAGATCGGCAGCGCGTCCATCAGCCGCGCCGAGCCGATCGCGACCCATTGCGCGAGCTCGTCCCAGACGAGCCAGTAGCCGGTGATGCCGAGCGTCACGATCATCCACAGCAGCGGGATGCCGGTGACCCACGAGAACCAGCGGAAGCCGCGGTAGCGGCCCGACGCGAATTCCTTGAACATGTGCAGCAGCACGGTCACGACCACCGCGTCAGACGCGTAGCGGTGCAGGCTGCGCATGATCCCGGCGGCGTACCACTGCTCGTGGGTCATGTACTCGACCGACGCCCACGCGCCGGCGATGCTGCCGTGGAACGGGATGAACAGGTAGATGCCGCTGACGAGGATGATCCAGAATAAAAAGAACGACAGCGTGCCGAGGTGGTAGAGCGGGTTCCAGTCGGTGCCGAACGAATAATTGAACCAGGATTCGAGCGCGAGGTAGGTTCGCTTGAGCGGGTTGATGATCACGCGGGCTGGTACCGGTTTCGCTGCGCAGAAGTCATCGGGCGATTCTGGACGAAATCGCGCCGCGCTGCTCTGATAAAGATCAAGCCGGCGTCAACGCGACAGCCCGCGGAAGACGAAGGTCGCGGTGACGAGGATTATGACCGCGCCGATCAGCATGCCGATGAACAGCGAGTAGTCGAAGTAGTAGCCGTCGCGCAGCGGGTCGTAGGTCGTGCAGAACAGCTTGATCTTGTCGACCAGCGACACGAGCAGCGGGCGTTCGGGCGCGGCGCGGCCGAGAGTGAGCTCGATCAGCGGGTCGACCAGCAGCGGCGTGTCGAATGTCTGGCCGTAGACCTGGCGGTAGACGCGGCCGTCGGCGTCGAGCACGGTCGCCTGGATCAGGTGGTCGAAGCCCGCCGAGGTCGCGTAGAACTCGAAGCCGGTGTCGGCGGCAAGCGCCGCGATCGTCTCCGGCGACGCGCTCAGTGCGTGCCAGCCGGGCACGTCGATGCCCTGGCGCGCGGCGAAGTAGCGCATCGCCTCGGGCGTGTCGACCGCGGTGTCGAAACCGATGGTCGCGACCGCGAAGCTGTCGGCGCCGAGCGCGGCGCGGGCCTTGTCGACGACGGTCTTGAGATGCTGCGTCGTCATCGGGCAGACGTGGTGGCAGCTGGTGAAGATCAGGCTCAGCACCAGCGGCTTGCCGCGCAACGCGTCGAGGCGCAGCGGCCGGCCGTCGGTGTCGTGGAAGAGATGGTCGCCGACGCGATTGCCAATCGCGGCCTGGCTGTTCGCGAGCGCCGCGTCGTAGTCGAAGGCGTCGGCGGCGGCGGCCGGCAACAGTACCGCCGACAAGGCCAGCAGAAAGGCGATCCGGCGCATCGCGGCCCCGCGCTAGCCGAGCAGCCAGGCGTCGAGCGCGGCGCCGGCGAGCAGTAGCGCGAGCTGCAGCAGCGACGCGAGGAAACTCTGCATCGCGACGCGCGGCGAAGGATCGCGCAGCATGCGCAGGTTTTGCCAGATGAAGTAGCCGCCGCCGGATACGGCGCCGGCGAGGTAGATCCAGCCGAGGCCGAAGAAGAAGGGCGCGATCGCGCAGGCGACCAGCGCGATGGTATTGACGAGCACCACCCGGGCGGCGCGCTCGCGGCCGATCATGACCGGCAGCATCGGCACGTCGTTGTTCGCGTAGTCGCGCTGCTTGGCGATCGCGAGGCTCCAGAAGTGCGACGGCGTCCACAGAAACAGCGCGAGCGCGAGCAGCAGTGGCACCGGGCCCGGCACGGGATCGACCACCGCCGCGCCGGCGAGCACGGCGAAGCTGCCGGCCGCGCCGCCGATGACGATGTTGGTCCACGAGCGGCGCTTGAGCCAGACGGTGTAGACGAACGCGTAAAAGAACGCGCCGAGGAAGATATGCAGCGCGGCGGCGCCGTTCAACAGGTACGCCGCCGGCACGGTGCCGGCGAGCAGCAGCCCGCCGATGCCGGCGAGCCAGGCTGGCCCGCGGGTAAAGTAGCCGGTCACGAACGGCCGCCGGCAGGTGCGCGGCATGCGCCGGTCGAGGTCGACCTCGTAGTACTGGTTGAACGCGCCGGCGGCGCCGGCCGCGAGCAGGATCGACAGCGCCAGTATGATCGCGTCGGCGCCCGCGGTCGGCGGGCCCGGCGTCACCGCCATCGCCGCCAGCGCGGTCAGCGCCATCATCACGCCGATGCGCAGCTTGAGCAGGTTCGAAAGCTGCGCCGCCAGCACGCGCAAGTCGGCGGC
>JAHEKJ010000079.1 GCA_024638385.1 Gammaproteobacteria bacterium | reverse complement strand
TTTCGGATTGAGCCGCAACGCGGTCTCGACGGACTCGACCCCGGTTTTCGATTCGCCCGAGTAGGCCAGAACCAGTCCCAGATCGAGATGAGCCGATGCGCCCCCCGGGGCCAGCTCGACCGCTTTTCGCGCCGATCGAAGCGCGGCATCGTGATGCCCATCGGCCAGTTGCAGTACGGCGAGCACGGAATAGGCCTGACCGTTGGCCGGATCGATCTCGAGCGCCCGCTCGGCGGCTTCGTAGGCGAGTGCGCGTGCCGCGGCGCCGTGAATGTCGCCGGAATCATTGCGCCAGGCTTCGACCGCGGCCCGAGCGAGCCCGGCGTGCGCGTCGGTGAATTCGGGATCGAGCGCAATCGCCTTTTGGTAGAGGCCGATGGTTTCGGCCACGTTGGACAAGCCGCCGATGTAGCCGGATTGTTCGGCGCGGAGATAGTAGTCGTAGGCCTGCAGGTTGCTCGTCGGCGGCTTTTCGATCTGCGCCGATTCGGTATCGGTCAGCGACACCGAGACTGCCGACACGACCTGCGCGATCACCTCGTCCTGCAGATCGAAGAACTCGGCGAAACTACGATCGTAGCGATCGGCCCACAGGTGACGACCCGATTCGGTATCGACCAGCTGTACGTTGATGCGCACGTTGTCGCCGGTCCGTCGAATGCTGCCCTCGACGAGGTATTGCGCGCCGAGCTCGCGGCCGATGTCGCCGACGTTGATCGGTTTGTTCTTGTACGCGAAGACCGAGCTGCGGGCGATGACGTAGACGCCGGAGATTTTCGACAGGTCGGTAATCATGTCGTCGGTCATGCCGTCGGCGAAGTATTCGTCCGCCGCATCGACGCTGACGTTGGCGAAGGGCAGTACCGCAATCGTCGGCTTGTCCGGATTCCACGAAGCCGCGGGTTGCGGTGTGCTGCGGCTTTCGAGAGAAAAGTAGTTCATCGCGACGGCGACTCCGCCGCCGACCACGATTGCGATCACGGCAAATTGCGCAATCGCCTTGCGCGATTTGCGATTTCGTTGCGGCTTCGGCGTGTGCCCGGGAAACAGCACCCGGTAGGCGCGCACCGGCTCGGCGATGTTTTTCACCGCCTGATCGCCCATGAATTCGTACTCCATTGGCAGCTTGTTACCGATCGCCGCGTAAACGGATTCGGAAATACAGACGCCGCCGGCCTCGGCCAGGCTTTCGAGCCGTGCCGCGATGTTGACGCCGTCACCGTAGATGTCGTCGCGGTCGACGATGACCTCGCCGAGGTTGATGCCGACGCGAAATTGCACCGAGGGCGATTCCGGATTCGCGAGGTCGCGATCGCGCAGCTCCCGCTGCGCCTCGACCGCGCAAACCAGCGCTTCGCTGACGGTCGTGAACTCGGCGAGGATCGCGTCGCCCGCGTAGTGCACGACCGTGCCGTTGTGTGCCCGAATGGTTTCGGTAAAGAGGTCCAGGCTCGCGCTCAAGATCCGATGGGTGCGCTCCTCGTCCTCGCCAGTCAGGCGGCTGTATTCGGCAACGTCGGCGTATAGAATCGCGCTCAGGCGTCGCTCCAGCGGCCGCTCGGCCTCGCCCGCATCACCCTCGCGGACCGGCGCGATCAGGCGATACCCGGTCTTCGGAATGGTTTCGATGAAGCGGGAATTTCGCGCTTCGTCGCCGAGCGCGCGGCGTAACTTGATGACGGTGTTGGTCAGCGCGTCCGGGCCGACGATCATGTTCGCCCAGACCTCGTCTTCGAGGGTCTCGCGGGTAACGACCTGTCCAGCATGCGCCGCGAGCAGCGTCAGTACGCGCATGGCCTTGGGTTCGACCCGGGTCGTTTCGTTTTCGGAAATGATGGAATTCGATGCGGGATCGATCAGTTTGTCTGCGAGATAAAATGAAGACTGACCGCCCCGTTCAAGCATGGATGCTCTGGTTGTTCCATGTATGAACCGACCATTCTGCGCCCGAACCGCGGAAACTGCAAAATCCCGCGGCCCGGCCCGTCGTCCCGAGGTCTGACGTGACGGCTCTCGCCGAGTTGGCGAATGGGTTGTCATCACGCGGTTTTATCGGGCCGGGCGGCTCGCGGGATACAAAAGGCTGGTGGCGCGTTCCGGTCAATGGCCTCGACCCTCGAAACCGATCTACGCGGCGCCGTCAATCTCCGATATAATGCTTTCCCCGTAACTTCGCTTTTATAATGGATCCCGGGCGACGGGATAGAATAATTTACGGGTGAAAGGAACCGGGCTCTCGTACAGGGCCACTCATGCATAACCGGAGGAATACTAATGATCAGAAAAATACTATTCGGCTCGCTGGTGGCGGGCGCGATGCTGGCATCGTCGACGGCCGCGCTGGCGGCCACCGAGATCCAGTTCTGGCACGCCTTTACCGGGCGCCTCGGCGACCTGGTGGCCGAGCAGGTCGAGACCTTCAACGCGAGCCAGACCGACTACAAGGTTGTCGCCTCGCACAAGGGTAACTACTCGGAGACGCTCAACGCCGGCATCGCCGCGTTCCGCGCCGGCGAGCAGCCGCACATCCTGATGGTGTTCGAGGTCGGCACCGCGACGATGATGGCCGCCAAGGGCGCGGTCAAGCCGGTTTACGAAATCATGAAAGCATCCGAGTCCAGGTTCGACCCCGACGCCTACATCGGCTCGGTCAAGGGCTATTACACGACCACCGACGGCGACATGCTGTCGCTGCCGTTCAACTCGTCGACCCCGGTGCTGTGGGTCAACCGCGATGCGCTGCGGGCCGCCGGCATCGGCTCGGACGCGGACCTGTCGACCTGGCAGAAGGTCGGCGTCGTGCTCGATCAGCTCAAGGCCGCGGGCCACAAGTGCCCGTTGACCACCGCGTGGCAGAGCTGGATTCACCTGGAAAATTTTTCCGCCTACCACAACCAGCCGTTCGCAACCCGTGACAACGGCTTTGCCGGCCTCGATACCGAACTGACCTTCAACGGCCCGGTCCAGGTCAAGCATATCCAGACCCTGGGTAACTGGGCGAAGGAAGGCAAGTTCATCTACGCCGGCCGCCGCAACGAAGGTGGCGCCAATTTTCGCGCCGGCGAATGCGCGCTGTTCACCGAGAGCTCGGCGGGCTACGCCGGCATCAAGGCCGAGGCCAAGTTCGACTTCGGCGTGCGCCCGCTGCCGTACTGGGACGGCGTCGAAGGTGCCCCGCAGAACACGATCATCGGCGGCGCGTCGCTGTGGATCATGAACGGTCACAAACCGAAGGAATACGAGGCCGTGGCGGCCTTCATGAGTTTCCTGTCGTCGACCGACATCCAGGCCAAGTGGCACCAGGATACCGGCTACCTGCCGATTACCATTGCGGCTGGCAACAAGACCCGCGCCGACGGGTTTTACAACCAGAACCCCGGCACCGACATCGCGGTCATCCAGATGACGGCGAAACAGCCGACGCCGATCTCGAAAGGTCTGCGCCTGGGGCTGTTCGACCAGATTCGCGGCATCATCGACGAAGAGTTCGAAGCCGTCTGGGCCGGCGACAAGGACGCGCAGACCGCGCTCGACAGCGCGGTCGATCGCGGTAACAAGCTGTTGCGCCGCTTCGAGCAGGCCAACCGCTAGGCGCCGCGAATTCCGGCGGGCCGACGGCACCGGGGCGGCGCCGTCGGCCCGGTGGGTCCGCAGACAGGCCTGAGCGATGGAAAAACTGGTCACCTTCAGGGGCTGGCTGCTGCCGCTGGCGCTGGTATTCCCGCAACTCCTCATTTCCGCGGTATTTTTCTTTTATCCCGCGGGCCAGGCGATCTGGCAATCGCTGTTCATCCCCGATCCGTTCGGCCTGTCGTCGAAGTTCGTCGGTCTCGGCAATTTCGAGTACCTGCTGTTCGACGAGTTCTACCGCGCGTCGTTCCTGACGACGGCGATCTTTTCGCTACTGGTGACGCTGGTATCGATGGTGCCGGCGCTGTTCCTCGCGGTCATGGCCGATCGCCTGATCAAGGGCGCGGGCGTCTACCGCACGCTGTTGATCTGGCCCTACGCCGTCGCCCCGGCGGTCGCGGGCGTCTTGTGGCTGTTCATGTTCAACACTCGCGTCGGCGTGATCTCGTGGTACCTCGGGCAGCTCGGCTACGACTGGAACCACGTGCTGAACGGCCCCGAGGCGATGGGGCTGGTCGTCGTCGCCTCGGCCTGGGGACGCGTCAGCTATAACTTTTTGTTCTTCTTCGCCGCGCTGCAGGCCGTGCCGCGCTCGGTGATCGAGGCCGCGGCGATCGACGGCGCGGGCTTCTGGCGTCGCTTCTTCACGATCGTGCTGCCGCTGCTGTCGCCGACCACGTTCTTTCTGCTGGTCGTCAACATCGTCTACGCGTTCTTCGAGACCTTCGGAGTGATCCACACGATCACCGCCGGCGGCCCGCAGCAATCGACCACGATCCTCGTCTACAAGGTCTTCGCCGACGGTTTCGTCGGCCAGGATCTCGGCTCGTCGGCGGCGCAGTCGGTGATCCTGCTGCTGCTGGTCGGCGGCTTGACCGTGCTGCAGTTCAAGTTCGTCGAAAAGCGGGTGCACTACTGATGGCCGATGCCACTCGCGAACCCTTGCCGGGCATGGTCGAGAAACGCGGCCGCGCGCTGTGGCTGACGCATGCGTTGATGATCGTCGGCGTGCTGATCGTGTTCTTTCCGATCTGGCTCGCGTTCGTCGCCTCGACCGTGACCCAGCCCGAGATCGTCCGCCCGCCGATGCCGTTGCTGCCGGGCGAGCATTTCTTCGAGAATTACAAGCGCGCGCTGTTTTCCGGCGTCAACGTACCGGTCTACACGATGCTGTTCAATTCGCTGGTGATGGCGCTCGGCATCGCGGTCGGCAAGATCATCATCTCGCTGCTGTCGGCGTTCGCGATCGTCTATTTCCGCTTTCCCGGCCGCACCACGTTTTTCTGGATGATCTTCATCACACTGATGCTGCCGGTCGAGGTGCGCATCGTGCCGACCTACGAGGTCATCGCCGGCTTCGGCATGCTGAATTCCTATTCCGGCCTGATCTTCCCGTTGATCGCGTCGGCCACCGCGACCTTCCTGTTCCGCCAGTTTTTCATGACCGTCCCGGACGAACTCGCCGAGGCCGCGCGGGTCGACGGCGCCGGGCCGATGCGGTTTTTCATCGACATCATCCTGCCGATGAGCCGCACCAATATCGCCGCGCTGTTCGTGATCCTGTTCATCTACGGCTGGAACCAGTACCTGTGGCCGCTGTTGATCACCACCGAAGTCGAAATGAACACGATCGTGATGGGGATCAAGCAGATGTTTCCGTCGGGCGACGATACCGCCGACTGGCCGGTGATCATGGCGACGTCGATCCTGGCGATGATCCCGCCGGTCATCGTCGTGATCTCGATGCAGAAACTGTTCATTCGCGGGCTGATGGAGAGCGATAAGTAGATGGCGACGGTCACACTCGAAAACGTCAAGAAGCGCTTCGGCAAGACCGAGGTCATCCACGGCGTCAGCATCGACATCGCCGACGGCGAGTTCATCGTCATCGTCGGCCCGAGCGGCTGCGGCAAGTCGACGCTGCTACGCATGGTTGCGGGGCTCGAGTCGGTCAGCGAGGGCGAGGTCCGCATTGGCGGCGAACGCGTCAACGAGAAGGAGCCGATGGAGCGCAACATCGCGATGGTGTTCCAGAACTACGCGCTCTACCCGCACATGTCGGTGCGGCAGAACATGGCTTACGGGCTCAAGATCGCGCGCGTGCCGAGGGACGAAATCGAGCGCAAGGTGACCGAGGCGGCCAAGCTGCTGCAGCTCGAGCCCTTTCTCGATCGCAAGCCGCGGCAGCTGTCGGGCGGCCAGCGCCAGCGCGTCGCGATGGGGCGCGCGATCGTGCGCGAACCGGCCGTGTTCCTGTTCGACGAGCCGCTGTCGAACCTCGACGCCAAGCTGCGCGTGCAGATGCGTCTCGAGATCAGGCAACTGCAGTCGGAGCTCGGCGTTACCGCGCTGTATGTCACCCACGACCAGGTCGAGGCGATGACGATGGCGGATCGCATGATCGTCATGAACGACGGCGTCGCCGAGCAGATCGGCAGCCCGCTCGAGGTCTACGAGTCGCCGCAAACGTTATTCGCCGCGCAATTTATCGGCAGCCCGGCGATGAACGTGCTCGACGGCCGGATCGAGGACGGAAAGCTGCGATTCGAAGACCAGGCGGCCGTTCCGTTCGCCGGCGGATTCAGCGGCGAGGTGGCTGTCGGCATCCGGCCGGAGCACCTGCATCCGGCCGACGACGGTCCGCTGGAAATGCTCGCCGCGCTGGCCGAGCCGCTCGGCGCCAACACGCTGCTGCACGGCAGCCTGAGCGGCAGCGGGCAGGCGATTACCGCGAGCCTGGCGGGCGTGCATCGGCTGGCGGGTTCGACGCAAGCGGTGCGGCTCTCGGTCGCGGTCGAAGACATCCACCTGTTCGACAAGGCCACCGGCGAGCGCCTCGCCTCGCAGTAACCGGGCAAACCCCGGCACGACAAGGCAATGTCGCCTGGATCTCGTCGGATCGTGTCTCTCAGGGCGTTACCGGGCTGTCGACCTTGATGCCCTTGAGCAGCTTGCCGAGCACGTCGGCGCCGGTGATGATGCGCGGGGCCTCGTCCCAGATCAGCACCGCGTCGTAATCGATCGCGGCGTCCTCGACGCCGTTCGAACTCGGGATGCTCTTGAGGTAACTGATCACTTCGCCGATGGTCTTGCTCGAATCGCGGATGACAAGCGGCCGGCGGCAATAGTCGTAGATGTCGTAAGGCTTGTCGTGATCGAGCAGCGCCGCGCGCAGCGCGCCGTCGGCGTCCAGCAGCAGCAGCGGATTGCCGTCCAGGTCGGCGAGCACGACCCAGTGGTGGCCGCTGGCATTGACCTTTTTCAGAAACGGATCCTTGACGCTGCGTCGCACCTTCGGAATCACCGGCAAGTCGATTTTGGTCGGCAGGCGAATGATCGAGTCTTCGTCGACCGGCTCGCCCTCCTCGGTCACCTTGACGTCGTCGATCGCGAGGAAGTTGAGCGCGCCGCGGCCCTCGAGATGATCGAGTTCCGCTTCGTCGGCGTCCATGTGCGCGCGGATCATCGTCACCAGGTCCCGCTCGCCGAGGTAGTCGATACCCTCCTTGCCGAGCCAGCGGTCGAGCACCCACGCGCAGGGCCGCGCCACCGGCATTAGCAGGTACTGGTAGAAACGCAGCACCGGAGACAGCAACGACGCCATCTTCAAAGCGTGGCGCGAAAAATAAGCCTGCGGCATGATTTCACCGAACAGCGTGATGAACACGGTCGAGAACGCGAACGCGGCGACGCCCGCCATGACCGAATCCGACAGCAGCGTCAGCAATACGTTGATGCCGACGTTGCCCCACAGGATCGTCGTCAGCAGGAAATTCGAATCCTGGCGCTTGGCGAGCACCTTGGCGGCGCTTCTGTTGCCCTGCTTCGCCTCGACCTCGAGCTGCAGCCGGCTCAACGAGAAAAACGCGAGATTCAGGCCGGAAAACATCGCCGATTGCGACAGGCAGAAAACGATGCCGATCCACGCGAGCGTGTCCAGATTGAAGTCGGGAAGACTCTCCATCGAGCGGGCCTCTGGAATTCGGGGGGAAGCGCGATGCTACGCGCTTTGCGGGGGATTTTCCAGCGACGACGAACGACTCGAGTCCGAACCACGAACGGCAGTCGGGTCGGGTACTGTCGACCGGTCGCGTCAAGCGCCTTGTCGAATGGCACCGAAAGGCACAGAATGATCGTTAAAGGTCTTAACTGTCTGATTTTGCTGATTTTGTAGCCAGCCAGTTAATCGAATTTCGCTTCCGGAGGAAGCCGAATGTCGAAGTTGGAGCTCCTTTTGCTGGGTCGGTTCGAATGTCTGCTGTCGTCGGGCACGCGAATCGTGCTGGCCATGCGCAAGGTGGAAGTGCTGCTGGCATATCTTGCGCTCGCCCCCGGCGTCCGTCACCCGCGCGAGCGGCTGAGCAGATTGCTGTGGAGCGAGCGCGACGATGAGCAGGCGGGCAATTCGCTGCGCCAGGCGCTGAGTTCGATCAGGAAGTCGCTCGGCGACGTCGCCGACCTGGCGCTGCAGGTCGATCGCACCAGCGTCACGCTGAAACCGGAATTGATCGAGGTCGACGCGCTCGAGTTCGAGCGCCTGGCGCTGCGCGGCGACTACGAATCTCTGGCCTCGGCGGCCGATCTGTACCAGGGCGAGTTCCTCGAGGGCATCGGCATTCGCGACCCGGCCTGCCGCGAGTGGCTCGACGGCGAGCGCCAGCGGTTTCGGCGGCAATTCGTCGAGATCCTCGCGAATCTCGCGGAGACGCAGTTGCTGAGCCACGACTATGGCCACGCGATCGGTTCCGCCGAACGCCTGGTCGAACAGGATCCGCTTGGCGAGGCCGGCTGGCGCCTGTTGATGCGTGCCTACTTCGACCGCGGCGATCGCGCCCATGCGCTACAGGCCTTCGAGCGCTGCCGGCAAGTGCTCGCCGAAGCACTCGAGGTCGAACCCGAATCGGAAACGCTCGAACTGCACGCCCGGATCGCGGCGGGCCGGGCGGAATCGGGTCGATTACCGGGTGCGGGCGGCACTCGGCGGTGATCTGAATCGAGGCGACGTTCGACCCGCTTCCCGGGCGGATCGGCTGGCGCCGAAGTTCGTCTTTCGGATCGGCAGCGCCGGGAACGGGGACCCGGGCAGCGATCATTCGTTCCAACCGGATCGATTTTTACACACCCGGACAATTACGTATAACTTTTAAGGTGGTTGCTGGAAAGTTTCGCTAAGCATCTAATTTATCGAATAATTAATAATCCCGGAGCCGGGTAAAAGGCGCGCCGGGCGCGCGATCCCCGGGCCGTGACCGCCGCCACGGAACACTTGTGACATGTGTCACCAAAATTTGGCGTGGTTTTTGCCGAAACTGGCCTATATTAAACACGTTAGACACAGCCAATCACGGACCCCGTGAACCACGGACAACTAAGCCCATGTTTTTTGCAAAATCCGGTACCAATAAATCTAAAACCATCGAAGCCTTGATTCCCATGATCGATCTGTTCGCCGTGTTGGCGATCGTGTTCATGATTTACTCGAGCGACGAGATCATCGCCGCGCAGGAAAAGAGCCAGGAAACGATCGAGGAAATCGCTTCGGATTACAAGAAACTGCAGGAAGAGGTTGCCGCGGCCGAACGCGCGCGCCAGCAGCGCCGCGATATTCTCGCGCAAAACGCCGTGAAATCGCTCGAGGAAATCGAGGCGGAGCGCGAGCAGAAGGCGCAACAGCTGGTCCAGCAGTTCACGCAGATGTTGCAGGAGCAGCAAGACCAGGCGGCCATCGAATACGAGCGCCTCGTCGCCAAGTTCGAGCTCGAGCACGAAAACGAGGTCGAGCAGCAAAAGGCCGAACTCGAGAAAGAAAAGGAACAGGAGCTGCAGACGCAGGTTGCGATGCTCGAGGAGCAGGTCGAAAGCGAACTTTCGACGGCCAAGAAGCAGTTCGACGAAGTCGTGACCGCCAAGGAAGAGCAGCTCCAGCAGACCACGCAGGCGATCATCCAGGCCGAACTGGAGCGGGCCCAGAGCCTGAGCCAGCAGCAGGCAAAACTCGAGCAACAGAAGATGCTCGAGGTCGCCAGGCTCGAACAGCAAAACATCCAGCAGCAGATCCAGGCCACGCACGAAGCCCAACAACTCGAGCGTGAAAATCAGGAAGCGCTCAGGCGGCAGAAGGCCGAACTCGAAGCGCAGAAGCAGGCGGCCGCCGAGGCGGCCGCGAAGGCCGCGGCGCAACAGGCTATGGAAATTGCGCAAAAGCAGGCTGACGCCCAGGCCAAGGCCGCGGCGCAAGCCGCCGCGGAAGCCGCGAGACAGCAGGCCGCCGAACAGGCCGCGCAGCAGTGGGCGGCGCAGCAGGCCCGGCTCCAGGCCCAGCAGGCGCAGCAGCTGGCGGAGGCGGAAGCGAAAGCAAGGGCGCAGGCGCAATCGGCGGCCGAGGCCGCCGCCGAGGCCGCCCGCCAGCAGGCCGCATCCGAAGCCGAGCAGGCACTGCAAAGAGAGCTCGAGGCGCAACAGGCCAAGCTCGAAGCGGAGGCCGAAGCCCGCGCCAGGGCAGCGGCCGAATCCGCCGCCGAGCAGGCCAAGCGCGAGACGCTGGACGATGCCAGGCAGCAGGCGAAGCAGGAAGTCGAGGCCGAGCACGCCAAGAAGCTCGCCGAGCAGCTGGCCCAGCTCGAAGCGCAGAAGGAAGCCGAGCTCAAGCCGTTTCGCGACGCCGAGCAGGCCCGCCAGGACTCGCAAAAAGCCCGCAAGCAAATCGTCGAAAACCTCATGGACAACTTCAAGGGCGCCGAAGAGGGTGTCGTCGACATCGACCCGAAGACCGGCAAGGTCCGGATCAACTTCCAGGAATCCTATTTCGTGCGCGGCTCCGCCGAGCTTTCCGACAGCATGAAGGACCTGCTGCGGGTCATGATTCCGAAATATGCGAAAAGCATCTACGAAATCGAGAACGCCGCCAAGGAGGTCGAGTCGCTCAAGATTTCCGGTTTGACGTCACCGATTTTCCGCGGCAAGTATTTCGACCTCAACGATACCTCGCCCGAAGGCGAAGAGGCGCGCGAATACAACCTGAAACTGAGTAACGACCGCGCGCTGTCGATGTACAACTTCATCTTCGACGTCAACGAGATGGGCGACTACCCGTACCGGGCGCAGTTGAAGGCCGACCTCGGCATCGCCGCGCTGGGGTACCGCACCGCGGCCCCGGTGCCCGGCCACCTGGTGGGACAAAAGGCGACCTGCATCGAGTACGACTGCAAGAAGGAGCAGGCGTCAATTCTCGAATTCCGTCTATATTCTGAAGAGTTATAACTCTAAATTTGATCCGGTTACGGGTTAGGAGCAACCATGTTTAAGTACGTATTCTTTGCCATTCTCGCGGCCGCGGCGTATTTCGTGTTCTTTTTCGAAGCGCAGCTCACCAACCAGATGATCGGCAACCTGTTCATTGGCGGCATCGGTTCTTGCTTCGTCGTCTTCCTTATCTTCAAGTTCGGCCTGCATTACAAGATCGCATCGCTCTCGCGTTTCGCGACGGCGTTCTACTACGCGGTCTTCGAATACAAGAAGGTGCAGACGGACCCGTCGGACCTGTCCTTCGTCGACAGCGTTCGCCAGCAGGCCGAGGTCGCGCTGGCCGCCAACTTCGATCCGACGCTGTCGGCGCACCAGTTGGCGATTCCGGTGACGCTGTACTCTGGCAAGGACCCTTATCTCGAGGAGCTGCGCGCCAAGATCAAGGAAGCGGAAAAGCTCAAGCTGCAGTCGCACCAGCTCGACACCAAGGCCAACATCCTGCTCGACAAGACCCAGGACGACATGGTCGAGAAAAACCTCGTCACCGGCGAGCAGCCGAAGTTCCTGGACCGCTGGTTCGACATGGTCGAGGGTACCGAAGAAATCATTCACCTGACCACCGACGAAATCAAGGAGCAGGGCTATGGTACGGAGCCGGACTACGAGATGATCGCGCGCATCGCGCTCGACCGTAACCCGCACTTCGCCACGACCTACAAGCTGTTCGACTCGGAGGCGATCGCCGGCCTGCTCGCGCGCGCGCCGTTCATGATCATCCTGATCGGTATCATCGGTACCTTCGCCGGCTTCTACCTGGCGCTCGACATCGGCGGCGATATCAAGGCCGGCGCCGCGGTCGCGATCGTCAGCTCGCTGGTGGGCCTGCCGACCGCGTTGGCGATGGAATACATCAACACGCTGTTCCCGGACCAGGATCGTTACGAGCGCGCATTCAAGACCTACAAGGTCGCGCTCGAGCTGCTGTTCAAGCACGAGCAGGAGCTGTCGAGCATCCGCCAGGATCGCAGAAGGGAAGACAAGCTGCCTTCGCCCTACGAGCCCGAAGGAAACGACACCTCGCGCTATAGCGCGGGCCACAACTAGCGCCTGGTTCAAAGCTCCAGCAAACCGGAGCCGGACGGGGCCGGTGGCAACCGAAACGCAACTCGGATGTCACCGGCCCTTTTCTTTGTCCGGGGGATCGCGCGAACGCGGCGATAGCGAACTTTTCCAGGCATCGCGCGCCGCGATTCGGGTATCATCGCTGCCTCGATCTCGCCGTTTTCGTTGAACCACCCGGATGGATACGACCTTTACCATTGCCAGGGATGCGCCGCGCCTGTCGCGTTCGCCGTGGCGCTTCGCGCTGCATTTCTATCTCAAGTCGCGCTACACGCTGGCGGCGATCTTCGTGTTCGAAGCGGCGCAGGCGGCGTGCACGATCCTGCTGCCCTACGCGGTCAAGGAAATCATCGACGCGGTCACGCTGGCGCACGCGACGGGCGCGGACATTTTCGCCACGGCGAAGGACGCGCTGATCCTGTTCGCGTTGCTGAACCTCGGTATCGTGCTGTTCAGCCGCGCCAGCGGCGCGATGCTGGTGCTGACCGGGCCTTTCCTGCGCCGCGAAATTCGTCGGTCCCTGTTCAGCTACATCCAGCATCATTCGCATCGTTACTTCATCTCCCATTTCGCCGGCTCGCTGGCGAACCGCATCGCCGAAGTCTCGATGAGCTGCATGCACGCGCTGTGGACGATCGCGTTCGATTTCTACCCGCTGATCATCAAGTCCGTGGTGGCGCTGGTCGTGCTTTTTGCCGCCAGCGGCGAGCTGGCGCTGACGCTCTGCCTGTGGCTCGGCGTCTACATCTACGTTTCTTTCGTGCTGGCGCAGCGCTGCCGGGTCTATGCCCAGGATTTCGCCGAGGCGCGTTCGATCGTCACCGGCAAGGTGGTCGACTCGGTGACCAACGTCATGAACGCCAAGATGTTCGCGCGCCGCCAGTACGAGGAGGACTACCTGACCGACTACCTCAATCACGAGGTCGATCACGCGATGCGCACCTACTGGTACATGGAAAAGCTGCGCTGGTTCCAGTACGGCGCGGCGATGGTGCTGATGGTGTCCATGGTCGGCTATGCGCTCAAGATCTGGGCCGACGGCGGCCTCACGGTGGGCGAATTCTCGATGGTCGCGGGGCTCGCGATCATGCTGATCGAGGCCGCGCGGGGCCTGAGCCGGAGCTTCCTCGAATTCTTCGAATATCTCGGCAACATCAGCGACGGCGTCTCGGTATTCGTGCAGCCGCACGAGATCGTCGACAGGCCCGGCGCCGCGCGCCTGCAGGTCAGCCGCGGCGAGATCGTCTTCGACGACGTGTCGTTCTCCTATCCCGAGGGGCTCGCGGTTTTCGAGCATCTCGACGTGACGATCGAGCCGCGGCAGCAGGTCGGGCTGGTCGGCTTCTCCGGCTCGGGTAAATCCACCTTCGTCAATCTGATTTTACGCTTCTTCGAATGCAACGCCGGGTCGATCCGGATCGACGGCCAGGACATCCTCGACGTCACCCAGGACAGCCTGCGGCAGAACGTGTCGATGATCCCGCAGGACCCGCAGCTGTTTCACCGCTCGCTGATGGAAAACATCCGCTACGGGCGGCTCGACGCGACCGATGCCGAGGTCGTCAAGGCGGCGCAGAAAGCCCATGCCCACGGGTTCATCCTGCAAACCGAGCACGGCTACGACTCGCTGGTCGGCGAGCGCGGCGTTAAGCTGTCGGGCGGGCAGCGGCAACGCGTCGCGATCGCGCGCGCGATACTGAAGGATGCGCCGATCCTGATCCTCGACGAGGCGACCTCGTCGCTCGACTCGGTCACCGAGAAGAAGATCCAGCTCGGCCTCGCCAACCTGATGCAGGGGCGCACGGTGGTCGTGGTCGCGCACCGCCTGTCGACGATCGCGAACATGGACCGGATCCTGGTGTTCGACGAGGGTCGAATCGTCGAAGACGGCAGTCACGATGCATTGCTGCGCATCGAGGGGCACTACGCGCGCCTGTGGAACATGCAGGCCGGCGGCTTCCTGCCCGAAACCGACGAAAACTAGCCTCTACTGCCATCGAGAAGCCGGCGTTATGAAAATCGCTGGCGGGCGACTTCGCCGCGCATCGAGCCGGCGCGTGAAGCATCCGGGTCGGACCTGGGCGATGCCGCGCGGCCGTCGCAGTGTGAACTCCGTCAAAATTCCGTCATTTGGTCTACACTCAATATCGAGTTTGCTGGGAAGTCGTCATTTTTTTGGCTCAAATCTGGGCTAAATGTGCTTCCCATAACGATAAACTAAGAAAAATCAGATGGTTAAACTCGTTTCATCGATCATCGGCACTATCCGTTCGGCGGGCAAAGCGACTCCGGGACGCCTGGTCTTTCGCGACTCGCTCGACAAGTCAGGTCGTTTTGGGCACGGCTATTTGCGGCGCCGACGCCTGCCGACACGTCCTTCGGCCACCGGAGTCTGAATCGTGCACGACGGTATCTATCTCAGTTACATCGGACTCACCGAACTCGAAGTCAAGGTGCTGAAGAGCATTTTCACGCTGGCGCCGCAGCTCAAGGACAACGTCAGCCTGATCCCGCCGGACCAGGTTCGGCAAGCGGATCTCGTGCTGGTCAACGGGGACGATCCCGCTGCGATGAGCAGGTGGGAAAAGCTGCATGACGACAATTGCCTGCTGTCATCGTTGATCCTGACCGACAACGAAAATCTTGCGGGAGGCGATACCCTGCGGCGCCCGATACGGGTACAAAAACTGATCGACGCTCTCGAAGAAGTCGTCGACCAGACGTCGCTCGATCTGGACGTCGACGATGATTCTCCGGCACTGGACATTCTGGTGGTCGACGACAGCTTTTCGGTGCGTAAATACATGGAGCACAAGCTCGAGGAACTGGCGCAATTCCCGATCACGATCAGTTTCGCGATGAATGGCGACGACGCCATCCGCAAGACGGCGGCGCATGATTTCGGCCTGATCTTCCTCGATGTCATGATGGAAGGCATGGATGGCTACAAGGCCTGCAAGCAAATCAAGGCGAGCAAGAGCGCATACGTGGTCATGCTGACCAGCAAGAAATCGCCCTTCGACAAGGTCCGCGGCACCATGTCCGGCTGCGATGCCTATCTCACCAAGCCCCCCGCGGACGCAAGGCTCGTCGAGGAGCTGAACAAGAGCCTCGAGCGCCGCAACGACCGGGTACTCGGTATAGGCCGGGCGCGAGTGGGCTGAAAGATTTCGATGCGGCCCGGAATAATCCAGTTTTAAACCCCGAAGATTCTATGGGAGAACGAATATGCCGATGAAAAAAGTACTGGTTGTCGACGATACCGCGGCGCACTTGCAACAACTCAAGGAAATCGTTGCCGATGCCGGCTATCAGGTGATCACCGCGACGTCCGGCAAGGAAGCGGTGGCCAAGGCCAGGGCCGAAAAGCCCAGCCTGGTTTTTCTCGATATCGTCATGGACGATCTCGACGGTTACGGCGCCTGCCGCGAACTCACCCGCGGCGACGAGACCGGCGAAATCCCGGTCGTATTCGTCAGCACCAAGAATCAGCGCGCCGATCACATCTGGGCGGAAAAGCAGGGCGCCAAGGCGTTGATCAGCAAACCCATCGATAGCGAAATTATCGTCAAGCAGCTGGATACCTACGTCTGACCCGCCAATGAGTACCGTATACGCAGAACGCCAAATCGACGGCTTACCCGATGAAACCCCGGGCCAGGACCTGGCGCCGGCCACCGAGTTGCTGTTCGACCCGGAGATGGTCGAAGAAGAGCAGGGCCTGTCGCGGCATACCGTCCGGGTCGGCAACATCGGGCTGATATTGCCGCACGACGAGGTCAGCGAGCTGGTCGAAAAAGCCATCGTTTACGATCTGCCGAATACCCGGCCCTGGTTCGCCGGGATCACCAGTATCCGCGGCAACATGATCCCGGTATTCGACCTGCACGCCCTGTTTTCGATCGAACTCCCGGCCGCCGGGCGGCGCCTGATCGTCGTCGGCGAGGACCGCACCGCGGCCGCGTTCTGGGTCGAAGATTTTCCGCGCCTGCTCGTGTTCGCCGACGAGGATCTGACGACCGCCGAGCCGGCTATCCCGTCTCTGATCCGCGAGCACGCGCACAGCTATTTCCTGCAAGACGGGCAGGCCTGGGTCGAATGGGACTGCAAGTCATTTTTCGCGGCCCTGGGCGAGAAAGTCTAGGTCCGGCCCCCGTTTCAAAGACGCAACCGAATAACGCTCCGGAGACTTAGCCATGTTTCGAAAAATTCTGTTTACCTGCCTGCTGATCTCGCCCGGCCTGTTGTCGGCGGACGACTACAGCCCGGAAGAAATCGAGGACTTGCTCGCGGTCAAGATTCGTTTCGCCCGGCACATGGCGCTGAATCCGGGCATCGTCCGCGCGGTCGAATCGCAGAACGGCCAGCAGATCGCGCTGGCCGAAATCCAGCGCCGCGACGAGGAATGGAAGAATGCCGGCGAGGAGCCCAGCGAGTTGATCAAGAACATCATCGAAAATCCCGTGGCGCAATACTTCAAGCGCCGGGTCGAAAGCAACGATGCGATCCACGAAGTGTTCCTGACCGACAACCAGGGCGCCAACGTGGCGGCCTTTCCGCCCACCAGTGACTACTGGCAGGGCGACGAGGAAAAGTGGGCCGCATCCTACAACGACGGCAACGGGGTCATCTTCATCGGCCCGCTCGAGTTCGACGAGAGTACCCAGAAAACCCAGGTGCAGATCAGCGCGCCGATATTTGCGCAGGACCGGGCCGTCGGTGTCCTGGTGCTGGGCGTTTCGGTCGACTACCTGCGCGAAAAACACTAGCCGATTCTTGCAATCGATCCGATATCCGAACCAGAACTCAGCTGCATGGGAATAAATCATGTTTAGTAACAGCAAAATCAGTCACCGCCTCGTAATCCTGATCGGGTCGCTGACCCTGACTATCGTCGCGATCGGCGGCGTCGCCCTGTTCGGCATGAACAGGATGGTGGCCGATACGGCAACCCTCAACGCCAAGACCGCCGAGGCGGCCGCATTCTCCCGGATCGCCGGCTCGGTTCGCTACTACATGCTGGACGTCGGGCAAAAGCTCTCCGCCGGCACCCTGAACTGGGAAGAGGCAGAACGCGTGCTGGCGATCGGTACAGCCGAGTTCGAGCGGTTATGGCGGGAGCAGGAAGCGAAGATCGCGACGAATCCCGACAACCGCGAGTTCATCGCCGACACCTTCGGTCTCGAGATCGAACTGGTACGCGAGGGCTACGCCGGGTTGAACGAACTCGTCGCCAAACGCGATATCGATCGCCTGCTGATCTGGACGATTACGGACATGCCCGGTTATTCCGACCCGTTCCTGAACGCGGCGGACGCGCTGTCGACGCTGAGTTCGTACGAGGCGCAGGCCATCTACGAGGAAAACGAAAGGCTCGCACAGCTCTACCTGATCGTGGCCGCCGCCGTCAGCCTCGTCGGCCTGTTGGCCGCCGCGTTTATCGGATCCAGGATATACCGGTCGATTACCCGGCCGGTCGCGACCATATCGGACACCGTGAAAAGAGTTGCGCGGGGCGACCTCGAGGCGCGTACCGGGCTCGCGACCGGTGACGAACTCGGCGAACTCGCCGGCGCCTTCGACAACATGCTCGACGAGCGGGTATCGTCGATGAGCCGCGCGTCGGAAGACAACGAGAAACTCAACAACTCGGTCATTATGCTGCTCGAAGCGGTCTCCGAGCTCAGCAACCGCGACCTGACCGTGAACGTGCCGGTCGCGGAAGACGTGACCGGGCCGGTGGCCGACGCGATGAACATGCTGACCACCGAAACCGCCCGGGTGCTGGGGCAAATCCGGCAGATTTCGAACCAGGTGGCCGACACGGCTTCGATGGTCGAAAACCAGGGCAGCA
>JAHEKJ010000191.1 GCA_024638385.1 Gammaproteobacteria bacterium | reverse complement strand
TAACTGCCATTCAGGGCCGAGCAAGATTTAACGGCCGGGTCAAAGGCCTTTATTAATTTTTGCTCTGACCCGAATTTATACACGGAGATTGCGTCGCCGGGAGTAAGGCCTGCGGGGTCGCGGTAGTGGGAACTGGCAGGTCATTGCGAGGAGTGCGCGGCCTGCGGCCGCGCGCGACGAAGCAACCTCCCGAGACTTGCCCGATACCGGGAGATTGCTTCGCTGACGCTCGCAATGACGGCGTAATTCGGGGGATTGCTTCGCGGAGCCTGCCCCGGCCCCGGCTCGGGGGCCGGGGTAAAATTCAGCCGGGGGTCGCAATGACGGTGTAATTCGGGAGATCCCATCGCGCGGCTTCGCCGCGCTCGGGATTTCGGAAAGAATAACCGGCGCTTTGCGGCGGTTATTTTTTCCTCAGCTTCTTGATCGCGGCAATCTGCGCGGCGGCGGCGGCGAGTTCGGCCTTGGCCTTGGCGACGTCGAGGTCGGAGCGCTGGTCGACGAGCGCGGCCTCGGCGCGCTTTTGCGCCTCGAGCGCGGCTGCCTCGTCGAGATCGTGGGCGCGGATCGCGGTGTCCGACAGCACGGTGACGAGGTGCGGCTGCACCTCGAGGATCCCGCCGGAAATGAAGAAAAACTCCTCTTTACCGTCGCCCATGTCGAGGCGAACCTCGCCCGGCTTGAGCGGAGAAATCAGCGGCGTGTGGCGCGGCGCGATGCCGACCTCGCCCATCACCGCCGGCGCGAAGACCATGTAGGCCTCGCCGGAGAAGATCGACTCCTCGGCGCTGACGATGTCTACCTTGATCGTGTTGGCCATGATCCGGGCCCTTACAGCGACTTGGCTTTTTCGGCGACTTCGTCGATGCCGCCGACCATGTAGAAGGCCTGCTCCGGATACTGGTCCATCTCGCCGTCGAGGATCTGCTTGAAGCTCGCGATCGTGTCCTTGACCGGCACGTATTTTCCCGGTGCACCGGTAAAAACCTCGGCGACGAAGAACGGCTGCGACAGGAAGCGCTGCATCTTGCGCGCGCGGCTGACGACGAGCTTGTCTTCCTCGGAGAGTTCGTCCATGCCGAGAATCGCGATGATGTCCTTGAGTTCCTTGTAGCGTTGCAGCGTGCCCTGTACGCCGCGCGCGACCGAGTAGTGCTCGTTGCCGACGACGTTCGGATCGAGAATCCGCGAGGTCGAATCGAGCGGGTCCACCGCCGGGTAAATACCGAGCTCGGCGACCTGGCGCGACAGTACCAGGGTCGCGTCGAGGTGGGCGAAGGTGGTCGCCGGCGACGGGTCGGTCAGGTCGTCGGCCGGTACGTATACCGCCTGGAACGACGTGATCGAGCCGGTCTTGGTCGACGTGATGCGTTCCTGCAAGACGCCCATTTCGAGCGCCAGCGTCGGCTGGTAACCCACCGCCGACGGCATCCGACCCAACAGCGCCGATACCTCGGTGCCCGCGAGCGTGTAACGGTAAATGTTGTCGACGAACATCAGGACGTCGCGGCCCTCGTCGCGGAAGAACTCGGCCATCGTCAGACCGGACAGCGCGACGCGCAGGCGGTTGCCCGGCGGCTCGTTCATCTGCCCGTAAACCAGCGCAACCTTGTCGATAACCCCGCCCTCGGTCATCTCGTGATAGAAGTCGTTGCCTTCGCGGGTGCGCTCGCCGACGCCGGCGAATACCGAGAAACCCGAGTGCTCGACCGCGATGTTGCGGATCAGCTCCATCAGCGTGACCGTCTTGCCGACGCCGGCGCCGCCGAACAGGCCGATCTTGCCGCCCTTGACGATCGGCATGATCAGGTCGATGACCTTGATCCCGGTCTCCAGGATTTCGGTCGCCGTCGCCTGCTCGTCGTAGGTCGGCGCCTTGCGGTGAATCGGCATCCGCGATTCCTCGCCGATCGGACCCTTTTCGTCGATCGGGTTGCCGAGCACGTCCATGATGCGGCCGAGGGTCTTTTGCCCCACCGGCACGGTGATCGGCGACCCGGTATTTTCGACCTCGAGACCGCGGCGCAGGCCCTCGGACGAACCCATCGCGATGGTGCGCACGACGCCGTCGCCGAGCTGCTGCTGAACCTCGAGCGTTAACCCTTCCTTCTCGGGCACGAGCAACGCCTCGTACACTTTCGGAACGGCGTCGCGGGGAAACTCCACGTCGACGACCGCGCCGATTACTTCCACGATGTTACCTGTGCTCATCTGTGAATCCTCTGTGCTATCTCAATCTGTTCAAACTGTTCAAACGGCTGCCGCGCCGCCGACGATTTCGCTGATTTCCTGCGTAATCGAAGCCTGGCGTTCGCGGTTGTATATAAGCTGGAGCTCGTCGATCATCGAGCCGGCGTTCTCGGTGGCGTTCTTCATCGCGATCATCCGCGCCGCCATCTCGCAGGCCACGTTCTCGACCACGCCCTGATAGACCAGCGACTCGATGTAACGCTCGAGCACGTTGTCGAGCACTTCTTTCGAATCGGGCTCGTAGATGTAGTCCCAGTGATGCTTGAGCTCGTCGTCGTCGGCCGGCTCGACAGGCACCAACCGGACGCTGGTCGGTTTCTGCGTCATCGTGTTGACGAACTCGTTGTGCAACAGGTAGATGATATCGATCTCGCCCTGCTCGTACTTCTGCAGCAAAACCTGCACCGGGCCGATGATCTTGGAGATCTCCGGGCTGTCGCCGATGTGGCTGGTCTCGGCGACGATCCTGGCGCCGATACGCTTGAAGTAACCGAGCGCCTTGTTGCCGAAGGTCACGACTTCGATGCCGATGCCCTTCGAGTCCAGATCGCCGAGCAGGTTCAACCCCTCCTTGAACAGGTTGGTGTTGAGGCCACCGCAGAGCCCGCGATCGGTCGAGATCACGATGACCCCGGCGCGCTTGATCTCGCGCTCGATCAGGAACGGATGCTTGTACTCGGGATTGGCGCTCGCGACATGGTGGACCACGGTCGCGATCCGGTTGGAGTACGGGCGCGTCGCGTACATCTGGTCCTGCGCCTTGCGCATCTTGCTCGCCGCGACCATTTCCATCGCCGCGGTGATCTTCTGCGTGTTCTTGACACTCGCAATCTTGGTCTTGATTTCCTTGCCGCCGGCCATGATTCGCTCTCCTAGTAGACGCCGTTGGCCTTGAAGTCTTCGATCGCCTTCTTGATCGATTCGGCGACCTCGTCGTTGTATTCCGGGTTCCCGTTGATCTTGTCGAGCAGGTCCTGGAAGTTCGACTTGACGTGGGCGTGCAGCGCGTCCTCGAACTCGACGATCTTCTTGACGTCGACATCGTCGAGGTAACCCTCGTTGGCGGCGAACAGCGAGATCGCCATCTCGGCCACCGACAGCGGCGAATACTGGCGCTGCTTCATCAGCTCGGTGACGCGCTGGCCGCGCTCGAGCTGGTTGCGGGTGGCCTCGTCGAGATCGGAGGCGAACTGCGAGAAGGCCGCGAGCTCGCGGTACTGCGCGAGTGCCAGGCGCACGCCGCCGCCGAGCTTCTTGATGATCGGCGTCTGCGCCGCGCCACCGACGCGCGATACCGACAGGCCGGCGTTGATTGCCGGCCGGATACCGGCGTTGAACAGGTCCGACTCGAGGAAGATCTGGCCGTCGGTGATCGAGATCACGTTGGTCGGCACGAAGGCCGACACGTCGCCGCCCTGGGTCTCGATGATCGGCAGCGCGGTCAGCGAGCCGGTCTTGCCCTTGACCTTGCCGCCGGAGATTTTCTCGACGTAGTCGGCATTGATCCGCGCGGCGCGCTCGAGCAGGCGCGAGTGCAGGTAGAAGACGTCGCCCGGGTAGGCTTCGCGGCCCGGCGGGCGGCGCAGCAGCAGCGACACCTGGCGATAGGCCCAGGCCTGCTTGGTCAGGTCGTCGTAGATGATCAGCGCGTCCTCGCCGCGATCGCGGAAGAATTCGCCCATCGTGCAGCCGGAGTAAGGCGCGATGAACTGCAGCGCGGCCGAGTCCGACGCGTTGGCGGCGACCACGATGGTGTGCTCCATCGCGTCGTATTCCTCGAGCTTGCGCACGACGTTGGCGATGGTCGACGCCTTCTGGCCGACACCGACGTAGATGCACTTGATGCCGGTGCCCTTCTGATTGATGATCGCGTCGATCGCGACCGCGGACTTGCCGGTCTGGCGGTCGCCGATGATCAGCTCGCGCTGGCCGCGGCCGATCGGCACCATCGAGTCGATCGACTTCAGGCCGGTCTGCACCGGCTGCGACACCGACTGGCGCGCGATGACGCCCGGCGCGACCTTTTCGATCGGTTCGAACTGCTTGGAGTTGATCTCGCCCTTGCCGTCGATCGGCTCGCCGAGCGAATTGACGACCCGGCCGAGCAGCTGCTCGCCGACCGGCACCTCGAGGATGCGGCCGGTGGTCTTGCAGGTGTCGCCCTCGGAGA
>JAHEKJ010000190.1 GCA_024638385.1 Gammaproteobacteria bacterium | reverse complement strand
GCCGATGACGCTGCGCGACCTGCTCCGACTCAAATCGCGAACGCCGATCCCCGTCGACGAGGTCGAACCCGAGGAAGACATCCTGATGCGCTTCGATTCGGCCGGCATGTCGCTCGGCGCGTTGTCGCCCGAGGCGCACGAAACGCTTGCGCAGGCGATGAACCAGCTCGGCGGGCGCTCGAACTCGGGCGAGGGCGGCGAGGATCCGGCGCGCTACCACAACGACAAGGTGTCGAAGATCAAGCAGGTCGCGTCGGGCCGTTTCGGCGTGACCCCGGAATACCTCGTCAACGCCGAGGTGCTGCAGATCAAGATCGCGCAGGGCGCCAAGCCCGGCGAGGGCGGGCAACTGCCCGGCAACAAGGTCAACGCGCTGATCGCGCGGCTGCGCCATTCCGAGCCCGGCGTCACGCTGATCTCGCCGCCGCCGCACCACGACATCTACTCGATCGAGGACCTCGCGCAGCTGATCTTCGACCTCAAGCAGGTCAACCCGCAAGCGCTGGTGTCGGTCAAGCTGGTCGCCGAGGCCGGCGTCGGCACGGTCGCCGCCGGCGTCGCCAAGGCCTACGCCGACCTGATCACGATCTCGGGCTACGACGGCGGCACCGGCGCGAGCCCGCTGACCTCGGTCAAGTACGCCGGCAGCCCGTGGGAACTCGGCATGTCCGAAACCCACCAGGTGCTGCGCGCCAACGGCCTGCGCAGCAAGGTCCGGGTGCAGACCGACGGCGGCCTCAAGACCGGCCTCGACGTCGTCAAGGCCGCGATCCTCGGCGCCGAAAGCTTCGGCTTCGGCACCGCGCCGATGATCGCGATGGGCTGCAAGTACCTGCGCATCTGCCACCTGAACAACTGCGCCACCGGCGTCGCGACGCAAAACGAGACGCTGCGCGAGCTGCACTTCACCGGCACGGTCGAAAAGGTCAAGAACTACTTCCGCTTCGTCGCCCGCGAGACCCGCGAAATCCTCGCCGAACTCGGCGTGCGCAAACTCGAGGACCTGATCGGCCGCACCGATCTGCTCGAGGTCGTCGAAGGGCTGACGCCGGCGCAAAAGAAACTGAACCTCGCGCCGCTGCTGTCCGACGGCGGCGTCGACCCGGCACTGCCGCAGTTTTGCACCGAGCCGCGCAACGCGCCCTGGGACAAGGGCGAGCTCGCCGAGAAGATGGTCGCCGATTGCCTCGACGCGATCAAGGCCTCGACCGGCGGCGAATTCGACTACCTGGTCAACAACACGCAACGTTCGATCGGCGCGCGACTGTCCGGCGAGATCGCGCGCGTACACGGCAACCACGGCATGGCCGAACACCCGATCACGCTGCGCCTGACCGGCACCGCCGGGCAGAGCTTCGGCGTCTGGAACGCCGGCGGCCTGCACCTCTATCTCGAGGGCGACGCCAACGACTACGTCGGCAAGGGCATGGCCGGCGGCAAGATCGTGATCAAACCGCCCGCCGCCAGCGCGTTCAACTCGCAGGAAGCCGCTATCATCGGCAACACCTGCCTGTACGGCGCGACCGGCGGCAAGCTGATGGCCGCGGGACTCGCCGGCGAGCGCTTCGCGGTGCGCAACTCGGGCGCGCACGCGATGGTCGAGGGCGTCGGCGACCATGGCTGCGAGTACATGACCGGCGGCATCGTCACCGTGCTAGGCAACACCGGCGTCAACTTCGGCGCCGGCATGACCGGGGGCATCGCCTACGTGCTCGACCTCGACCGCAACTTCTTCGACCGCATCAACAAGGAGCTGATCGACATCCACCGCATTGTCGACGAGTCGATGGAAAGCCACCGCTCCTACCTCGAGGGCGCGATCGCCGAGTACGTGCGCGAGACCGGCAGCGACTGGGGCCGCTACATCCTCGACAATTTCAACCACTTCAAGCGCAAGTTCTGGTTAGTGAAGCCGAAGGCGGCCGAGTTCGATGCCCTGCTTGTAACCCTGCAAAGTGACGCCGCGTAGCGCCTCGGGACCCGCCGCTTGATCCCGCGCGCGTTCATCGACACCCTGCTCAACCGCATCGATATCGTCGAGGTCATCGACAGCCGCGTGCCGCTGAAGAAGAAAGGCCGCGATTACTGGGCCTGCTGCCCGTTCCACGGCGAGAAGACGCCGTCGTTCTCGGTCAGCTCCAGCAAACAGTTCTACCACTGCTTCGGCTGCCAGAAATCCGGCAACGCGGTCGGCTTCCTGATGGACTACGACCACATGGAGTTCGTCGAGGCGATCGAACACCTGGCGCAATCGCTCGGCCTCGAGGTGCCCTACGAGCAGGGCAGCGCGCCGGCGCGGATCAAGCCCGACGGGATCGACGAGATGTACACGCTGCTCGAGCGCTGCGCGGGGTTCTACCAGGCCGAGCTCAAGAAAAGCGAACTCGCGGTCGAATACCTCAAGGGCCGCGGCATCGGCGGCCGTACCGCGAAAACTTTCGGTCTCGGCTATGCCCCGCAGGGCTGGAACAGCCTCGAAGGCAACGCAAAGCTGCTGCTCGAGAGCGGCATGCTGGTGGCGAAAGAGTCCGGCAAGCCCTACGACCGCTTTCGCCACCGCCTGATGTTTCCGATCCGCGACCGCCGCGGGCGCACGATCGCATTCGGCGGGCGCGTGATCGACCCCGAAGACAACCCGAAGTACCTGAATTCGCCGGAGTCGCCGCTGTTTCACAAGGGCGAGGAAATCTACGGCCTCTACGAGATGAAGCAGGCGGTGGCGAGCATCGAGCGCATCTACGTTACCGAGGGTTACATGGACGTCGTCGCGCTCGCCGAGCACGGCGTCGAAACCGCAGTCGCGACGCTCGGCACCGCGATCAACAACCGCCAGGTCGAAACCCTGTTCCGCGTCTGCAAGACGCTGGTATTCTGCTTCGACGGCGACGCCGCCGGTGAAAAGGCCGCCTGGCGGGCGCTCGAAGCCTGCCTGCCGTCGCTCAAGGAAGGCCGGCTCGCGCGTTTTTTGTTCCTGCCCGAGGGTCAGGACCCCGATTCCTACGTCGGCGAGCACGGCAAGCAAGCCTTCGAGTCGCTGGCCGACGCGGCGTCGACCCTGACCGAGTTCCTGTTTGCGCGGCTGACCGCCGAATGCAACGTCAAGACCATCGAGGGCCGCGCGCAGCTGCTCGACCGGCTGCGCCCCTACTTTGGCCAGATTCCGCTGCAAAGCCTCAAGGACCAGATTCTCGCCGAAGTCGAGCAGCGCCTGGGCCAGCGTGTCGACGGCCGCATGCTGCGCCTGCTCGGCGCCGAGCCGGTGCGCGAGCAGGCCCGCCCGCACCAGCCCGAGCACCACTGGACACCGACGCGGCTCGCGATCAACCTGCTCCTCAAGCATCCCGCCCTCGGCCGCGAAACGGCGATTCCGCACGAATTCGCCGACGGCGGCATCCCCGGCGTCGAGTTGCTGCTCAGGATCCTCGATATCGTCCACGACGAGCCCGAAATCGGCACCGCGGCGCTGCTCGACCGCTTCCGCGACGACGAGCACGAGGGTCACCTCTACAAGCTCGCCGCGATGGAGCCGCAGGTCGACGACGAGGCCAGCCTCGAGCGGATGTTCGCCGACTGTTTACAACGCCTGCGCAATCAGTATATAAAGCACCGTCAGAAGCTTTTGATCGGCAAGCTGCAGTCCGGCGAGCCGCTGTCCGACGAGGAAAAGCTCGAACACAAAAAATTGTTCACGAAACAGGCCTGAGCACAGGCGGAACTTGGAAAAACAAAAAAAAGTCTTATATACTGACCCGTTACGCGCAATCTTTCCCAGAGCACCAACATCCATGGATCAAGACCAGCAATCCCGGCTGAAAGAGCTTATCGCCAAAGGCAAGGAACAGGGTTTCCTGACCTACACGGAAGTCAACGACCACCTGCCGGACGGTATCGTCGAGCCGGAGCAGATCGAGGACATCATCCGCATGATCAACGACATGGGGATCAAGGTTCACGAATCGGCGCCGACCGACAATGACGACATCCTGAGCGACACCGAAACCGAGCCCGACGAGGACGCCGCCGAAGAGGCCGCGGCCGCGCTGGCGTCGCTCGACAGCGAGTTCGGCCGCACCACCGACCCGGTGCGCATGTACATGCGCGAGATGGGCACGGTCGAGTTGCTGACCCGCGAGGGCGAAATCAAGATCGCCCGCCGCATCGAGAACGGCCTCAACCAGGCGATAAGTTCGCTCGCGCGCTATCCCGACACGATGCGCCTGATCCTCGAGCGCTACCACGAGGTCTGCGAGGACGAGGCCAAGCTGTCCGACCTCATCGTCGGCTTCGTCGACCCCGAGGAAGACCCGAACAGTATCCCGCTGCCGGCGTCGGCGCAATCGAGCGACGACGACGACGGCGACGTCGATGATACCGGGCCCGATCCGGAGGAAGCCGCCCAGCGCTTCAAGACGATCGAGCGCGCCTTCAACCGCGCGATGAACTGCATCGCCAAG
>JAHEKJ010000189.1 GCA_024638385.1 Gammaproteobacteria bacterium | reverse complement strand
GTTCATACGGAACATGAACCGTTAAAGGAGTAACCATGAAAAGCACGACTATTCTCGCAGCGCTCGCTGCCTATTTCCTCGCTACCGCCAGCCTCGCCGCGCCGGTCAACATCAATACCGCCAGCGCGTCGGAGATCGCCGAAGCCCTGCACGGCGTCGGCCTCGCCAAGGCGCAGGCCATCGTCGACTACCGCGAAGCCTACGGCGAATTCTCGGCCGCCGACGAAATCGTCTTCGTGCGCGGCATCGGCGAATCGACTTACGAGCGGAACAAGGCCGATATCCTTGTGAAGTGACGAGTCGCCAGGGATGAACGTTCGGCAGGGACGCCGACCACGGACAGGCAAGCAATCATGACAAGGAGCGAATCATGGGCAGAGGCATCAACAAGGCAGTCATCGTCGGCCGGCTCGGCAGCGACCCCGACGTGCGCTACGCGGCGAACGGCAAGGCCGTCGTAAACCTGAGCGTCGCGACCAACGAATCCTGGAAAGACCGGCAGACCGGCGAGACCCAGGAACGCACCGAGTGGCACCGGATCGTGATCTTCGGCAAGCTCGGCGAGATCGCGTCGAAGTACCTGAAGAAGGGCGAGCAAGCCTATTTCGAGGGGCGCTTGCAGACCAGCAAGTGGCAGGACAAGGCCGGCATCGACCGCTATACGACCAAGATCGTCGCCAGCGAAATGCAGATGCTCGGCGCGCGCGACGCGAAGGGCGACGGGTGATAAATCGCACTCGCTTAATCGCGGGCAGGCAAGTAAAATACCCGTTTTTGAGCGACCTTTTGGGTAAATTCGGAGCGAGGCATGGCGAGAGGCATCAACAAGGCAATCATAGTCGGCACTTTGGGGCAGGATCCCGAAGTCCGGTATACCTCGAGCGGCAGCGCGGTCGCTAATCTGAGCGTCGCGACCAACGAGAGCTGGAAGGACCGCCAGACCGGCGAAATGCAGGAGCGCACCGAGTGGCACCGCATCGTGATGTTCGGCAAGCTCGCCGAGATCGCGCAGCAGTACCTGAAGAAGGGCTCGCAGGCGTACTTCGAGGGGCGCATCCAGACGCGCAAGTGGCAGGACCAGAGCGGCAACGACCGTTATTCCACCGAAATCGTCGCCAACGAGATGCAGATGCTCGGCGGGCGCCAGGGCGCCGGCGCCGGCGGCGGCGCGCCGATGGAGTCCGGCGGGCAGCCGCAGTCGAAACCGAAGCAGCCCGAGACCGCGCCGCTCGACGACGGTTTCGACGACATCCCGTTCTGACAGGCCGGTAATTCTGATGAAACCTGTCATCCCGCGGCTCGACCGCGGGATCCAGTAATATCGAGGCCGGAAAATCGTGGCCAGCTACGACGTCTTCAATGGCGATGCCGACGGCATCTGCGCACTCATGCAGCTGCGCCTCGCCGAACCGCGCGACGCCGAACTCGTGACCGGGCTCAAGCGCGAGATCGATCTGCTGCGGCGGGTCGACGCCGCGCCGGGCGACGCGATCACCGTGCTCGACGTGTCGCTCGACAGCAACCGCGACGCGCTCGTCGCTGCGCTGGAAGCTGGCGCACGCGTGTTCTACGCCGATCACCACTACGCCGGCGATATTCCCGCCCACGACGCGTTGGAGGCCCATATCGATACCGCCGGCGATACCTGCACCAGCCTGATCGTCGACCGCGTGCTCGACGGCGCCGCCGCGCCCTGGGCCGTGGTCGGCGCCTTCGGCGACAACTTCGACGCGCCGGCGCGCGCGCTCGGCGACTCGCTCGGCTTCGATGGCGATACGCTCGATCGCCTGCAACAACTCGGCGTTTGTCTAAACTACAACGGCTATGGCTTCGATCTCGACGATTTGCTGTTCCACCCGGCGGACCTGTACCGGCGCGTCGCGCCCTATGCCGACCCGCTCGAGTTCGCCGCGCGCGACGACGGCTATGCCGCGCTGCGCGCGCAGTACGAAGACGATTTCGCGCGCGCGGAGGGCGTCGGCGTCGATGCGGAATCGGCGGCCGGCGCGGTGTATCTGTTGCCGAACGAACCCTGGGCGCGGCGCATCGTCGGCGTCATGGGCAACGACCTCGCCAAGCGCGACCCAGACCGCGCGCATGCGCTGCTGGTCGACATGGGCGACGGCTTCCACCGCGTCAGCGTGCGCGCGCCCTACAGTCGCAAACACGGCGCCGACGAACTGTGCCGGCAATTCCCGTCGGGCGGCGGGCGCAAGGCCGCGGCCGGCATCAACCGGCTTGCCGCCGACGCGCTGCCCGAGTTCGTCGATCGTTTCAACAAGCAATTTGGCGACGCCGCATGACTGAGCACGAGAAGAGCAGCAACGTCGTCTGGCACAACGCCACGGTCACCCGCGCGCGCCGCGAGTCGCAAAACGGCCACCGCGGCGGCCTGTTCTGGTTCACCGGGCTGTCGGGCGCCGGCAAGTCGACGCTCGCGCACACCGTCGAGGAAAAGCTGCACCAGCAGGGCTTTCGCACCTTCGTGCTCGACGGCGACAACGTGCGCCACGGGCTGTGCGCCGATCTCGGCTTCTCCGAGGAAGACCGCAAGGAAAACATCCGCCGCATCGGCCACATGGCGATGCTCTACGTCGAGGCCGGCATCGTCGTGCTGACCGCGTTCATCTCGCCGTTTCGCGCCGACCGCGATAACGTGCGCAAGATTGCCGGCGCCGATTTCCACGAGATCTACTGCCGCTGCAGCCTCGAGGTTTGCGAGGATCGCGACGTCAAGGGGCTGTACAAGCGCGCGCGGGCCGGCGAGATCCCGGACTTCACCGGCATCAGCTCGCCGTACGAGGAACCCGAGTTCGCCAACCTGACGGTCGACACCGAGAGCCATCTCGACGAATGCACCGGGCTGGTTTACGACTATATTGTTCGATCGACTGAAAATGGCGCTGCCTGACCGCAAGATCGCCGTGATCGGGCTCGGTTACGTCGGCCTGCCGCTCGCCGCGTTGTGCGCGCGCCGCGGCTACCCGGTCGTCGGCCTCGATTCGAGCGAGCGTGTCGTCGCGTCGCTGGGCGCGGGCAAATGCCACATCCGCGATGCGGCGGTCGAGAAGATGGTTGCCGACGCGCTCGAGACCGGCAATCTGGCGGCGACCAGCGACGCAGCGCGCATCGCCGATTGCAACGTTTTCCTGGTTTGCGTGCCGACGCCGGTCGACGCAGACAATGACCCAGACCTCGGCCCGCTCGAGGGCGCATGCCGGACGATTGGGCCGCATTTGAAATCGGGCGACCTCATCGTGATCGAGTCGACCGTATTCCCGGGCACTTGCGAGCAGGTTGTGGCGCCGCTGTTACGCGAGTTTTCGGGGCTGGAACCAGGCGCGGACTTTCACCTCGCGCATTGCCCCGAACGCATTAACCCGGGCGACCCGTTCTGGCATTCGGGCAATATCCCGCGCGTGCTCGGCGCGCTGCCGGGCGCTGGCATCGACATCGCCGCCGAGTTTTACGCGTCGATCCTCGGCGGCGACATTCTCGATGTGCGCGAGGTCAAGCAGAGTCTGCGACCGAAGTTCCGCGAAACCGCCGAGGGCCTGCACATTTCGCAGGTTCCGCTCGGCAGCGTCACCAAGATGCGCTCGATCCGCGACGCCGAGGCGGTCAAGGCGATGGAGAATACCGTGCGCGACGTCAACATCGCCTTCGTCAACGAACTCGCCAAGATTAGCGACGTGCTCGAACTCGACGTCGTCGACATCATCGACGGCATGGCGACCAAACCGTTCGGCAAGGGACCGTTCTACCCGGGAGCCGGAGTTGGTGGTCACTGTATTGCGGTCGATCCGGAATGGTTGAAGGCGGCTTCGAAGCGAGCGGGTTATTTTCCCGAAATGATTCAACTGGCGCGAACCATTAATAATGGCATGCCTGAGTATACAGTGTCGGTATTGCAGGATTTACTCAACGAACGAGGTTACCCAATTAAGGGTACCCGGATTGCGATACTAGGTACTGCCTATAAACGAAACGTAGATGACTTGCGTGAATCACCGTTTTTCAAGCTGCGAGATATTCTCGACAAGAAGGGTGCAGAAATAAGCGTTTTCGATAGCTGGGTTACTAGTCAGAATACTGTAGGCTCTGTTGATGAATGTATCCAGGAAGCAAAGGCCATCGTCATCGTGACTGAACATAGTGACCTGATCGAGCAACTGAGCCGAATCGAGTTATCCAATTCTGGTGTCGAAGTAATTGTCGATGGAAGAAACTGTCTCGAAGGTGAGGAAATTCTGAAACAGGATATAGCTTATCGAGGAATAGGGCGCTGAAAAGTTCATTTTCCTGTTAGTTTATCTTTTGTGTTACACAGAATGTAAAAATTTCTTTAAATCTGATAACTACGAGAAAGTGCATTTGGATCTTGTTTCTAATGTCGGCATAGGTGTATTTCCAGAGGAATGTGATGAAAGAGACTAAGAAAGTTGCCTTGATTACCGGTGTAACCGGGCAGGACGG
>JAHEKJ010000188.1 GCA_024638385.1 Gammaproteobacteria bacterium | reverse complement strand
AAGGGTTACCAGATCAGCCAGTACGAGTTGCCGATCGTCGAGCACGGCGAGCTTTTTATTAACGACGCCGACGGCAATGCCAAGCGCATTGGCATTACGCGCGCGCATCTCGAAGAGGACGCTGGCAAGTCGGTACACGAGGGTTTCGGCAACGCGTCCGGCATCGACCTGAACCGCGCCGGTACGCCGCTTCTCGAAATCGTCTCCGAACCCGATATGCGTTCGGCGAAAGAAGCCGTCGAGTACATGCGCAAAATTCACACGATCGTGCGTTACCTCGAGATCTCCGATGGCAACATGCAGGAAGGATCGTTCCGCTGCGATGCGAACGTCTCGGTCCGGCCGCGCGGCCAGCAAGAGCTCGGCACGCGCGCCGAACTCAAGAATCTCAATTCGTTCCGCTTCGTCGAACGGGCGATTAACATCGAGATCGAGCGGCAAATTGATGTCATCGAGGACGGCGGCGAGGTCGTGCAGGAGACGCGGCTTTATGATTCGGTCAAGGATGAGACGCGCTCGATGCGCTCCAAGGAAGAGGCGAACGACTACCGTTATTTCCCCGATCCGGACCTGCTGCCGATCGAGATCAACGCTGCCTTTATAGATAAGGTGCGCGAGACGCTGCCGGAACTTCCGGATGCGAAGAAGCAGCGTTTCGTCAGCGACTATGGTCTTCGCGAAGACGACGCGTCGATACTGACCCTCTCCCGTGCAACGGCCGACTACTTCGAGGCCGTGGCGGGCGCGACGCAGAGCAAGGGGCAGGCTGCTGCCAATTGGGTGATCGGCCATTTATCCGGCGCGCTCAATCGCGATGGCCTCGACATCGAAAAGAGCCCGGTGTCTGCGAAAGACCTGGCGGGCCTGCTCGATCGGATCGAGGACAACACGATCTCGGGCAAGATTGCCAAGGAAGTCTTCGACGCGATGTGGGCGGGCGAGGGCACGGCTGACGAAATCATCGAATCGAAGGGTCTGAAACAGATTACCGACACGGGCGCGATCGAGGATATCGTCGACCAGGTGATTGCCGCCAATCCCTCCCAGGTTGCCGAGTACAAGGCCGGCAAGGACAAGCTGATCGGCTTCTTCGTCGGCCAGGTCATGAAAGAGACCGGCGGCAAGGCCAACCCGGGCCAGGTCAACGCGATCCTCAAGGACAAGCTGCGCTCGCATTCCGGCTGACGGCCGGGGCGCAGAAATTTGACCGGCGTCACATTTCATTATGTAAAGAACCATTACGGTAGGCGCTCTGGACACTGACTCGAGTCAATCCTGATGAGCGATGAAAGCCCCGACAACGCCGATGACGCGGTGCGCCTGCAGCGACCACCGCCGCGCGTCCTGACCGATCCGCTCGGCCACAACGTTTGGATGGGGGAGGTCCAGCCGCTCGACCTTGAGCTCGAGCAAGTCACCGTCACCGATCCCTACAACACCGCCCCCGCCGAAACCGCCTGGCAGCGTCCTTAACCGCCGCCCACTGTTGCCATTCGCAGCCGTGTGCTAAGCTATTTGACGTTAAATATAAAGAAATATTTATATATTTATATTATGCAAAACTCGACGGAACAGCTGCTTGTCCACCTCAAAGCGCTGGCAGACCCGGTCCGGCTGCGGCTGCTGGCCCTGTGCGTTCGTGGCGAATGTACGGTTACCGAGCTAACCCAGGTCATGGCGCAGAGCCAGCCCCGGGTTTCGCAACATCTGAAGCAGCTCTGCGACGCCGGGTTGCTGGAACGATTTCGGGACGGCCATTTCGTTTACTACCGGGTACCCCTCGGTAGCGAACAGGCGACGCGGCGGCGTCGCCTGTTCGCGCTCTTGCCAAGCGACGAGCCCGCGTTCGAGCAGGATTTCGACAAACTCTGCCGGGTCCGTGCCGATCGCGGTATTGCGGTCCCCGAACAGGCCGACGACGCGGCCCGGCGATTGCACCGCGCGCTGATCGAACTGACCGTTGCGATGCCGCTTGGTGATCTGATCGATATCGGTAGCGGGCAGGGCCGTGTGCTCAAGCTGCTGGGTTCGCGGGCGCAACGCGCCGTCGGTGTTGACATCGATGCCGACGCGCGGCAGCTCGCCCGTGCGGAGCTGCTCCTGGCCGGCGTCGAGAACTGCAGCCTGCGCAAAGGCGATATGTACGAACTGCCATTTGCAGACGGCGAGTTCGATACGGTGATCCTCGACGACGTGCTTGGCGACGCAACGCGACCCATGGTTGCCCTCGCAGAGGCGCGTCGCATCCTGCGGCCGGGCGGCCGCCTGTTACTGCTCGCGCAGACGGATCGCGGTGGCGTTGCATCGCTCGAACGGCACTTTGCCGAGTGGTGCCGGCTGGTCGACCTGCGGCTGGCGCCGCCACGTCGGATTCCGAGCCATGACGCGCGCTGGTTGCTGGCAGTTGCCACGTTGGCGGATCAGCAGGCCGCTGCCTGACAAGGGACTTCGATATGGACAGCAGAACGAACAACGTCGACGTGTCGTTTGAGTTTTTCCCACCGCACTCGCCGGAAATGGACGCGACGCTATGGCAATCGATCGAGCGATTGGCGGGGTTACGGCCACGTTTCGTGTCGGTGACCTACGGTGCCGACGGTTCTACGCGCGAGCGGACGCATAACGCGGTTGCACGCATTATTAATGAGACCGACCTGACGGCGGCGCCACACCTGACCTGCATCGGCGCAAGTCGGGGCGAGATCGACGAAATCGCGCGGACGTACTGGGACATGGGAGTTCGTCACCTGGTTGCGTTGCGCGGCGATCCGCCACGAGACGCTGACGCTTACGCACCGCATCCAGGAGGTTATGCCTACGCGGCCGATCTCGTCGCCGGCCTTCGCAAGGTCGCTGATTTCGATATTTCGGTGGCCGCCTACCCGGAAGTCCATCCCGAAGCGCCGAATCCACTATTCGATCTCGACAACCTCAAGCGCAAACTGGATGCGGGCGCGTCGCGCGCGATCACGCAGTTCTTCTTTGATGTCGGCGTATTCCTGCGCTTTCGCGACCTCGCCGCTGCAGCGGGGATTGAGTCGACCATTGTTCCCGGGATATTGCCGATTACGCGTTTCCCGCAGCTGGAACGATTCGCCGACCAATGTGGCGCCAGCGTTCCTGCCTGGTTGCACGAGCGTTTCCTCGGTCTCGAGGATGACGCGCAGACGCGCCAGATGATCGCGGCCAGCGTCGCAATCGAGCAGGTGCGTGCATTGCAGGCCGAGGGTATCAGCGAATTCCACTTCTACACACTTAATCGATCCGAGCTGACGTACGCGATCTGCCATGCGCTTGGCGTGCGCTCGAGCCGGGCGGCCGCCTGAGGAATCCGATGGACCGGGACACACGCATCAAAGCCCTTTTCGAATCATTGGACAGCCGCATCCTGCTGCTGGACGGAGCGATGGGCACCATGATCCAGGGCTTCGGCCTCGGCGAAGATGAGTATCGCGGGGCGCGCTTTCGCGACTGGGAGCACGACGTTAAAGGCAACAATGACCTGTTGACAATATCGCGCCCGCACGTGATCCAGGATATCCACCGCCAGTTTCTTGAGGCGGGCGCCGACATCATCGAAACGAATACGTTCAATGCGAACGCGCCTTCGATGAGTGATTACGGGATGGAGTCACTGGTGCACGAACTGAATGTGTCCGCAGCGCGACTGGCACGCGAGTGCGCCGATGTGCACGCGGCGCGCACCGGCAGCCCGCGATTTGTTGCCGGGGTGTTGGGCCCGACGAACCGCACCGCATCGATCTCGCCCGACGTCAACGACCCCGGTTACCGCAACATTCGCTTTGCAGAGCTTGCTGCAACTTACGCAGAAGCTGCAGCCGCCCTGATCGAGGGCGGCGCTGATTTCCTGATGGTCGAGACAATTTTCGACACGCTGAATGCGAAAGCGGCAATTTTCGCGATCAAGAAGTGTTTCAAAGCAACAGGTGTGACATTACCGGTGATGATTTCCGGCACGATCACCGACGCTTCGGGCAGGACGCTGTCCGGCCAGACAACCGAGGCTTTCTGGACTTCGATTGCGCATGCGGACCCGTTCATGGTGGGCCTGAACTGCGCACTGGGTGCGAGCGACCTGCGCCCGTACGTTTCTGAGTTATCGCGAGTCGCCGCCACACGGGTCAGCGCGCATCCCAACGCAGGCCTGCCCAACGAGTTCGGTGAATACGACGAATCGCCCGAGTCGATGGCCGCGGTGGTTGGAGAATTTGCCGCAAGCGGCTTCGTCAACCTGGTTGGCGGCTGCTGCGGCACAACGCCCGACCATATCCGGGCGCTCAGGGATGCCGTTGCCGGCCGATCGCCGCGCAAACTTCCCGAACTACCGGTGCGATGCCGGGTGGCTGGCCTCGAGCCGCTCAACATCGGTCCCGACGACCTGTTCGTCAATGTCGGTGAGCGCTGCAACGTCACGGGGTCCGCGATCTTCCGCCGCCTGATCGAAGCGGATGACTACACGGCGGCCG
>JAHEKJ010000187.1 GCA_024638385.1 Gammaproteobacteria bacterium | reverse complement strand
GCCTATATGCAAAACCGCCGGCCGCGGCCCGATTTGCCGCTCGACCTGCGCGGCACCGCGTTCCAGGTCAAGGTCTGGGAATTCCTGCTGTCGCTCGGCGACGGCGAGGTCGCGAGCTATACCGAGGTCGCGCGCGCGATCGGCAAGCCGCGCGCGGTGCGCGCCGCGGCGTCGGCCTGCGCGCAGAACCGGATCGCGGTGCTGGTGCCGTGCCACCGCATCCTGCGCAGCGACGGCGGACTCGGCGGCTATCGCTGGGGGCTGGAGCGCAAGCGCGCGCTGCTCGACGCCGAGCGCGCGCGCAATGTCGGAAAGGCGGGTTGAAGACGGTCGCCCGGGCGGCGCCGGCGACGACCGCGGCCGCGTTCTGGCGCGGCTTTCGCGACTGCAGCCCGTTCATTCTCGTGGTCGCGCCCTTCGGCGTGCTGTTCGGCGCGCTCGCGACCGACGCGGGACTGAACGTCGTCGAAACGATGACGATGACGGTGCTCGTGATCGCCGGCGCCGCGCAGTTCACCGCGCTCGCGCTGATCGAGGAGCAGGCGCCGACGCTGATCGTCATCGCCGCCGCGCTCGCGGTCAATCTGCGCATGGCGATGTACTCGGCTGCGCTGGTGCCGCACATCGGCGGCGCGTCGCTGCCCGCGCGCGCCTTCGCCGCCTACTTCATCATCGACCAGTCGTTCGCGGTCTCGATCAAGGCCTTCGATTTCGACGGCGGCTACACGGTGGCGCAAAAAGTTGCGTTTATCGTCGGCGCGGCCAGCTCGGTCTTCCCGTTCTGGATCGGCGGCACGCTCGCCGGCGCGCTCGCCGGCAATGCGATTCCGCCGGAGTTCTCGCTCGACTTCGCGATCCCGATCTGCTTCATCTCGATCTTTGCGCCGATGATGCGCAGCCTGCCGCATCTGGTCGCGGCCATCGTGTCGATCGCGGCGGCGCTTGCGCTCGCGTGGATGCCGTTCTACCTGTGGCTGATCGTCGCCGCGCTGCTGGCGATGGCCGCCGGGGCGCAAACCGAGTTGTGGCTCAAGCGGCGGCGGGCATGATCGACCCAATCAGCCTCTGGACTGTTATCATCGGGCTCGGTATCGGCACCTACCTGATCCGCTTCTCGTTTATCGGCATCATCGGGGGACGGCCGCTGCCGGACTGGGTATTGCGCCACCTGCGCTACGTCGCGGTCGCGGTGATGCCGGGGCTGATCGCGCCGCTGGTCGTCTGGCCGGCCGCGACCGGCGGCGAGCCGGACCCGGCGCGCCTGCTCGCGGCGCTGGTCGCGTTCGCGATCGGCGTCGGCCTGAACAGCGTGCTCGGCGCGGTGTTCGGCGGCATGGGGGCGCTGTACCTGCTGCAGTATTTTTTGGGCTGAATAACTAAAGATCGTGCTGTTGGAAATCCTGAATATCGTCGCGCCGGTGTTCATCGTCGTCGGCGCGGGCTTCGCCGCGGTCAGGTCGCGGCTGGTCGCGGCCGAGCCGATCGATCACCTGATGCGTTTCGCGATCACGTTCGCGATCCCGTGCCTGCTGTTCCGCGCGACCTCGACGCTGGATCTCGCCGCGGCCTTCGACTGGCGCATCCTGGTCGCCTACTACGGCGCCGCGATCGCCTGTTTCGTGATCGCCTACATCGTGGCGCGCAAGGCGTTCAAGCGCCGCCCGGGCGAGTCGGTCGCGATCGCGTTCGCCGCGCTGTTCTCGAACCTGGTATTGCTGGGCCTGCCGATCGTCGAGCGCGCCTCCGGCCTCGAGCGGATGGCGCCCGGCTTCGCGCTGGTCGCGGTCAACGCGCCGATCTGCTACCTGCTCGGCATCACCGCGATGGAATACCTGCGCGCCGACGGCCGCGGCGTCGCCGCGACCACGCGCATCGTCGTCGCGGCGATGTTCCGCAACAGCATCATGATCGGTATCGGTCTCGGTCTCGCGGTCAACGTCACCGGACTGCCGTTGCCGCAGCCGCTGATCGCGGCGATCGACCTGCTCGCGCGCGCGTCGCTGCCGGTGGCGCTGTTCGCGCTCGGCGGCGTGCTGACGCGCTACAAGCTGTCGCGCTCGCTCGGCGAGGCCGGCACGGTGTCGGTGCTGACCCTGATCGTACAGCCCGCAATCACGCTTTTGCTGGCGCGGCTTCTCGGGCTGCCGGAGTCGACAACGGTGACGATCGTTTTGATGTCCGCTGTCGCGCCGGGACTGAACGCCTACCTGTTCGCGGCGATGTACGATCGCGCGGTCGACGTCGCCGCGAGCGCGGTGCTGCTGTCGACCGGGCTCGCGGTGCTGTCGGTCAGCGCGTGGCTGCTGGTGTTGTGACCGAACACGCGCCTGTCGTCGGCGGCCGCGGCGACGTGATCCGCAAGGCCTTGCTCGACGCGCTGTCGCTGCCGGCGTTCATTCTATTGTTCACGATGATGGGTTTCGGCTCGCTCGCGCGCGGCGCCGGCTTCGGCGCCGACATGGCGGCGGTCGCGACCCTGCTGATCTGGGGCCTGCCCGGGCAGCTGGCGATGGTCGAGCTGACCGCGACCGGCCAGCATTTCTTCGCGATCCTGTTCGCCTGCTCGCTCGCCAACGCGCGCTTCCTGCCGATGGTCGTGTCGTTCATCCCGGCGCTGGCGCGCCCCCGCGCCGGAACCGGCGCGCTGCTGCTCGACGCGCAGCTGCTGTCGATCAATTCCTGGGCGATGTGCCTGCGCGAATTCCCGCAGGTCGCGCCGGACTGGCGGCATCTCTATTACACGACCTTCGCGCTGTCGATCCTGAGCGCGGCGATCGTCGGCACCTTGCTCGGCTACTACGGCGCGGTCGCATTGCCGCGCGCACTGGTGCTCGGACTGATCTTCACCAGCCCGCTGTTCTTCGCGCTGGTGCTGTCGGCGGTGCCGGGGCGCGCCGAGCGCGTCTCGCTGCTGCTCGGTTGCGCGATCGTACCGGCGGCGCATGCGCTGTTTCCGTCGGTCGACCTGCTGATCACCGGCGTCGTCGGCGGCAGCCTCGGCTTCGCCGCCGGGCGTTACTGGGGTCGATCGGATGCCGGTTGAAGCGCTGTGGCTGATCGTGCTCGGCTGCGGCGCGGCGACCTTCGTCTGGCGCGGCCTCGGCGTCGCCGTCGTGCGCCGGATCGATCCGAACGGACCCGTGTTCCAGTGGGTGACCTGCGTGTCCTACGCGATGCTCGCGGGATTGATCTTTCGCATGATCCTGCTGCCGGAAAGCGATCTCGCGGCGGTGCCGCCGTGGGCGCGAGTCGTCGCGGTGGCGATCGCCTTCGCGGCGTACTTCGTCACCGGGAAAAGGCTCGTCGCCGGCGTGCTCGCGGGCGGGCTCAGTCTATCGTTACTGGCTGCGTTCTGGATTTCTTGAAGAACGCGCCGTAGATGCTGCCGCCGAGCGTCAGGATGCCGGCGATCAGCAGGCCGAGCGCGATCGGTCGGTCGAAGAATCCGGTGAACTCGAAATGCAGCATCTGCATTGCCTGGGCGAAGGTTTGCTCGCCGATCGAACCGAGGATGACGCCGAGCACGATGCCGGCGATCGAGTAGCCCGAGCGGCGCAGGAAGAAGCCGACGACGCCGGCGAGAAACATGACGATGACGTCGATCGTGAGCCCTCGCACCGCGTAGGCGCCGACCGTCGCGAGCAGCAGGATCATCGGCGCAAGGAACTGGAACGGAATGCGCAGCAAGTTGATGATCGTCTTGGTTTCGAGAAAGCCGATCAGCAGAATCGAGCAGTTGGCGAAGAACATCGCCGCGAACACGACCCAGACTAGGTCGGCGCTGGTCAGGAACACCAGCGGTCCGGGCTGCATGTCGTGCATCTGGAACACGCCGACCATCATCGCGGTCAGCGCGCCGCCCGGCAGGCCCAGCGCGAGCAGCGGGATCATCGCCGCGCCGGTCGCGGCGTTGTTGGCGGTCTCGGACGAGATCACGCCCTCGAGCTTGCCCTTGCCGAATTCCTCCGGCGTCTTCGACCAGCGCACGGCTTCGTTGTAACCCATGAACGCGGCCAGCGTTGCGCCGATGCCGGGCAGGATGCCGCAGAAAAAACCGATAAATATCGAGCGCACCACCGCGACCTTGTGCGCGACCAGTTCGGCGAGCGACGGGAAATCGACGGAGAGCTCGGGCGCCTCGTAGCGTCCGCGCACCTTCTTCTCGGCCTGCACGAAGATTTCCGACACCGCGAAGAAGCCGAGGATCGTCGGGATGAAATGGATTCCGGCGAGCAGGTAGGGCATCTCGAAATCGTAGCGCGGGATACCGCCGACCGGGTCGAGACCGACGACCGCGACCATCAGCCCGATCAGGATCGACAGCCAGCCCTTCCAGAAGGTCTTGGCGCCGACCGACGCCGCGACCGCGAGGCCGAAGAATACCAGCGCGAATATTTCGGGCGGGCCGAAGGCCGAGATCGCCCAGTCGGCGATCGGCGCGGTCGCGATCATCATGATGATCGTCGAAACCACGCCGCCGAGCGCCGAGCACATGACCGC
>JAHEKJ010000078.1 GCA_024638385.1 Gammaproteobacteria bacterium | reverse complement strand
CCCACCAGAGCCGGCCGACTTCCTGGAAACCGACGAAATCGACCCCCGCGGCATCCTCGCAGGACATGGTTCCACCGCCGGGATATGTACCCCAGGCATCGCTGTTGTGCGTGCCGCCCTCGAGCACGGCGAACACGCCGCCCCCGGCTACCTCGATCTGTTCCCACGCCGACACGAACGACGCCGGCGGCGTGGTCGTATCGTCGCTGCCACCGAGAAAGAGCACCTGCCCGTCCTGCCGGCCCGAATCGACCCACGAGGGTCCGTACGGCGTCATCGCGATCGACGCGGTAATCTCGACGCCGCCCTTCAATCCGTCGCCGGCCTTGATCACCGCGCCGCCGCCCTGACTGTGGCCGACGAGGCCGGTCAGGTAACGGTTGGCGGCCGGCTCGTTCGCTAGCGTCGACTCGAGGCAGGCAAGCAGGTCGCTTTCCTGCACCGACCACTGGTTGGCCGCGACGACGATAAACGGACCGTCGAGCGCCCATTGCTTGAGTCCCTTAAGGTATCCATTGGTCGTGCACTGGCCGTTGACGTTGCCCTGGTCCCAGCCGTTGGCCCAGGCAATGACCGGGTACGGCATTTTCTCCGGATCCGGAGCCTTCTCCCACGGCCGGATCACGGTGCAATCGAGCGCGTGGTTACCCTGCGAGTGCCCGCGCACGCGGACGCAGTGCAGGCCGTTTTCCGGACAGTCGAAATCTTCGATCGTGACGCGATCTTTCGGTCGGTCGGCGAGTGCTTGCGCCGACGCCAATGCCATTGCCATCGCCAGCGCACAGGCGAGTCGATAACAGGTCATGATTGCCCCCTTGTTTTTTTGCTTACCGCCGTTTTTGTGCCCTCATGATATCGGCGGGCAATGGGATGTCAAAGCTCCTCAGACTTCGCGGCGCGCGTTCCACAACTCCCAGGCCAGGCGCGCGCGCACGCCGATGTCGAGCAGCGGGCGTGGCGGCAACTTGCTCGGCTGGCCGAGGTCGAGCATGTAGCCGATCAATTCGTTGTCGACGCCGCAGGCCATGTCGGCCGCGAGCACGCCGCCGGCGGTGCCCTTGGTCACGCCGATCGCGTTCTGGCAGACCGAGCTGTAGACGTTGTCGGCGAGCCGGCCGAACCCGGGCGCGCCGTTTTGCGAGAAGCAGATGTAACCGGTCCAGGTGTATTCCATCTCGACGTCGGGCAGCATCGGAAAACGTTCGTCGAACAGCTTTTTGTGCCGCCGGGCTATGTCGGCGACGAAGCCCTGGGTCTCGCGCATCTTCGGGTTGTAGTAGATGTTGTTGCGAATCAGGATGCGGTGATCGTTGGTGAAGCGCATCGTGATCGACGCGAACGCGTTGGCCGGAGTGACGCCCCAGTTGTCTTCGCAGCCGAGCGCGTCGCGCTCGGCCGGCGTCAGCCGCCGCGTCAGGCTGGCGTTGGCGGCGAACGGCAACAGCTGGCGGATGTAGTAGCCGAAATGTTCGGCAAAGGCGTTGACGCCGAGGATCATTTGCGAACCGCGGACCTCGCCGCCGGCCGTGGTCACGCAAATCTCGCGACCGGTTTCGAGCCCGGTCACCGGGGTGTTCTCGTAAAGCGTCACGTTCTCCGGCAGGCTGTCGGCAAGACCCCGCACCAGCGCCGCCGGGTTCAGCAGCCGGCAGCCCGGAGTGTAGACCGCGGCCTTGAAATGCGCGGTGCCGAGGCGGCGGTCGAGGTCGGGCTTGTCGATCCAGGTATAGGGCTCGTCGAGCGCCTCGAGCTCGCGCGCGAAGGGTTCGAGAAAATCGCGCACTCCCTTGTCGGAAACCGCGGTCTGGTACTTGCCCGGTTGCGTCCAGTCGCAGTCGATGCCGTGGCGCGCGATCCGGCTCTCGTGGTAATCGATGGCGAAGCGCGCGAGCGCCATGTAGCGATGCGATCCCTCGAGTTCGTCCTTCGAGCTGCCGACGACGTGCGGCAGGTCGATCGCGAAACCCGAGTTGCGGCCGGACGCATTCTCGCCGACCTCGCCGGCCTCGATCAGCGCGATCGTATCGCCGGGCCGATTCTCGGCGAGGCGCCGCGCCGCGGCGAGCCCGGCGTAACCCGCGCCGATGACGATCCAGTCGACCTCGACATCGGATGCGAGCGCCGCTTTCGGCGTGCGCGGCGGCAGGATCCGGCTCCAGCCGTTCGAATTGTCGTTGACCGGCAGGTGCGAAACGTGTCGCAAGCTCATGCCCGCGCGGCCCAGTCGGCCGGATGAATCGCGAAATGGATCAGCGCGGATTCGGCCTCGTAAACCAGCTCGGTGCCGGCCGGCAGCCAGATGCAATCGCGTGCCTTCAGTTCGTGGACCTCGCCGTTCGCGTGCACGCGCAGCGTGCCGTCGAACACGGTCAGCACCTCGTCGTACCTGATCGTCCACGGGATCCGCGCGTTCGTCAGCCGGCCCCAGCCGACGCCGAGCTCGGTGCCGTCGTCGCTGCCGCAGATGCCGGCGACCTCGGCCACGTCGCCGTACTCGAAGCGCGGCGCAAACTCGAGCCGGTCGAACGCGACCACGCGCAAAGCTGCCTTGGATTTCGTCATGATTCGGGCCTTGCATCCTCCAAACAGGGGTGTATATTTCACCATACATACATGTATGGATCAACAAGGTGTCGGATACCGAATTGCTACAGAGCGTCGCCGCGCGCGGCGCCCCGGAAGCCGAGCGCAAACAGTTGCAGCGCCTCGACTGGCTGCAACAGGCGCTCGAGCTGTTCGTCGCCGAGGGCATCGAGGCGGTCCGCATCACCCGCCTCGCCGATGAACTCGGCGTGACCCGCGGCAGCTTCTACTGGCATTTCGCCAATCGCGAGGAGTTGATCGACGCGCTGGTCGAATTCTGGCAAGGCAAGAACACGCCGGCGATCGCCGACGCGGTCGCCGATGCGCGCAGCCTCGCCGGCGGCATTTTTCGCTTCTTCGAGATCTGCATCGACGGCGCGAGCTTCGATTCGCGGCTCGACCTCGCGATTCGCGAATGGTCGCGCCGGTCGCCGCAGGTCCGCGCGCTGCTCGACCTCGAAGACGAGCGTCGCATCGAGGCGCTGCGCGCATTCTTTACCCGCTTCGGCTTCCCGATGCCGGACGCGCTGGTGCGCGCGCGAGTGCTCTACTATGCGCAGATCGGTTTCTACGCGCTCGAGGTGCAGGAACCGCTCGCCACCCGGCTCGGCCTGACCGAGGCCTATTTCGAATGCTTCACCGGCCAGCGCGTGCGCCCGGCCGAGGCCGAACAATTCCGGCAATACATCCTCGACACCTACGGAGACCAGTTGCCATGAGCCGCCGCCGGAAAAGCCGGCGCCACCACGGCGTCGCCGACACCGCGCATCGACGCGCGGTCGATTATCGCCACCTGAGAAATACGCTGCGGCGCCAGACGGCGTTCAGCGACGACCGCATCGAGGCGATCCACGAAACCGCGTTGCGGGTAAACGAGGAGCTCGGCATCCGCGTGCTCAATGCCGAGGCGCGCAAGCTCTACCGCGAGGCCGGCGCGAGCGTGGACGAAAGCGACCAGATGGTGCGGATCGATCGCGGCCTGGTTGCCGACGCGCTCGCCAGCGCGCCCGCCGAATTCACGTTGCACGGCGCCGATCCCGAGGTCGACGTGACCCTCGGCGGCGACCACATCGCCTTCGTTTCGGTCGGCGGCGCGCCGCACGTTTCGGATCTCGATGGCGGCAAGCGCCCCGGCACGCTCGAGGATACGCGCAACATCATTCGCCTGGCCGAACATTTCGACGTCATCCACCTGCAGTCGCCCAACGTCGAGTCGCAGGACGTGCCGGTCCACCTGCGCCATTACCGCGTCACCGACAGCCAGCTGAGCCTGAGCCGCAAGGTGCCGTTCGTCTACGCGCGCGGCAGCGGCCAGGTCGCCGACGCGTTCGAGATGATGCGTATCGCGCGCGGCCTCGACGAGTCCGAGTTCGCAGCCAGGCCCAGCTGCTACACGGTCATCAACACCAACTCGCCGCGCCAGCTCGACGTGCCGATGTGCCAGGGAATCATCGACTTCGCCCGCGCCGGGCAGATGTCGGTGATCACGCCCTTCACGCTGGCCGGCGCGATGGCGCCGGTGACGATGCCGGGAGCGCTGGTGCTGCAGCACGCCGAGGCGCTCGCCGGCATCGCGCTGGCGCAAATCGTGCGCCCCGGGGTGCCGGTCATGTACGGCTCGTTCACGTCCAACGTCGACATGAAATCCGGCTCGCCGGCCTTCGGCACGCCCGAGTTCGTGCGCGCGGCCTTCGGCGCGGGTCAGCTCGCGCGCCACATCGGCCTGCCGTGGCGCGGTTCGGCCGCGACCGCGTCGAACGCGCCCGAAGAACAGGCGGTCTACGAATTCCTGATGTCGGCCTGGGGCAGCGTGCTCGGCGGCGTGCACATGATGATTCATGCCGCCGGCTGGCTCGAGGGCGGGCTGACCGCCTCGCTGGAAAAATTCATCCTCGACATCGAGATGCTGCAGACCTTCGCCGAAATCTTCGCGCCGCTCGCGAGCGGCGACTCCGAACTCGCGTTCGACGCGATCGCGAGCGTCGACCCGGGCGGCCACTTCTTCGGCTGCGAACACACGATGCAGCGCTACCAGACCGCGTTCTACGAGCCGCTGGTGTCAGACTGGAGTAATTTCGGCCAGTGGACCGAAAACGGTGGCCTGACCGCGACGCAACGCGCCAACGGCATCTGGAAGCGGATTCTGCAGGAGTTCGAACCGCCACCGCTGGATCCGGCGCGGCGCGAAGCGCTCGACGCGTTCATCGCGCGGCGCAGCGCCGAGGGCGGCGCGCCGGTCGACTAGGCCGCGCTCAGGCGTGCGGCGAGCGCGTGCGGACAGCGGTGCGCAGCATCGCGAACGGCGCGCGCGAAACGCGATTCAGCGGCTTCGCCTTGAAGCGGGAATCGTCGTTGCCGGCGAGTGCGCGTTCGGGCGTCAGCTTGAAGAAGGCGGTACTCTCGTGGATCAGGTCGGCGCGATAGTCGCGCGGGTCGGTGCGCGCCCACAGCTCGATCTCGAGCAACAACGGTTCGCCGTCGGCAAACGCGCGGGCGGCGAAACTCTCGACCTCGGCGACCGTTTCGACCGGATGGTACTCGCCCTGGTAGGCGACGCCGGTCACGGTCTTGACGTCGAGCAGGTACGGGATCGCGAAGCCGCCGTTGACGAACACGGTTTTCTGCGTGCTCGCGATGTGCGCGCGGTGCGCCGGTCCCATGCTGTGCACGCGGGTGATGACCGGTTGCTTGAACCGGTTGCGATCGTCGTCCTTGTCGGTCCACATTTCGAGCGTCATGCCGAGGTAACCGTCGTACTGGTCGGCCGTCGGCACCGCGTTCGCGCTCCAACCTTCGCCGAGCACGATTTCGACGCGGCGCTGCTCGCCGGCGCGAATCACGTCGAGCGCGAGCGCCTCGCCGACCTTGTGCTGGCCGATCATGCGCGTCGCCTGCTTCTTGTCTTCGATCCCGTTGCCGTTGATGCGGTAGATCACATCGTGCGCCTCGAGCTTGCCCGCGCTGGGACCGTCTTCCGGGGTAGCGGTGATGATCAGCGCGGCAAGGCCGTCGGGCACGTGGAAGACTTCAGCCTCGTCGGGCGACAGCGACGCGACCACGTCATTGAATCCCGCGTCGCCCCAGCTCGGCGGGCCTTCGCGCAGCTCGGCGACGACCTCGCGCACGAGGTTGATCGGCACGGCGAAGCCGACGCCGGTGTTGGAGCCGAAGCGGGTGGTTTCGATCGCCGTGTTCATGCCGATGACGTTGCCCTCGCGGTCGAACAGCGCACCGCCGGAGTTACCGGGGTTGATCGCCGCGTCGGTCTGCAGGTAAGGCAACGGGGCATCACGATAACGCTGGGTATGCGAAATGATGCCGCGGCTGATCGAATCCGGGTTGCGCCCGAGCGGGTTGCCGACGGCGAAGGTTTCGTCGCCCGGCTGCACCAGATCGGAATTACCGAGGCGGGCTTGCGGCAAGCCGTCGCAGTGCTCGAGTTCGAGAATCGCGACATCGGTGCGCGGCGTCGCGTTGACCACGGTGGCGGAAATGCCGCCGGCGCGATTCCAGCCTTTCGGGAAGACTTCGATCAGCGCGGCGTCGGCGATCACGTGATGGTTGGTCCAGACCTCGCAGTTCTGGCGCGAGACCAGGAAACCGGAACCGTTGCCGGTATCCCAGACCGAGTCGCCGAACTTGTCGACCGTCACGTGGGACATCGTGCGGATGGATACCGACACGTCGAGCATCCGGTCGGTGTCGACCTGGTTGTAACGTTCGAGGGCATAGATTCCGAGCGGAACCAGGCTGGCAATCAATCCCAGCACGGCCACACGCCACAAAATCGTACTTTTCCGGTTCATGCGTCACCTCATCGAGTTCGGTGATGCCTCCGTGGTTAAACTCTTATATAGACCAATTAGCAATTTTTACGCCAGTAATCGCCAACCTGATCACGTTGTCGGCAATTGGTTTGAAAAATGTAGAATAGTTAACAATTTAGCGATTCGACGGAACTTTTACCGCGATCGGCCGGGAGCGCCGGTATTTCGGATTATCGTCGAATAGCCGTCGCTTGCCGGCGGAGGCGGCGGAATTCCGCCGGCGGCCAGATCCGCGCTCAGCGCAGGCGGTACTTGACGACGCGGTCGTTACCGGAGTCCGCCAGCCAAAGCTCCTCGCCGCGTACCTCGACACCCTCTGGCGTGCGAAACTTGCCGATGCCCCGACCCGGCTTGCCGTCGTCGCCGAGCACGAAGTGCAGTTCGCGATCCGGACCGATGAACTTGATCACGTGATTGTTCTTGTCGGCCGCGATCAGCATGCCGTCGGCGGTCAGGTCGAGATAGCGCACGCCGGCGAATCCGTACTTCGGCCCGCCGAGTTCCTCGAGAATCTCGAGTTCCGGCGAGAGCAGCAGCAGCCGGTCGTTGCCGGCGTCGGCGAGCCAGACATTGACGCCATCGTGCGCGAGTTCGACGTCGTGCGGCGAGCGCAGCCCGCCGAGTTCGGCGACCACGCGTTCGCCGTCATAGACAACCAGGTTACCCGACCAGGCGCCGGCGACGTAAACCCGGCCGTTGGGATGCGCGAGCACGCCCTCGGGACCGCGAATCCGCGCGCGCAACTCGCCGACCAGGCGTGCGTCGAAGCCGTCGAGTTCGTAGATCGTCACGCGATTGTTGTGCGTGTCGGCGACGTAGACGCGGCCGGCGGCATCGAAGTCGACATCGTGGGTGCCGGACTGGTGATCCGCGCCGAACGATGCGACCAGGTCGAGGGTTTCGGGATCGAGAATCGCGACGCGGTTGTTGCCGACGTCGGACACGAACAGGTACTTGCCGTCCGGCGACAGCTTGACGTCGTGGGGATTCTCGAGCGGCGTTTCGCTGGCGGTGACGAATGTCAGTCGCGGCGCGCCCGCGCCCAGCGCCAACGGCAGCAGGCAAGCCAGTAACAGCAAGCGGCAAAGAGATCGCATCTAGCTAACCATTCCCGGATCGTCGGCAGGGCCGTCATTCTAGCAAAGCGGCGGCGCGAATGCGCAAGCCGGGCCACGCTCAGGTCGAGGCCAGCGGCCGCGCATAGAGCGAGCCGAAATCGCCGAGGCTGTCGTCGATGCCGGCGAGGCGCAGCGCGTGCCAGGCCATCGCGTGGTTCGACGAGGTCAGCGGCAGTCCGAGCTCGGCCTCGAGTTCGGCGCAGGCGTCGAGCAGGCGCACCGACGTGCACGAGACGAAGATCGCGTCGACCGCGGCGTGGCGCAACAGCTCGCGCACGCCGCGCGCGATCGAGTCGGGCGTGATGCGCGAAACCACGGTGTCGCGGTCGCAATTGAACGAGCCGAATACCGGTACCTGGTAACCGCGCGCGGTGATGTAATCGGAAACGATGCGGTTGACGTCGGCCGGGTACGGGGTCAGCACGCCGATCCGGCGCGCACCGAAGGCCGCGAAGGCGGCGAATGCGGCCGTGATCGGGGTCGTGCCGGCGGCTTCGGGCTGGGCCTCGCGCAGATTGGCGAGCACGCGGTCCTCGCCGATCGCCATCGACGCCGAAGTGCAGCCGTAGGCGATCACGTCGAGCGGCGTATCCGGCGTGATCAGTCGCGCGCTGTCGATCATGCGCGGTTCCATCGCGCGCAGCGTTGCGGGCGTGATGTGGTCCTCATTGGCGATGCGGCTGTGATAGAGCGCGACGCCATCGAGGACGCCGAAGACATCGCGCCACTCGGCCTCGATCGTGTAGTCGGTCGCGAGCACGACGAGGCCGATCGCGGCGCGCGCGGCGAGCCCGGCATCGGTTTCGTAATCGAGATTTTCGATCAGCAGGGTCGCGTCGGTTGCTTTGCCGGCGGGCTCGCTCATAATGCCTACCTCTCGTGCAATGAATCGCAACTTTAGCATGGATCGAGCGCAATGGGTCGGCCGGGCGATTGCGCTCGGTGCGGCGATTTTCTACGGCTTCAATACGACGCTGTCGAAGCTCGCCTACGACACCGGCACGACGCCGGTATCGCTGACTTTCGTGCGCTTCGCGCTGTCGGCCGTGCTGCTCGCGGCGATCCTGCTGCTGCTCGGTAAATCCTGGCGCATCCGCGTCGCGCCGGCGGTATTCGCGGCCTGCGTGCTCGGCATGGTGATGACGTCGATCGGCCACCTCGGCGCGGTCAAGTTCATCCCGGTGAGCCTGTCGGCGATCATCTTCTATACCTTTCCGTTGCTCGTGATTGCCTGGAAACGCGTCGCGCAGCGCTCGCCGGTCGCGCACCGCGAACTCGCCGCCTTCGTGCTCGCCTTCGCCGGCATCGGCATCGCGCTGGGTCCCGAGTTTCATACCCTCGACCCGGTCGGCATCGCGCTCGCCGCCTGCGGCGCCTGCGGCGCGACGCTGTTCATCCTGAGCTACGAGCGCTTCCCGCCCGAAACCGACGCCCTGGTCGGCACGCTGTGGATCATGCTCGCGTCGGTCGCCTTTACGCTCGTCGCGTTACCGTTCGGCTTCGACCTCGTGCCGCCGGCGCAGCCGGTCGGCTGGTTTTACCTGGTCGCGGTCACGCTGACCTCGGTGGTCGCGTTCGTGTTTTCGCTGCTGGCGATCCCGCGCATCGGCGGCGGAACCTTCGCGCTGTTCATGAACTTCGAACCGGTCGTGATCTTCATGCTGGCGTGGTTCATCCTCGCCGAAGCGATGACGCCCGCGCGCCTGCTCGGTATCGGCCTGATCGTGTTCGCGCTGTTCCTGAGCCACTGGCGCCTGCCGCGCCGGCGCGACACGGCGCCGGACAGCCCCTGAACTGCCGAATCACGGCGCCGCCGGCACGCGGTTTGGCGTAGCCGGCCGATATCTGATTTAATCGGTCGATGGCCAACGAGGCAGGCATGATGGATTCCGCGATTTCGAGTTTCTACGTCGTCGCGCGCGAACCCGGCGCCGAAAACCCGGCGATCCCGACCTGGGCATGCCGCGTCGGCAATCCGGCGGGGCTCGCCACCGAATCACCGCTGGCGGTCGAACGGCGCGAGGTCGACGGAGTGCCCGGCGCGTTCCAGCTGCTCGACGTGCTCGCCGCGGACGAATGCGGGCGCCTGGTCGCGCTGGCGGAAAAGCTGGGTTACCTCGAGGATGCGGCGGTCACCCTGCCCCGTTCGATCCGCCACAACGACAACTTCACGTGGGTCGCGGACGACCTCACCAACGAGCTGATCTGGCAACGCTGCCGGCCGCTGTTGTCGGATCCGCACGAATACAACCGGGGCAAACGCTGCGTCGGCCTGAACGCGCGCTATCGCTTCTACCGCTACGGCGAGGGCGACTTCTTCGCGCCGCATACCGACGGATCCTGGCCGGGATCGCGCGTCGTCGACGGCGAGCTCGTCGGCGACGCCTACGGCGATCGCTACAGCCAGTTCAGCCTGCTGCTGTTCCTGAGCGACGGCTACGCGGGCGGCGAGACGCGATTCTTCGTCGATCCGCAAGATCCGGCCCGACCCGCGCGCCACGCCGACGGCGCGCTGGCGGTCGACGTGCGCACGCCGCTCGGCGGCGCGCTGTGTTTTCCGCACGGCACCCACCCGCTACACTGCGTGCACGCATCGCTGCCGATTTCCGGCGGAACCAAGCACATCATCCGCAGCGATATCCTGTTCGAGCTGTAGATGAGCGATTTTCCGCACCTGTTGTCACCGCTCGAACTCGGCCGCATCGAGGTCCGCAACCGCGTCCTGGTATCGGCGCACGTGCCGGGCTTCGCGGTCGACAACAAGCCGGGCGACAAGTACATCGCCTACCACGAAAACTACGCCAGGAACGGTGTCGGCCTGCAGATCACGGGCGGCACGCCGGTGCACGAATCCGGCCTGCTCGGCACCGGCGGCGACGGGCTGTGGAATCTCGACGACGGCATCGTCGCCGGTTACCAGGCGCTCGCCGACGCGGTACATACCGCCGGCGGGCGGATCCTCGCGCAGCTCGCGCACAGCGCCGGGACCGTGCTGATCAACCAGCCGGGACGGGCGAGCTGGGCAGCCTCGGCGATCCGCGCCGAGACCACCGGCAACGTCTCGCACGCGATGACCCAGGTTGAAATCGCCGAGATCGTCGCCGCTTTCGGCGCGGCCGCGACGCGCGTGCGTGAAGGCGGTCTCGACGGCGTCGAAATCCTCGCCGCGTTCGGTTACCTGCCGCAGGCTTTTATCTCGCCGTTGACCAACCAGCGCCAGGACGAGTACGGCGGCAGCCTCGACAACCGCCTGCGCTTCACCGAGGAATTGCTCGCCGCGGTGCGCGCCGCGCTCGGCCCGCACCCGATTCTCGGCATCCGCATCCCGGGCGACGAGTTCGAACCCGGCGGGCTCACGCTCGAAGACATGAAGCAGGTAGCGCACCGGATCGCTGCCGGCGGCCTGATCGACTACATCAGCGTAATCGCGCATACCAACGTCACGCATACCGGGCGCTCGCGCCACTGGGCGCCGACGCCGGCGCCGCACGGACTGTTCATCCCGCTGGCCGCGGCGATTCGCGCCGAGGTCGACGTGCCGGTATTCGGCGTCGGCCGCGTGACCACGCCGCAAATGGCCGAGCGCATCGTCGCCGACGGTCAGGCCGATATGGTCGGCATGACCCGCGCGCATATCTGCGACCCCGAGTTGGTGGCCCGGATCCGGCGCGGCGAAACCGAGCGTATCCGGCCGTGCGTCGGCGCGAATACCTGCATCGCCAATCGCTACGCCGGAAGGCCGATCAACTGCATCCACAACGCCGCGGTCGGCCAGCCCGGCGTGACGCTGGCGCCGGCGAGCAAGCAACGCAGGATCGCCGTCATCGGCGCCGGCCCGGCCGGCCTCGAGGCCGCACGGGTCGCCGCCGAGCGCGGCCACGAAGTCGAAATCTTCGAAGCTCACGAACACGCCGGCGGTCAGCTCCCGCTATGGGCGGCCGCGCCGTCGATGACCGAGTTCGGCGCGATCGTCGACTGGCGGCTACGCGAGCTCGAGCGCCTCGGGGTCGCGATCGAATACCATCGGGCTATCGAGCCGGACGAGATCGATGCGCTCGGCGCCGACGCGGTCGTGATCGCGGTCGGCTCGCGCGACTACGTGCGTATGCTCGCCGGCAGCTATGCGCTGACGCTGCGCTCGCCGCACGCGGTGATCCAGAGCCCGCCGCCGGCCGAACGCGCGCTCGTGCTCAACGAGGGGCGCGGCCAGGCCGGGCTGGTGGCGGCTGAAATCCTGCTGGAACGGGGCACCGCGGTCGAGATCGTGACCAGCGACGTTGCCGTCGGTAATGATCTCGATCCGACCGTGCGCAACGCGTGGTATACCCGACTCGGCAAGCATGGCTGCACCTTTACCGCCGGCCTCGCGGTGGTTTCGGCCGACGAGCACAAGGTATTTCTGCGCAACGTTTTCGACGAGAGCGAAGTCGAACGCGACGCTATCGACCTGCTGGTCGACTGGCCGGGCTGCCACGCGGTCGACGATTTCGATCAGCTTGAATCAGCGCGGCCCTGCTTTCGCATCGGCGACTGCGTCGCGCCACGCACGCTCGAAATCGCGATCGCCGAAGCCCTCCACGCCGCCTCCAAAATCTGAATCACGAGGACGAATTAGGGGGACAGTTTACCTAACTACCCTAATTTAGTTTCGCTTCAAAACTTTTCACGCTACCATTACGCAACCATCGGAGTGAATGCATACGGAGGTGCATATGCCTAGAATTGCCAGGGTCGTCGTGCCCGGAATACCTCACCACGTGATCAAGCGCGGGAACCGTCGCCAGCGCGTCTTTTTTCGTCAATCGGATTACAAAGCATACAAATCAATCCTGGCGCGCTTCTGCGCGCGCGAGAATGTCGAAATCTGGGCCTACTGCCTGATGCCAAACCATGTCCATTTCGTGATGGTTCCCAAGACCACGGACGGATTGCGAAGGTGCATGGCCGAAAGCCATCGACGCTACACCCATATCATCAATACTCGCGAAGGCTGGACCGGATTCCTGTGGCAGGGCCGATTCGACTCTTATCCCATGGACGAAGCGTATCTCTACAACACCGTGCGCTACGTGGAATTGAATCCGGTAAGCGCTGGCCTGAGCAGCCGGGCGCAAAACTGGAGATGGTCGAGCGCGCGGGCCCATCTCGAAAATCACGCCGACGGTCTCGTGAATATCGAACCCATGCTGGCAAGAATTCCCGATTGGTCGAAATACCTCGCCGAGCGGCTGTCCGAAAGCGAAATCGAACTGATCGAGCGGCATGGAAGAACGGGAAGGCCGTTGGGATCCAGGACTTTCCTGGAGCATCTCGAAGTCGTGACCGGACGAAGCTTGTTGCCGCAGAAACCGGGGCCCAAACCGATGCTTTATCCCGACGATGCATAGGCGGTTTCAACTCGTTGCCGATGCCTTGACCTCGGTACTTCAATCAATTTCGCCGCAACTGGGTGAAACGGCAGTGCACCATTTTGGTTCAGAATTAGGGTAATCAGGTAAACTGTCCCCCTAATTGCATGAAGTGGAGGGCGGTCGAGAGGTCGGTGGCGTCGATGCGGCAGTCGGCGGCGGCGCGCAGCACCGGCTTGCCGCGGTAGGCGATGCCGAGGCCGGCGGCTTCGAGCATCGGCAAGTCATTGGCACCGTCGCCGATCGCGCAGCTCGCGGCAAAATCGATACCGAGCACCGCGGCGCGCTCGCGCAACAGGCCGGCCTTGCGCGCGGCGTTGACGATCGGATCGGTCACCTTGCCGGTCAGTTTGCCGCCGGCGACGTCGAGCGGATTGCAGACGACCTCGTCGAACCCGAGCCGCCGCCCGACCGCCTCTGCGACCGGGGCGAAACCGCCGCTGACGAGGACCGTATAGACGCCGGCGGCGCGCGCGCCAGCGACCAACGCGGGTGCGCCGGGATTCAGCTCGACCTCGCGCGCGACCGCATCGAATACCGCCGCCGGCTCGCCCGCGAGCATCGCCATGCGTTCGCGCAGCGCGGCGTCGAAATCGATTTCGCCGCGCATCGCGCGGTCGGTGATCGCGGCGATCCGCTCGCCGAGACCGAGCCTGGCCGCGACCTCGTCGAGGGTTTCGGCGGCGACGATCGTCATATCCATGTCGCAGATCAGCAGGCGTGACGGCGGCGCGTCCGCCGGAAGCAGGCACAGATCGCAATCGTCGAGTTCGCGCTCGAGCCCCTGCAGCAGCGACCAGGCCGCTGCCGCCTGGGTTTCCAGCATGAGCACCGCGACCCCGGGCGCCGGCCGCGCCTGCTCGAGCGGCACCGCGCCGCGGCTCATCCCGTCGATTCGGGCGAGGGCGTCGTCGAGATCGCCGCGCGCACAAACCGTAAGCCGAAACTCGCGCGGCGTATCGGCGCCGTGGAGCCAGTCCGGTTGCCGTCGCTGCCGCTCGCTCGTCATCAGGCCGCCGGGAAATGCAGGTACTGCACGTCGTTGATGTTCGGCAGCGAGCGCATCGTCTCGAGGTCATCGTCACTCGGCACCTCGTCGACCTCGAGCAGCGCGATCGCGTTGCCGGTCTCGGTATCCCGGCCGAGGTGCATGTTGGCGATGTTGATGCCGCGCTGCGCCGTGGTCGTGCCGATGTCGCCGATCACGCCGGGCTTGTCGAGGTTGGTGATATAGAGCATGTGCTGGCCGAGCTTGGATTCGAGCGGAATGCCCTTGACGTCGATGACACGCGGCTGGTTCTGGATCAACGTGCCGCAAATGCTGCGCCGCCGGCTCTCGGTCTCGACCTCGACCGTGATCCGGCACGGGTACTCGTCGCGGCCCTCGTTGTGCGCCTCGATCACGTCGATGTTGCGCTCGCGCGCGACCTCGCGCGCATTGACCGAATTGACGTAGCTCGAATGGTGTTCGAGGATCGATTGCACCACCTGCACCGTCAGCGGCGACACGTTCAACTCGTTGGCGTCGCCGCCATAGGTCACGGTCAGCGACTTGATCGGGTCGTGGGTCAACTGGCCGACGAACGACCCGAGGCATTGCGCGAGACGCAGATAGGGCCGCAGTTGCTGTGCTTCCTCGGCGCTGATGCTCGGCGCGTTGATCGCGTTGTTGATCGCGCCGGTCAGCAGAAATTCGCTGATCTGGTTGGCGATCTGGATCGCGACCTTTTCCTGCGCCTCGACCGTCGACGCGCCGAGATGCGGCGTGCAGACGACGTTATCGAGGCCGAACAGCGGGTTCTCGCGCGCCGGCTCGACCTCGAACACGTCGAGCGCGGCACCGCGCAGGTGCCCGCTTTCGAGCGCGGCCCGCAGCGCCAGCTCGTCGACCAGCCCGCCGCGCGCGCAATTGATCAGCATCGCGCCCGGCTTCATCTGGTTGAGCGCGCTCGCGCTGATGATATTGGCGGTCTCCGGCGTCTTCGGCACGTGCAGCGAGACGATGTCCGAGGTTGCCAGCAGCGTGTCGAGATCGACCTTGTGGATGCCGAGACGCGCGGCGCGCTCCTCGGTCAGGAACGGATCGTAGGCCTGCACGTGCAGGCCGTAACCGATCGCCTTGCTGGCGACGATCGAGCCGATGTTGCCGGCGCCGATGATGCCGAGCAGCTTGCCGGTCAGCTCGACGCCCATGAACCTGGACTTTTCCCAGTTGCCGGCATGGGTCGATACGTTGGCCTGCGGGATATGGCGCGCGATCGCGAGCATCATCGCCATCGCGTGCTCGGCGGTCGTGATCGCGTTGCCGAGCGGGGTGTTCATGACGACGATGCCGCGGCGCGTGCAGGCCGGCACGTCGACGTTGTCGACGCCGATGCCGGCGCGGCCGACGACTTTCAGGCGCGGCGCGCGCTCGAGCAGCGCTTCGGTGACCCTGGTCGCCGAGCGGATCGCGAGCCCGTCGAACTCGCCGATCATGTCGAGCAATTCCTGCTCGCCGAGTTTGCCGGGCTGCACGACGTCGATGCCGCGATCCTCGAATATCGTCACCGCCTGGCTGGACATCGAATCGGAAATCAGGACTCTCGGCTTATCCATCTTGTTGCTCCTGTTGTTGCGCGCGGAAGTCCGCGTAAACCCATTCCAGCCACGGCGTCAGCGCCTCGAGGTCGCCGGCTTCGACCGTGGCCCCTCCCCACAGGCGAAAGCCTGGCGGCGCGGTGCGGTAATTGGCGATGTCGTAGGCGACCTGCTCGGCCTCGAGTTTCGCCACCATCGACTTGATCGCCGCCTGGCGCGCGTCGCGCCCGAGCACCTTGAACGGCGGGTCGACGATTTCGAGACACAGCGACGTCGGCGAGCGGGTCGCCGGATCGCGCGGCAGCCAGTCGACCCAAGGCGTACGCCCGACCCAGGCGTCGATGACTTCGAAGTTCGACCGCGTGCGCTGCCACAAAGCCTCGCGCCCGCCGATGCCTTCGACCCAGTCGAGCGCCGCGTGCAGGTCGGCGACCGCCAGCATGCTCGGCGTGTTGATCGTCGCGCCGTCGAAGATGCCGGCGTTGAGCTTGCCGCCTTTCGTCAGGCGAAACAGTTTCGGTAGCGGGAAACGCGGCGGCGTCGATTCGAGCCGCTCGACTGCGCGCGGCGACAGCGCGAGCATGCCGTGCGCGGCCTCGCCGCCGAGTACCTTCTGCCACGACCAGGTGACGACGTCGAGCCGGGCGAAATCCATCGGGATCGAAAACGCGGCCGAGGTCGCGTCGCACAGCACCAGGCCGTCGCGGTCGTCCGCCATCCAGTCGAGGTGCGGCAGGCATACTCCGCTGGTCGTGCCGTTGTAGACCGTGACGACGTCGTGCGCCGGGTCGACGCGGGAAAGTTCAGGCAGCTCGCCGTAATCGGCACTCAGTCGTTGCAGCGACTCGACGCCCATGGCCTCGAGATCGACCGCCCAGTCATTGGAAAAATTCTCCCAGTAGAGCACGTCGACCGGGCGAGATCCGAGTAGCGACCACATCGCCATTTCGAAGGCGCCGGTGTCGGAACCGGGCACGATGCCGAGCTTCCAGTCGGCCGGCAGGCCAAGCAGCCGGTGCGAGCGGTCGATCGCGTCCTTGAGGCTTTGTTTGGCGCGCGCGCCGCGGTGATTGCGGCCGAGAAACTCGGTGTTCAGATGAGTGATATCCCAGCCGGGATACTTCTTGCACGGCCCCGAAGAAAAGCGCGCGTCCGCGGGTTTGACACGCGGGCGCACGGGAAGGCCGGCGGCTTCCTCGTTCATGGTTCAACCTCTGGTTGTCGGTGGTTTGCTCCACCAGGCGGCGCAAGATTATCACGTTTGCGGACATTGACAAGCACGGTTCGACGACGCTTGAGAATTTCAATGCCGACTATTGCGCGGGCCGATGACACCGGGATTCGGGCCAGCCAGGCGAGCCGATCGGCAAGGTCGAATCGGCCCGGGCGCCGTCCGGACCGGCGCCCTTCGCCCGAATTTCGACTATAAAGCTGAGGATGTCGGCGTTGCGTGGCGAACCCCGCTGCGGCGCCGTATCGAATCTCCTGTCCCGAACGGAGCAAGCGTAATGGAAATCAGGCTGACCGGCTGGAAAGGCCTCGCCGCGGGCATCGCGATCCTCGCGTTTCTCGGCTACCAGTTCCACGCCGCGCGCGCGAGCCTCGACAGCGCCGGTCGCGAAGTCGTCGAGCAGTGGCTCGCGGCCGAATACCAGCGCTACCATTTGTCGCGCACCGATCTCGACGACGCGCAGCGGGCCGCGCTGCTGCTCGCCGCGGCCGATGTCGACATCGTATCGCTCGACGCGCGCGGCAAACCCGAGTCGCTGGCGGTGCGCGTCGAAATCGAGCCGGGCGCGGCGCATCCGCCGGGTTCGCCGTCGATCCGCTACTTCCGCATGGAGCACTCGCTGCTGACCGGCTGGCATCACCGCGGCAGATTGCGCCCCTGGCAGTATTACCTGACGCTGTTCTGAGACGGCGCTTGCGACCGGTCCGCCGAGCGCCCCGGGCGCTTCGACGGCAGCGCCGATTTTCCGTAAACTGGTAGCCATCTTTTGACAACCCGAGGGCTAGATTCCGAATGGCCAGCGACGACCAACGCCCCGCGATCTGGGTCGGGCACGTGGCGATTCACAGCGACGACGTGGCGGCTTCCTGCCGCTTCATGCGCGACGCCGGCATGCGACCGGTCTTCGAGGAAGCCGATTTCGCGTTGCTCGAACTGCGCGGCGGCACCCATCTCGCGGTCACGTCCGACCGCGATTCGGCCCTGCTGCGCGGCGACTTCGACCTGATGGTCGAGGATCTCGACGCCACTCACGCCCGCCTCGCCGAACTGGGCTACGCGCCCGGCGAGATCGAGCGCGGCGACATCCACGACAGCTTCGAGGTGCGCGAACCCGGCGGCAAACTGATCCTGTTCAACTCGAGCCATGTCGGGGATAAGCCGGTTTGAGTAAATGGCCTTCGACTCGCAGATTCGCCCAAAATCAGCCGACCTGGAGCCCGGGTCGAGCAAAAACAGTCCCTGTTTGCCATGCCTGATGTTTTCGCCAATGCCGTTACTGGACGGAGTCAGCCTGCATCACCGTTATGTGGCATTATTGCAAAACTAAATTACTACTTCGAAAAGGTGAATTCGAAAGTGGTATACAATCCATATTCACCAAACACGTTGAGAACTTAAATTATGAGTAAAGGCACGGTCAAGTGGTTCAATGCCGCTAAAGGTTATGGTTTCATCACGCCGGAAGACGGGGGAAAAGATCTATTTGTTCATCATTCAGAAATACAAAGCGGTGGCGAGTATGC
>JAHEKJ010000012.1:52470-57943 GCA_024638385.1 Gammaproteobacteria bacterium | reverse complement strand
TAACTACCGACTGGTGTATATTCCCGCGCCATGCCCAGGTGGCGGAATTGGTAGACGCGCTAGCTTCAGGTGCTAGTGGCCGTAAGGTCGTGGGAGTTCAAGTCTCCCCCTGGGCACCACCGAAGAACGACAACGCCCCCGGTCCCGCCGCTGCCCGATGAAATTCCCGATTTCCCTGAGCCTGATTTGCGCCTCGCTAATCGCCTGCGCATCCCCCGAGCGCCAACTCGACCCCTTTGCGCAGAAATTGCAGTGGCTGGATACGGCCGACCCGCAGGCCGACGCGGCGCGGGCGATCGCGCAGAACGACCTGCGCCTGCTCGGCCTGGCGATGCGCGCGCTGTCGCTGCCGGGCGTCGACCCGGACGACCATTATCGCTACGAACAGGCTTGCGGTGTACGCTTGATCGAGGGCATCTCCGACGTCGTGCGCAGCGACGAGCACCTGCGCCTGATGCAAATGGCGCGAAGTTACGCGCTCCAGTACAACGCGATCATCAAGACTCAGTGCACGCCGTAATGGCGAATCAGTCTCAGGCCCAGTAACGACAGCAGCAGCCACAGGTAGCGCGGATCGAGCGCGGTCGCATCCCGCGCGACGTTGCTGGCGTCGACGTCGGGCGGCGGCGTGCAATCGACGATCGGGCCGCAGACCGGTGCCGTCCCGGAAATCGTCGGATTGAGATTGAACCGGGTTGTGAAGTCGTTGTCATCGAACGGAATCGGCGTCGGATCGGTGCCGACAATGTTCAGGTTCGCGTTGGAAATATCGTAGAACACGTTGCCACTGCACTTGACCCGAATCCGCGCGCGCGAATTGGAGTTGGCTGCCGGCGCGATCGAAACGCTCTGGATGCCGTCGTTTGGTGTCATCATCGCCAGCGGGTGGATCGAGTAGGTCGTGAAGCCGGCGGCGAAGGCCAGCAATTCGATGTCGACGTTGGCGCAGCTGATCGGCGCGACGTCGGTATTGGCGACATCCCATTCGACCGTCACCGGCCCCGGACTGTTGATCGTCTGCACCGTGTTCGGCGCCGTCACTACGAACGGGCCGGCAGTATCGACGACGGCCACGCGCACGTCCTCGCTGTCCTGCCCGCTTGCGCCATCGCGGGCGGTCAGGCGGAAATCCAGCGCGCGGTTGTGACAGGCCAGCACTTCTGCCTTGTCGAATTGACCCTGTACCTGCGTCCCCAACAGCGGAAAATTTCGCCACGTCTCGTTGCGCGGCGCGTAGGCACGAAACAGCGCGTTGCTGCCGTTGTCGCCACCAAAAGTCGTCGCGTCGGTCGGACAGCCGGCATCGAGTTGATCCCACTGGTAAGTCAGCGGATCGAGGTCGGCGTCGCTCGCGGTGCCGTCGAGGATAAATGGCGTGTTGGCCGGGATCGTCGTGCTGGCCGGAATCGCCAGATCGACGATGGTGGTGATCGTCGGCTCGGCGTTGCCTCCCACAATCGGCACGGGGCTACCGCAACTGCCGCCGGCGCCGGTGAAACTGTCGATCTGCGCGATGCTGCCGGCATGGAAGGTCGCATCACTACTGCCTTGCAGGTTCTCGGCGCCACAAATACCCGCGTAGGCCATGATGGTCGTACCGCTGCCTGGCTCAAAGGCGCTCGTACTGACACGATTACCGAGACAGCTCGAGGTAGTCCCGTTGAAGGTATGCTCGGCGTCGAACTGATGTCCGATTTCGTGCGCGACCAGGTCGATATCGAATGTGACGCCGCTCGGAGTGCCCGAGCCCGACACGCCACCAGCCTTGATCGCGTTGTCGCAGACCGCGCCGAGCCGGGCGACGCCGGAACCGAACAGCGTCGCCGGTTTACTGAAGACATGGCCGAGATCGTAGGCGCCATCGCCGCCGGTCAGCCGCGAATCGATCCAGCTGTCGATCTGGCCCAGCAGAATCGAGACGTCTTCGTTGTCGAGCAGCCCGGTATCGGTGGTTTCGTAAATTTCGTCGTTGTTGGCGACGAGCTGCAGCGTTATGCCCAGATCGCGCTCGTAAATTGTGTTGACCCGCGCCAGCGTCGTGTTGATCGCCGCCGTGGTCGCGATGTCGTTACCGTTGCCGAGCGCCGGGTCGACGTAGTATTCGTTGGTGACGGCAATCGCGATTCGATATTGCAACAGGCTGCCGGGCATGCGATTGGCGGTGTCGAGCTTCGGCGCGAGCCAGGTTTTCAGATCGCGGTGCGCGCCGTGCACGGCGCAACTGAAGCGGGGCTGCGGCATCTGTTCGCGGTAGCGGGAAAGATAAACGTTGTCACGCGTCGCGGGATTACGTGGGTCGATCATGATCGTTCCATCGGCGGTGACGATCATGCCGTGAAATCCCCGCGGCGATATATCGATACGTCCCGACGCGGCAGCGTCGTCAATGCCAAACACCTTGTAAGTCCTGATCTGCTGGTACCGCGCCGCGAGTTCGGGCGCCATGATCGAAGCTTCGACGACATGAAAGCGTGCCAGGCCGCCATCGGGTGACGGCATTTCGATTTGCTGCCTCGGTCCGGGACTGCCGCCGTGTCCGGCGGCGTCGAGCGCCGCACGCAACGCCACATCATCGGCGCGGAATACGGCGCCTGCGGCAGCATCGCGAGATTGCAGTGATTTATCCAGCTGCCAGATCTGCGCCGCCGCGGCATGCGGCAAGCCAAGCAGCAACAACGTGAATGCGGTGAGTAGGAATTTCATGTCGAGCGAGCTGATTTTATCGCCTGTTTTGCGAGCGCTGCCTTAATTAAGGCACAGTCCCGGCGAAAAGCAACGAACTAGTCCGCAAAAGGGTCCTTCAACACGATGGTCTCGGCTCGGTCCGGCCCGGTCGAGACGATATCGATCGGCACGCCGCAGAGTTCCTCGATCTTGCGCAGGTAGGCAACCGCGGCCGCCGGCAATTCGTCCCACGACCGCAGGCCGAAGGTCGATTCGCGCCAGCCCGGCATCTCGACGTAAACCGGTTCGCAGGCGGCGAAATTATCGGCGCCGGCCGGCGGCACGGTGATCTCCTCGCCGCGGTAGCGGTAGGCGACCGCGAGCCGGATCGTATCGAGGCCGTCGAGTACGTCGAGCTTGGTGATGCACAGGCCGCTGACCGAATTGATGTCGAGCGAACGCTTCAGCGCGACCAGGTCGAGCCAGCCGCAGCGACGCTTGCGCCCGGTGGTGGCGCCGAATTCGTGCCCGCGCTCGCCCATGTGCTCGCCGGCAGCGTCGTCGAGTTCGGTCGGAAACGGCCCGGCGCCGACGCGCGTCGTATAGGCCTTGACGATGCCGAGGATGTAATCGAGGTCGCGCGGACCGACGCCGGTGCCCGAGGCCGCGCCGCCGGCGGTGGTCGTCGACGACGTGACGTACGGATAGGTGCCGTGGTCGATGTCGAGCAGCGCGCCCTGCGCGCCCTCGAACATGACCGGCCGGCCGGCGGCGAGCAGCTCGTGGAGGATCGCGGTGACGTCACCCGCCAGGTCGCGCAGGCGTTCCGCCTGCGCCAGCGCCTGATCGAGCATTTGCCGGTAATCGAGCGGCTCGGCCTCGAAATAATGCTCGAGCGCGAAATTGTGATATTCGAGCACCTCGGCGAGGCGCGCGGCGAAATGGGTCGCGTCGAGCATCTCGCCGACGCGAATGCCGCGGCGCGCGACCTTGTCCTCGTAACAGGGTCCGATGCCGCGACCGGTGGTACCGATCGCGTTTTCGCCGCGCGCGCGTTCGCGCGCCTGGTCGAGCGCGACGTGATACGGCAGGATCAGCGGGCAGGACTCGCTGATGACGAGGCGCTCGCGCGCCGGCACGCCACCGGCTTCGAGCTGGTCCATTTCCTCGAGCAGCGCCTCCGGTGACAGCACCACGCCATTGCCGATCAGGCAGCGCACGCCGTCGCGCAACACGCCCGACGGGATCAGATGGAGCACGGTCTTGCGGCCGTCGATGACGAGCGTATGACCGGCGTTGTGACCGCCCTGGAAGCGCACCACGGCGCTGGCCTTCTCCGTCAGCAGGTCGACGATCTTGCCCTTGCCCTCGTCGCCCCACTGGGTACCGATTACGACCACGGTTTGCGCCATGACTCAGGTTCCGGATACGCGCCAGTCGCCGTCGTCGACGACGAGCCGGCGGTCGCAATGCTGATCGGCGGCGCCGCTCCGGCCGTGGCTCAGGTCGACGACGACCCGCTCACCAGCGGCGCGCAGCTCGGCGATCGCCCGCTGCAACGCCGGGTCGTCGTCGTCGGGCGCGAGTATGCCCGGCGCGGCAGCGGCGCCGTCGCCGGCGAGTTGATAGAGGTTCAGCAGGTCGGCGCTGAATCCGGTCGCCGGCCGCGCATTGCCGAACACTTCGCCGACGTCGTCGTAACGACCGCCCCGCGCGATCTCGGCGCCCTGGCCGGGCAGGAACGCGGCGAATACCAGCCCGGTGTGGTAGCTGTAGCCGCGCAGCTCGGCCAGGTCGCAATGAATCGGCGTCGCCGGATACTTGGCCGCGAGCGAGTCCGCGGCGCTCTGCAAGGTGTCGAGCGTCGCCGATAGCGCATCGGGCGCGTCGGCATAGTGCTCGCGCGCGGCATCGATGACCGAGACGTCGCCGTTGAGCAACGCCAGCCGCTGGAAGCGCTCGCGCCGACGGGCGTCGAGCGGCAGCGTCTGCAGGTAAGATTCGAGATCCGGAATCGATTTTCGCTGCAGCATGTCGAACAGCCGCTCTTCCTGTTCCGGGTCGAGCCCGGCGTCACGGGCGAGACCGCGAAAAACACCGACATGGCCGAGATCGATCGAGATGTCCTCGAGACCGACCGCATGCAATGTCGCGATCATCAGGCTGACGATTTCAACGTCTGCGCTGATCGCCGGGCTGCCGAAGATTTCGGCGCCGATTTGCAGCGGCGTGCGGCTCGAGGTCGTGCCGTCGCCGATGGCGTGCAGCAGATGGCCGCAGTAGCACAGGCGCGAAATCCGGTGCGCGCGGGCGTCGTCGGCGAGCAGGTGCGCATCGATTCGCGCGACCTGCGGCGTCATGTCCGAGCGCACGCCCATCTGCCGCCCCGACAGCTGGTCGACGAGAACGAAGGTCTGGCGATCGAGCGCGTGCGCGGTACCGGTCAGCAGCGAATCCATGTATTCGATGACCGCCGGCATGACCAGTTCGTAGCCCCAGCGGTAATATATCTCGAGGATGTCGTGGCGCAGGGTCTCGACCGCCTGCGCGTCGGGCGGCAGGGTTTCCTGGACCCCGTCGGGCAGCAGCCATCGATTCGGCGCCCTGACAGGCATGCCTAACCCCGGATCCAGACCAGCAGCACGGCGCCGGCGATCATGACCCCGAGGCCGGTATAGCGCAACGAACTCTCGGGCATCGCGGCCATTTGCTCAACCATTTTTTTGTAACTGCGCGGGCTGAAAAATGGTACCAGACCCTCGAGCACCAATACCAGCGCCAATGCCGCCCACAAGTCTGCCCAGTTCAT
>JAHEKJ010000012.1:0-52370 GCA_024638385.1 Gammaproteobacteria bacterium | reverse complement strand
TTCTCGTAAATAACGGGCGATCCCCGCTCGCCCGTTGCGGTCGCCTTCGCGCCGTGCTACCGGTTCTTGGAATCCTTGAAGAACTTGAAGAATTCCGAATCCGGGCTCAGCAGGATGATGTCGTTGCTGTTGCCGAAACTCCGGTCGTAAGCCTGCAGGCTGCGGTAGAACGAGTAGAACTCGGGATCCTGGTTATACGCGTCGGCATAGGTCTTGGCCGCGGTTGCGTCGCCGTCGCCGCGAATTTCCTCCGACTTGCGGTAAGCCTCGGCGAGAACTTCCTCGCGCTGGCGGTCGGCGTTGGCGCGGATCTGCTTGGCCTTTTCTTCACCGCGTGAGCGGAATTCCTTGGCCACCGTCTGGCGTTCGGTCGCCATCCGGCGATAGACGTTGGTGCTGACGTTATCCGGCAGCTCGACCTTCTTGACGCGCACGTCGATCAACTCGATGCCGAGGTCCTGGATCTTGATCGCGGCCTTGTCGGTGACTTCCTGCATGATCACGGCGCGCTCGCCCGAGATAACCTCGCGCATCGTCCGCGACGCGATCTTGCCCTTCAGCTCGTCGTTGATGATCGACGTCATCCGCGAGATCGCGCGGCGCTGATCGCCGCGGGTCGACGTGTAGAACAGTTTCGGGTCGATGATGCGCCACTTGACGAAGGAGTTGACGATGACGTTTTTCTTCTCGACCGTCAAAAAGCGTTCCGATGGCGTGTCCATCGTCAGGACCCGGCTGTCGAACTTGAGCACGTTGTTGATGATCGGGATCTGGAAGTAAAGCCCCGGCTCGTAGTCGGCTTCGACGATTTCGCCGAGCTTGAACTTGATCGCGATTTCGCGCTCATGAACGATGAAGGTCGCCATGTACACGATCACGACCACCACCGCCAGCAGAATGACGCCGAAACGGAAGTTACTGGTCATTGGCGTGCCTCCCTTTCACGGTTACGATTGACGTTGCGCCTGAATTCGTCGACCAATGAGCGCGAATCGCCGGTCTGCTGACCGGACAGCGACGGATCGCCGACCGACCCGCGGCGCATCATTTCGTCGAGCGGCAGGAACATCAGGTTGTTGCCGCCCTGGATGTCGACCATGACTTTCGGCGAGCGCGCCATGACTCCTTCGAGGGTGTCGATGTAGAGCCGTTCGCGGGTGACCTCGGGCGCGCGCTGGTACTCGGCCAGTAGCTGGCTGAAACGCGAGGCATCGCCCTGCGCCGCCTTGGTCACGCGCGTGCGGTAAGCCTCGGCCTGCTCGAGCAGGCCCTGGGCGTCACCGCGCGCCTTCGGCACGATGTCGTTGCGGTAAGCGTTGGCCTCGTTGATGATGCGCTGCTCGTCCTCGCGCGCCTTGATCGCGTCCTCGAACGCGTCCTGGACCTCTTCCGGCGGTTGCGCCTCGTCCATGTTGACCTGCACGACGTTGATGCCGGTACGATAGTTGTCGAGGATCTCCTGCATGATCTCCTTGGTCGCGCTGCCGACGACGGCGCGGCCCTCGGTGATGATCAGATCCATGTCGTTGTTGCCGACGACTTCGCGAATCGCCGTCTCGGCGGTTTGCTGTAGCGTCAGGTCGGGGTCGAATACCTCGAATGCGAAATCCTGCGCATCCTTGACGTTGTACTGGATCTCGATACTCATGACGACGATGTTCTCGTCGCTGGTCAGCATTTTCGAGCTCTTGCGCGCGGTGCGGATGTCGGCGACGTTGATCTTCTCGACGTCCTCGATCGGATACGGGATGTGCCAGTGCGGACCGGCCTGGGTGACTTCGGTGCGCATGCCGAAACGCGTCTCGACGCCCTGCCAGCCCTCGTCGACGATGTAGATGCCGGTCAGGCCCCAGACGACGAGCGCGGCGATGGCAAGAAACCAGACGACACCCGAAAAATTACCCGAACCGCCTGGCACCTTCGGGATGCGGCCTTTGCCGCCGCTGCCGAGCAGTCCGCCGAACTTGTTTTTCAGGTTCTTGAAAAGTTCGTCAAGGTCGGGGGGGCCTTCGCTACCTCGCTGCCCCCAGGGATCCTTGTCTTTACCCGGTTCATTCCAGGGCATAATTTACTCCGATTTCGATATCGATGTGGCTGGTCAGGTTCCGCTAATACAGGCAGGCCGACACTCAAAGAGTGCGGATTGTAGGGCGATCACGCAGCGCCTGCAAGCGTGTCGGCAAGTACCTCGAGGCGGTCGTGCGAGAGATCGAACCTGCGTTCCATGCGTCTCAATATTGCGGGTGTCAGGCGCAGTTTCAAGTAAAACTCGCCGTTATTACCGAATTTCTCGGTCTCGATCGCGCCTTCGGCGAACAAAAAGGCCCGAATCTGGCCTTCGTCGGCGCCGAGCACGAGGTCGCAGGACACCGTGCGTTCGCGAAAGCGCGCCTCGAGCGTCTCGACCAGCAGGTCGAGGCCGGCACCGGTCTTGGCCGACAACCAGACCCGCCAAGGATTTCCGTCGTCGTCACGGTCGACTCGCGGGGCGAAACCGTCGATGTCGATCTTGTTGTAGACGAGCAATTGCGGCACGGCGCCCGCGCCGACCTCGTCGAGCACCTCCTCGACGGCCTCGATCTTGCCCTGGCGGTCGTCGTCGGCGCTGTCGACGATATGCAGGATCAGGTCTGCTTCGCGGGTTTCGGCCAGCGTCGCGCGAAATGCCGCGACCAGGTCATGCGGCAGATGGCGCACGAAGCCGACGGTATCGGCGAGGATCACCATCTGCTGGCGCTCGCCGAGTGCGAGCTTGCGCAGCGTCGGGTCGAGGGTCGCGAACAACTGATCGGCGGCATAAGCCCGCGCTTCGGTCAATGCGTTGAACAGCGTCGACTTGCCGGCATTGGTGTATCCGACCAGCGCGAGCGTCGGGATATCGGCCTTCTTGCGCGCCTGCCGACCCTGTTCACGCTGGCTCGCGACTTTCGCCAGCCGCTGGTTCAGGTACTTGATGCGCTTGCCGAGCAGCCGGCGGTCGGTCTCGAGCTGGGTCTCGCCCGGACCGCGCAGGCCGATGCCGCCTTTTTGTCGCTCGAGATGCGTCCAGCCACGCACCAGCCGCGTCGACAAATGCTTCAGCTGCGCCAGTTCGACCTGCAGCTTGCCTTCGAAGGATTGCGCTCGCTGGGCGAAAATATCGAGGATCAACCCGGTACGGTCGAGCACCCGGCATTTGAGCTCGCGTTCGAGGTTGCGCTCCTGCGACGGCGACAACGAGTGGTTGAACAGCACGACCTCTATATCCTGCGCGGCGACGCGCGCGGCCAGCTCCTCGAGCTTGCCGCTGCCGATGAAAGTCCGTGCCGACGGCGACTGCCGGCTGGCGACGATCAGGTCGACGTCGACGACGTCTGCCGAACGCACCAGCTCGACGAACTCGGCCTGGTCGTCCTGGTCGGGTTGGTACGGGAAATTGATGTGAACCAGGAGCGCTCGTTCGCCGCCGCGCGGCCGCTCAAATTCGAACAACGAACCCTCCGGCGCAGGCCATGCCTAGCGGTTACCTTCCTCGTCTTCGGCGTGCGGGTGTTCTATGTGCACGTTTCTGGCCGGTACGATCGTCGAAATCGCATGTTTGTAAACCATCTGGCTGACGTTGTTCTTGAGCAACACGACGAATTGATCGAAAGACTCTATTTGACCTTGCAGTTTGATGCCGTTGACCAGAAAAATTGAAACCGGTACATGTTCTTTTCGTAGCGCATTCAAATAGGGTTCTTGTAACATCTGCCCTTTTGACATAATCAGTACTCCTTCAGTTTATTATTGTCTCTACCGGAATCGAAATACCTGACTCGCTGGTAGCTTGTTTGATTCCCTTCGCCCGAAATCGTTCCCGTCAAACCCGCTCGAAAGCGCGATCAACCTGCCGGAATATATCATCTTTACGGTAACTCAGGCAATCAACGGCCTGCCCGGGTGGTTGCTTGCGCAACCAGGTCAACTGCCGCTTGGCGAGCTGGCGCGTCGCAGCGACCGCCTCGTCGATCATTTGCGCGCGGGTCGTTTCGCCATCGAGGTGGCGCCAGACCTGGCGATAACCGACCGCGCGCATCGATGGCAGCGCCGGGTGCAGGTCGCCGCGTGCGCGCAGCCGCTCGACCTCTTCGATCAGTCCGGCCTCGAGCATCTCGATAAAGCGCCGCTCGATGCGCGCATGCAGCTGCGCGCGATCGGGGGCGTCGAGGATGATCCTGTGAACCGGACCCGGATAGCCCTCGCTGCGTCGCGCGTGCAGCCGTGACAAGGGTGCGCCGGTGAGTTCGTGGACTTCCAGCGCACGCTGGATTCGCTGCGCATCGGCCGGCTCGATGCGCGCCGCGCTGACCGGGTCGAGCTCGGCGAGGCGCGCGTGCAGCGCCGGCCAGCCGCGCTTCGCGGCCTCGCGTTCGAGGCGCGCGCGCAGCCCGGTGTCGGCCGGCGGCAGGCGGTTGAGGCCGTGTTCGAAGGCGTGAAAGTAGAGCATCGTGCCGCCGGTGAGCAGCGCGCCGCGGCCGCGCGCGTCGATGCGGCCGACGAGTTCGCGGCTCGCGGCGACGAAATCCCAGGCCGACCAGGACTCGGTCGGCTCGAGAATGTCGATCAGGTGATGCGGCACCGCGGCGCGCGCGGCGGCGGTCGGCTTGGCGGTGCCGATATCCATGCCGCGATAGACCAGCGCAGAGTCGACGCTGATGATATCGATACCGAAGCGCGCGCCGAGCTCGAGCGCGAGCTCGGTCTTGCCGGTGGCCGTGGCCCCCATCAGCAGCAACACCGGCGGAGCCAAGGTCAGCGCCCGCGCAGGAACAGCTTGTCGAGATGATCGAGGCTCAGTTGTTTCCAGGTCGGACGGCCGTGATTGCACTGGCCGCTGCGCTCGGTCTGCTCGATGTCGCGCAGCAGCGCATTCATCTCGTCGAGCGACAGCCTGCGATTGGCGCGCACCGACGCGTGGCAGGCCATGGTCGAGAGCAACTCGCTTTGATATTCCTCGACCCGCGCCGAGCGGTCGTGTTCGGCGAGATCGGCAAGCACGTCGCGCAACAGTTGCTCGCTGTCGGCATGCTTGAGCAGCGCCGGGACCGCGCGCACGCGCAGCTGCTCCGGACCGAGGCGTTCGACCTGGAAGCCGAGCCGGGTGAACGTCTCCTGGCTGGCGTCGACGAGATCGGCCTCGGCCGGGCTGACGTTGAAGGCAAGCGGCACGAGCAAGGGTTGCGCGACGACGTCCTCACGCTCGGCGCTTTGTTTCATGCGCTCGTAGACGATGCGCTCGTGGGCGGCGTGCATGTCGACAACGACCAGGCCATCGCGATTCTCGGCGAGGATGTAGATTCCCTTGAGCTGCGCCAGCGCGTAGCCGAGCGGCGGAACCCCGTCGTCGGTTTCGGCCGCCGCCGGCGCCGGCGTGACGCCGGCGAGCAGCGCGGTGTAGGCCTCGAGCGACTCGGCGACCCCGCGGTCGCGCGGGCGCGGCGGCGCGAGACCGAGCCCGCCCTGCCGGCGCTGGCTGTCGGGACCGGCGTCGGCCAGCGCAAATCCGGGGGACTGTACCTGCCGTTCCGGTTGCACTTCGGCGAGCGCGCGATGCAGGCTGCGGAACAGGAAGTCGTGCACCGCGCGCGAATCGCGAAACCGAACCTCGTGCTTTTGCGGGTGCACGTTGACGTCGAGCGCGCGCGCCGGCATCGACAACGCCAGCACGTAGGCCGGGTGGCGGCCGTGAAACAGCACGTCCTGGTAGGCCTGGCGCACCGCGTGGGTCACGAGCTTGTCGCGCACCAGGCGGCCGTTGACGAAAAAGTATTGCAGGTCGGCCTGGCTGCGGCTGAACGTCGGCAACGCGACCCAGCCCTCGAGGCGCAGGTCGTCGTGGCCGACGTCGATCTCGACGAGGCTGTCGGCGAAAGCCTTGCCGCAAAGCGCCGCGAGACGCTGGCGACGGTCCGCCAGCGAAGCCGCCGACGGGAGCTGGTAAATCACCTTCTGGTTGTGCGTCAGGCGAAACGCGACCCGCGCCTGGCTCAACGCGAGGCTCTTGAACAACGCCTCGACGTGGCGGTACTCGGTTTGCTCGCTGCGCAGGAATTTCTTGCGCGCCGGCACGTTGTAGAAGAGTTCGCGGACCTCGACGCGGGTTCCCTGGGGCAAGGCGTCGGGTAGCGGGCCGGCATCGCCGCGCGCCTCGAGTTTCCACGCGTGTTCGGCGCCCTGGCGTCGCGAACTAAGCGTCAGGCGCGATACCGACGCGATACTCGGCAGGGCCTCGCCCCGAAAGCCCAGCGAACCGATTTGCTCGAGGTCTTCGAGGCTCTCGATCTTGCTGGTCGCATGGCGCGACAGCGCGAGCGCGAGCTCGTCGCGGTCGATGCCGCAACCGTCGTCGGCAACCCGGATCAGCCGCGTGCCGCCGGCCTCGACTTCGACCGTGATCGCGCCGGCGCCGGAGTCGAGACTGTTTTCGATGAGTTCCTTGACCACCGACGCGGGCCGCTCGACGACCTCGCCGGCGGCAATCTGGTTGACCAGGTGCGACGGCAGCGTGTGGATTTGCGCCAAGAGCTTCAGGCGACGAGCCGCGCTTCGAGTTTTTCCTGGTCGCGGGCAAAAAGGCGGATGCCCTCGGCCAGCTTCTCGGTCGCCATCGCATCCTCGTTCAGCAGCCAGCGAAAGCTTTTCTTGTCGAGGCTCATGCGCGACGGCACGTCGGCCTTGTGTTCCGGGCGCAGGCGCCGCTCGAGTCGCGACTCGTCGGCCGCGAGTTGCTGCATCAATGCCGGGCTGATCGTCAGCCGGTCGCAGCCGGCGAGCCATTCGATCTGGCCGGTATTGCGGAAGCTCGCGCCCATGACCACGGTGTCGTAACCGTGCCGCTTGTAGTAGTTGTAGATTTGCGTCACCGACTCGACCCCTGGATCCTTGTCCGGCGGGATCGAATCGACCCCGCTGGCCTTCAGGTGCCAATCGAGAATCCGGCCGACGAAGGGTGAAATCAGGTAAACCCCGGCCTCGGCCGCCGCCGCCGCCTGGACGAAACTGAACAGCAGCGTCAGGTTGCAGTGGATGCCATCGCGCTCGAGTTCGCGCGCGGCCTGGATGCCTTCCCAGGTCGACGCGATCTTGATCAGGACGCGCTCGCGACTGCCGCCGCGCTTCTCGTAGAGGTCGACCAGGCGCCGCGCCCGCGCGATCGTCGCGTCGCGGTCGAAGGACAGGCGCGCATCGACCTCGGTCGATACCCGGCCGGGGACGGATTCGAGGATTTCGAGGCCGACGCTGACCGCCAGGTAGTCGCAGGCGGCGGCCGCCATCGCGCCCGGGCCGCCACCCTGCTCGCGCCCCCAGCGCTGCGCAGCGTCGATCAGCGGCTGGTAACGCGCCGTGTCGGCCGCCTTCAGCAACAGCGACGGATTGGTGGTGGCGTCCTGCGGCTGGTACTGGCCGATCGCGTCGATATCGCCGGTGTCGGCGACCACCTGGGTCATGGATTTGAGCTGGTCGAGTTTGTTCATGCGGGGAGGCTTCAGTAGTATTGAGTGCTGGACTAGTCGAGCGCAAAGGATATCAGAAAATCCGTTTCGGGATGAGCCCCCGGCATGCAAACCATGACATTCATCGTCGTCGCAGCGGTCACGCTCTACCTGGCGGCCGGGGGCTGGCTCTACGTCCGCCAGCGCAAGCTGATCTACTACCCGGTGGCGCACGACGGCGCGTTCGCGGCCGAGACGATCAGGCTCGACCACGACGGCGTGGAATTGCACGGCTGGGTGCTGAATCCCGGCCTCGACAAGGCCGTGGTTTACTTCGGCGGCAACTCGGAAATGATCACCCACCGGCGCGAGTTTTTCGAGGACGTGTTTCGCGAACACAGCGTCTACCTGTTCAACTACCGCGGCTACGGTCTCAGCCACGGCAGCCCGAGCGAGGCCGCGCTGTGCACCGACGCGCTGGCGATTTACGACTGGCTGAGCGCTCGGCATGCCTCGATTTCGGCTTACGGCCGCAGCCTCGGCAGCGGCGTTTCAGTCTACCTCGCGGCGCACCGCCCGCTCGAAAAACTCTTGCTGCTGACGCCCTACGACAGCGTCGCCGAGGTCGCCCGGAGGCTTTACCCGATCTTTCCGGTACGCTGGCTGATCAGGGACCGCTTCGACTCGGCGGCGCTCGCCAGCCGTATCGAGGTACCGGTAATGATCGCGAGCGCCGAGTTCGACCGCGAGATTCCGCTTGCGAACACGCTTGCACTCAGGGCTCGGTTCAAGCGGGCGCCGGTCAAATACGTCGAAATCGCCGGCGCCGCGCATAACGACATCGTCGATTTTCCGGCCTACCGCGATGCGGTGAAGGAATTCGTTTGCTGAGGGTCAGGCGTTGCTGCGACGCGCGAGGTGATTCCGGATACCGGCGAAAACCGCGCGCGCGAGTTTTTGCTGATGTTTCGGGTTGCGCAGTTTGCGCTCCTCGTTCGGATTCGACAGGAACGCGGTCTCGATCAGGATCGACGGCATGTCCGGCGCCTTGAGCACGGCAAAACCGGCCTGCTGAACCTGCTTGTTATTGAGCTTCGAGACCTTGCCGATGTTGTCGAGCACATCGCTGCCGAGATCGAGACTGTCCTGGATGGTCGCGGTTTGCGACAGGTCGAGCAGCACCGATGCGATCAGGTCGTCCTTGTCGTCGAGGCTGATGCCGCCGATCAGGTCGGAAGCGTTCTCCTTTTCCGCGATCCAGCGCGCCGCTTCGGAACTCGCGCCCGACAGCGACAACGCGTAGACCGAGGCGCCTCGCGCCCGCGGGCTCTTGAACGAATCGGCGTGCAGCGAGACGAAAATATCGGCCTCGGCCGCGCGCGCCTTCTTGACGCGATTGCGCAGGCTGACGAAGCGGTCGCCGTCGCGGGTCAGAATCGCGCGGTAGCCCTCGCTGCGGTTGATGATCGCTTTCATGCGTTTCGCCACCGACAGGGCGACGTCCTTCTCGCGGGTGCCGCGCTTGCCGATCGCGCCGGGGTCGCGCCCGCCGTGACCGGGATCGATCGCGATGACGTATTCCGGTTTGCGCCGCTTGCGCTCCTGTTCGCTGGTCTTGATCGGCGTCGGGCTCAGGCGGGTCGCGTGCAGGTCGACTACCAGGCGATGTCCCGCATTGCCGTCCGGCCGTAACGCGAAACTGCGCGGGCGGACCTTGCCGTGCAAATCGAGCACCACCCGCAGGCGGCCGTTGTTCTTGCTCGCCGAACGGATACCCTCCATCAGGCTGGTTTTCGTGCGGCCGACCGCGAGCGCCTCGCTCTGGCGCGTATCGTGCAAATCGATGACGACCCGGTGCGGGTCGGCGAGCGTGAACAGCCGGTGTTCGACGTCGCCGGTCAGATCGAAAACGACGCGGGTATGATCGTCGTCGGATTGTGAAATGCGAATTCCGGTCAGGGTCCGGTTCGGCCGCGCCAGCGCCGGTCGCGCGGCGCCGAACAACGCGAGCGACAGGCCGACTCGCGTCGCCCGCCTGAGGAAAACTCGCCTTGCCGTGGAGATTGCGCCCATGGTTTTCTTTTTTGTGCCTACGCCTGGGGAGTAGTTATAGTCAAACCTCCGACAAAAATCAACAATAATTCTATATTTATTAACGAGATACTGATCTTTTCTAAAATGACTCTGAAGAATCAGTCCGGCATGCCCCGGCGAAGCCGCGCCAGCCATTCGCGTCCGCGGGCGCTGCGCGCGGCAAAACCCGCGCGACGGCCGGCGGGATCGTAGGCCAGGTGAATTTCGAGATCGACGTTTTGCAGCAGGCCGCGCGCGCGCTCGGGCCACTCGATCAGGCACAGCGTTTGCGCGTTCAGGTAATCGCGATAGCCGAGAAACTCGAGTTCTTCCGGGTCGGCCAGGCGGTAGAGATCGAAATGCGCGAGCGTGAGGTCGGCGAACGGATAGAGTTCGATCAGCGTATAGGTCGGGCTACGCACACCGTCGCACACGCCGCGACGCTCGAGCGCGCCGCGGACCAGCGTCGTCTTGCCGCTGCCGAGTTCGCCGGCGAGCGTGATCACGCCGCCGCCGGCGCAGGCGTCGACCAGGCGCGCGCCGAGCGCGCGCATTTCCTCGTCCGTCGCGATCAGCCATTCCGGCTCAGTCGGCATGGCGCAACTGGCGCATGACGAGCGGCAGGCGATCGATCAGATCGCCGGCGACGAGCCCGGCCGGATCGCGACCGCGGGTAAAGCGCTCGGCGCACAGCGCGTGCAGCAACACGCCACTGCGCGCCGCCGCGCCGGGTCCGAGACCTTGCCCGAGCAGCGCCGCAATCACGCCGGCGAGGACGTCGCCGGTGCCCGCGCTGGCGAGACCGGGGTTGCCGCGCGTGTTGATCGCGGTCGCTTCGTCGGGGGCCGCGATCAGCGTGCCCGAGCCTTTCAGCACCGCGACCGCGGCGAAGGCGTCGCGCAGCCGCAAGACGGCGGCGAGCCGATCCGCCTGGACGCCGGCGCCATCGGTCTCGAGCAAACCCGCGGCCTCGCCCGGGTGCGGGGTGATGACGAGCGTGCGCGACTTGCGCCGGCGCAGGAAATCCGCGCGCAGCGCGCCGGCGTCGACGACCATCGGCAACTCGCATTCGAGCAGCGCGGCGAGACATTGCCGGGCGCCGTCGCCGTCGCCGAGTCCCGGGCCGACGAGCACGACGCTGGCCTGCGCGAGTTTCGCCGCAAGCGCGTCCCAGCCGAGCGTCATGACTTCCGGGAATGGCGCGAGGCTCGCGCGGCACTCGGGGTGCACGAGTGCGGTCACGAGACCGGCGCCGCTGCGCAACGCGGCGCGCGCGGCCAGCGCCACCGCGCCGCTCATGCCCTCGTCGCCGCCGACGATCAGCACGTGGCCATAATGATTCTTGTGCGAATTGCGCTTGCGCGGTGGCGGTAGCACGGCGCGCTCGATCACGTCGAGCGCCGGCTCGACACTGGCGCGCGTGCGCGCCGACACGCCGAGACTCTCGTAGCGCAGCTCGCCGCAATAATCGGGTCCGTCGGCCAGATACTGGCCGGTCTTGGCGCCGATGAAGGTCACCGTCAACGCCGCCTCGACCGCGACCGGCTGCGCGAGCCCGGTCCGCGCGTTGAGCCCCGACGGGATATCGATCGCGACCTTCGGTGCGGCCGCGCTATTGACGGCGGCAATCAGCGCCTGCCAATCGGCGTCGAGTTCACGCTTCAGACCGATGCCGAGCAAGCCGTCGACAATAACTTCGCCGCCGAGCGCCTGTCCCACCCAGGGTTCGTCGACGCCGCCGGCGGCGCGCCAGGCAGCGGCGTAGTCGCGCGATTCCGCCGATTGCTTCGCCAGGTCGCCGCGCGTCAGCAACTGCACGTCGACGCCATCGCGGCGCGCGGCGAGCGCGACGACGAAGGCGTCGCCACCGTTGTTGCCGGCGCCGGCCAGCACGCTGATACGGGCGAGGTCGGGCCAGCGCTCGACGATCGCGCGCCAGGTCGCTTCGCCGGCGCGTTGCATCAGCTCGGCCGACGACAGGCAATCCTGCTCCATCGCGGTGCGATCGAGCAGGTAAACCGACTCTGGGGCATACAGCAACATGCCCGCTTTATACCCCACGACGCGCGACCTGGCCAGCGCGCCGGCGTCGATAATCGAGGGATAAATTACGTATTTGGTACAAAGCCGTGGCGCGCGGTTGTTATACTCGGCGCTCGCCTTCGCAGTGAGCGCAGACATGAGCGTACCGAGCATCAGCTTTCATTCCAGGTCCGACAAAAAACTGCGCTCGCGAGTCAAGCTGCTCGGCAAACTGATCGGCAACGTGCTGCTCAAGCACGAGGCGCCCGAAGTCTTCCACGCGGTCGAGTCGTTGCGCACCGGCTTCATCCAGCTGCGCAAGCGCGACAGCGAACCGAGGAGGCGGGAGTTGATGCGCCTGATCGAGGGCCTGTCGGCGCCGGTCATGACGCAGGTGATCCGCGCCTTCGCGATCTATTTCAACCTCGTCAACATCGCCGAGGAAGACTATCTCCATCGCCTGCGGCGCGCGTCGGTCAAGGAACACGGCCACGCGGCCTGGGTCGGCTCGTTCTATCACACGCTCGAGCAATTCCGTGAGCAGGGCGTCGATACCGACGCGCTCGGCGAGCTGTTCGCCGGGCTGAGCTACTGGCCGGTGTTCACCGCGCATCCGACCGAGTCACGGCGGCGCACGATCATGCATCACCAGCGCGAAGTCTTCAAGATCCTCGACACGCTGACCGACCCGCGCCTGAGTCCGTTCGAGCGCGACGATCTGGTCGAGGCGCTGCAGCTGCAGATCGAAACCCTGTGGCTGACCAACGAGGTGCGCGGCAGCAAGCCGACGGTCGAGGACGAGATCAAGATGGGCCTGCACTATTTTCAGCGCAGCCTGTTCGAAGCGGTGTGCATCGACTATCGACACCTGGAGCGCGCGGTCGTTCACGTCTACGGCGAGGACGAGTTCGGCGCGCCGGTGGTCGCGGTGCCGAGCCTGATCCGTTTCGGCTCGTGGATCGGCGGCGACCGCGACGGCAACCCGTTCGTCACGCCGGCGACGACGCGCAAGGCGGTACTGATGCAGGCCGAGGAAATTCTTGCCGAACACATTCGCCAGGTCCATCGCCTGACCTACGTGTTGACGATGTCGACGCGCTGGTTCGCGCCGAGCGCCGAGTTCGGCGCGAGCCTCGAGCGCGACCAGGCGATGGGCGTCGAGGCTTTCGACCGGCGACGCGACCAGTTCGAGGACGAGGTTTACCGGCGCAAGCTCTACCACATGCATTACCGCCTGCGCAAAAACCTCCAGCTCGTGCGCAATCGCATGCTCGGTCTCGAGACTGCCGATGCCGATCACGCCTACGCCGATGCCGGGGCTTACCTCGAAGACCTGTACACGATCCGCGACTCGCTGAACAGCCACGGCGAGTACGCCGCCGCCAACGGCGATCTCAAGGACGCGATTCGCATCGCCGAGACTTTCGGTTTCCATCTCGTACACCTCGACCTGCGCCAGGAATCGACGCGCCACGGCGAGGCGGTGGCGGAACTGCTCGAGGCCAGCGACGGCGTCGATTATGCCGGGCTCGACGAGGTCGCGCGGATCGAGCTGCTGGCCGCGCGGATCGCCGCCGGCCGGCCGCCGCGCCCCGACCCGGAACGCCTGTCCGAAGCCGGCCGCGAGACCCTCGAAGTCTTCGACCTGATCGCCGAGATGCGCGCCGCGATCGGTCACGACTGCATCGGCAGCTACGTCATCTCGATGACCCATGAGGCCAGTCACGTGCTCGAAGTCATGTATCTCGCCTGCATCGCCGGCCTCTGCGGCCGCCGTGGCGACGGCCGGCATGATGGCGGATATTTCAATGGTCTCGAGGTCGCGCCCCTGTTCGAGACGATCGACGACTTGAGTCGCATCGACAGTGTGCTCGACGCCTTGCTGGCAAACCCGGTCTACCGCGAACTGCTTGCGGCCAGCGGCGGCACCCAGGAAATCATGCTCGGCTACTCCGATTCGTGCAAGGACGGCGGTATCCTGTCGGCCGCCTGGGGGCTCTACCAGGCACAACGCAAGGTCGTCGAGATCGGCGATCGCCACGACGCCGACCTGCGAATCTTCCACGGCCGCGGCGGCACGATCACGCGCGGCGGCGGGCCGACGCACGAAGCGATCATCGCCCAGCCACCCGGCACCGTACGCGGCAAGATCAAGTTCACCGAACAGGGCGAGGTGCTGTCGCACAAGTACGGCAATGCCGAGACCGCCAACTACGAGCTGGCGATGGGCATCACCGGGTTGATGAAGGCGAGCCTCGATCGCTCGACGGCCGGCAAGTCCGGCTACGACCGGTTTCACGCGCCGATGCAGGATCTCGCCGATCGCTCCGAAGCATTTTACCGCGACCTGACCGACCATACCGACGGCTTTTTCGAGTATTTCTACCAGGCCACGCCGGTCGCCGAAATCGGCCTGATGAACATCGGTTCGCGCCCGTCGCACCGTCGCCAGGGCGACCTGTCGAAGACCTCGGTGCGCGCGATTCCATGGGTCTTCGGCTGGAGCCTGTCGCGCACGATGATGCCGGCCTGGTACGGGGTCGGCCACGCGATCGGCGACTGGCTCGAGCGTGACGTCGAGGCGCGCGAACTGCTCGCCGAAATGAGTCGAGACTGGCCCTTCTTCGCGGCGTTGATCAGCAACCTGCAGATGTCGTTGTTCAAGGTCGATATGCGCATCGCGCGCGAATACAACAAGCTGTGCGCCGACGCGGAACTGGCGCGGCGGATATTCGACCGGATCGAAGGCGAGTACCGGCGCAGCGTCGACTCGGTGCTGACCGTGGCCGGTGTCGAAACGCTGCTGGCCAACGACGCGGTGCTGAAACTGTCGCTGTCGCGCCGCGATCCCTATCTCGACCCGCTGGCGCATCTGCAGATCGACCTGCTGCGCAAATACCGCGACGCTAACCGGACCGACGCCGAACGCGATCTGTGGCAGGCGGCGCTGGCGAGTTCGATCAACGCGATCGCCGCCGGCTTGCGCAATACCGGATAATCGACTATTCAGACAGGGTTAAGCCGAGGCACGGCATATTCGGCGACGCGGAATTGTGAAGTTTTTACCGCATCATTCGGACGGGCAGTTCCTTATAATTCGCCGCTGCAACGCGGCATTCCAGACAACGTAACGGAAAATTCAATGAAACGACTACTCCTTTGCCTCGCTCTCGCGAGCACGGTCGGCCTCGCCGGCTGCGAAACCTTCGACGCCTATACCGGCGAGAAAAAGACCTCGAGCACGTCCAAGGGCGCCGCGATCGGCGCCGGCGTCGGCGCGGTGCTCGGCTATCTGCGCAACAAGGACGAGAGCAGCAAGACCAGGCAGCGCAAGGTACTGCAGGCCGCCGGCATCGGCGCGCTGGCCGGCGGCGGCGTCGGCTACTACATGGATTCGCAGGAAGCCAAGCTGCGCAAGACCCTGCGCGACAGCGGCGTCAGCGTCGAGCGCGACGGCGACAACATCAACCTCGTCATGCCGGGCAACATCACCTTCGTCACCGCCGGTCACGATCTCAACGCAAGCTTTTACCAGGTGCTGGACTCGGTCGTGCTGGTGCTGCAGGAATTCAACCAGACGATCATCGTCGTCGCCGGCCACACCGACAGCCGCGGTTCAGACACCTACAACCAGGCGTTGTCGGAACGCCGCGCCAACTCGGTCGGGCAATACCTGATGCAAAAAGGCGTCGCCGCGGCGCGCATCGATACCGTCGGTTTCGGTGAAAAGCATCCGATCGCCGACAACGGGACCGCCGAGGGCCGCTCGCTGAACCGGCGCGTCGAGCTGTCGCTGATCCCGATCACAGAAGAGACCTGAACGCGGTGTGCGCCGGTCGCTGAGCGGCCGGCGCGCTACCCGCTAGCCCCCGGGGGTGCCCGCGCGTGCCGCGCGGGTTTGCGCGAAGACCGTTTCGAGACCGCGATCGGGCGCGTCGGGCACGAACTGCGACAACAGCAGCGACATCATCGCGATCAGCGCGCCGAAACCGAACACCGCCGCCGGCGACACGATCCAGACCAGCCCCAGCACCACCGGCAGCACCACCGCGGCGATGTGGCTGATCGTGAACGACACCCCGGCCGTGGCCGCGATGTCGGCCGGATCGGCGATTTTCTTGAAGTAGCTCTTGAGCGCGATCGCCAGCGCGAAGAAAACGTGATCGAGTATGTAGAGCAGCGATGCGAACCACGCGCTACCGGCGAAGGCATAGGCGCTGAAGATGCAGACCAGTCCGGCATACTCGAAGGTCAGCGCACGTTTCTCGCCCCAGCGCACGACCAGCCGACCGATGCGCGGCGCGAGGTAAATCGTCATCACGCCGTTGACCAGGAACAGCAGCGACATCTCGGCGACGCTGAAGCCGAACTTCTCGACCATCAGGAACCCGGCGAAGACGATGAAGATCTGGCGGCGCGCGCCGGACAGGAATGTCAGCAGGTAATAGAGCCAGTAGCGCCGGCGCAGAACCATGTGCTTGTGCTGCTCGGCCTCGCCCTTGAAATGTGGACTGCCGAAGTACATCAGGCAGCCGATCGCAAGCGTGGTGGCGCCGAAGATCAGGTAGATCCAGAGATAGTCCAGCGCCAGCAGTTCGACCAGCAGGTAAATCGCGGCGAACACCGCAAGCCCGGTAAAGGAGGCCACCGCGAGCTGGCGGCCGAGTACGAGCGGCAGGCGCTCGCGACTGACCAGCTGCAGCGACAACGATTGCACGACGGTTTCGGCATAATGAAATCCGGTCGACATCAGCACCGTCGTACAGTAGAGACCCAGAACGGTCGGCAGCATGCCGGTCAGCGCCGTGCCGATGCCTAGCGCGAGCAGCGAGACGAAGGCAATCGTCTGTTCGCGCACGACCAGCAGCAGGAACACGACGGCGAAGGCGAGAAATCCGGGCACTTCGCGCAGGCTTTGCAGGATGCCGATCTCGACTCCGGTGAACCCCGCCTGCTCGATTGAGAAATTGTTGATCAAGGCCTGCCAGCTCGCGAACGACAGTGGCACGGCGGCGGCGAACAGGTAGAGATAGAACTCGGGTTTTTCGAGCTGCCGCTTCAGCATGCGCGCATTCTGACCCCGACGCGGGAGTAATTCAATTCGGGCACTGCCGTCCGGCGTTGCTGTCGGTGTGTCGCCGATGATCGCGGCCGACCCGTGAACGCTTTCGGAAAACCGCCGACACCGCGGCCCGGCGCCGCCCGCCTGCCCGCTCGCCGGCGCGACTCCCGCGGCTTGTCTTGCGCTCGTGGTCGAGCTAAATTGCCGGCAAACAGCAACGGGAGTACGGCATGCGACTAGAAAACCAGGTAGCCATCGTCACCGGCGCCGCCAACGGCATCGGCCTCGCCATTTGCGAACGCTTCGTCGCCGAGGGCGCGCGCGTCGTGATGGCCGACGTCGACGACGACAAGGGCGAGGCCGAAGCCGAACGGCTCGACGGAGATGCCCTCTACGTTCATTGCGATGTCGGCGACCGCGCCAGCGTCGAACATCTCGTCGCGCGGGCGGTCGAGGCATTCGGCCGGGTCGACATCGCGGTGCCGAACGCCGGCATCCTGCGAACCGGCGACTTTCTCGAAATCAGCGACGAGGATTTCGACGCCGTGCTGCGGGTCAACCTGAAGGGCGTGTTTCTGACCGCGCAGGTCGCGGCCCGGCAAATGGCGTCGCAGGACCCGCAAGGCGGCGTCATCATCAACATGTCGTCGACCAACCAGGTGCTCGCGATCCCGCAGATCACGCCCTACGTGGTCGCCAAGGGCGGCGTCGGTCAGCTCACGCGGGTGATGGCAATCAGCCTGGTCGACAAGAACATCCGCGTCAACGGCATCGGCCCGGGCTCGGTCGCGACCGAAATGTTCCGGCAGAACATCGCGACCAACGAATCGGCGCTGGCCGCGATCATGTCGCGCACGCCGATGAAACGACCGGCCGAGCCGGCCGAGATCGCCGCGGTCGCGGTGTTCCTCGCCAGCCCGGACTCGTCGTACATCACCGGGCAAACGATCTTCGTCGACGGCGGCCGCCTGCCGCTGGCCTACACCTGCTGAAACGCGAGCCAGGCGCCGAGCAACAGCAGGCCGCCGAAAAAGACCCGCCGAAAAAGAGCCTCGGACAATCGCCGGCCGACCGCGCGGCCCACGGCCATGCCGGCGAGCGCCGGCACGAGTCCGAGCGCCGACAGCGCGCCGAGCTCGAAAGTCAGCAAGCGACTGCCCTGCAGCGTGAAACCGAGCGCCAGCGTCGACAGCGTGAACAGGATTCCCATCGCCTGCAGCAGGCTCGCCCGCGGCAGGCCGAGCGCCTGCAGGTAGAGCACGCCCGGCACGACGAACGAGCCGGTCATGCCGGTCAACACGCCGTTGACGAAACCGGCCAGCGGGCCGGCCCAGCTCTCGTCGGCCGGCCGCAGCCGCAGGCGCCAGCCGCCGAGGTTGGCCGCGGCGTAGGCCACCAGCAGCGCGCCGAGCAGCGCGGTCAGAATCTCGAGCTGGATGCGCGTCAACGCGAGCCCGCCGAGCGCGACCGCGAGGCAGGCCGGCAGCAGGAACGGCCACAGGCGGCGCAGCAACGGCAGCGGATTGGTGCCGGCGTGCGCCTGCCACAGGTTCGTGAACAGCGACGGCAGCAGCAGCAAGGCCATCGCCGTGGGCAGATCGAAGGCCAGCGTCAGCAGCGCCAGGCTGACCGTCGGCAGGCCGAGACCGATGACGCCCTTGACCGTACCGGCAACGAAAAAGACGCCGGCGACGATCAGTAGTTCGCCCGGATCGAGGCTCATTCGCGCGGCGCCGCGGCACCCGCGTCGAGCGCGCGCCGGGCGGTGTCGATTCTGGCCCGCGTCGCCTCCGGCAGGTCGCGACAATCCGCGCCGAACTGCATCAGGAACTGTTCGTAGAGCCCGTGCTCGAACATTTGCCCGGCTTCGGCGATACAGGCGTCGCGGACCTCGAGCGCGGCGCGCGCGAGCCCGCTGGCATCGCGCGGCGGCGTGACGGTCAGGTCCGTCACCAGCTCGATCGTGGTCAGGGTTTCGAGGATGACCCGCGCCCGACTCCAGTCGTCGGCGAAGGTATCGCGGGCGAACCGGCGCTGCTCGATTTCGCCGTCGGCGTAGTAAATCTCGATGAAGGGCGGACGAAACATCGCCGCGCCGGCGCGCACGCGCAGGATCCGGCAGGGCCGCGGCGGCCAGCGTACGAGCTCGTCGATGATCGGGTTATCGGCGAAACGGTCGAGCGCCAGATTCATGCGACCGCGCCGCGCTCGTCGTGGCGCGAGTCATGCATCGCCGCTGATCGCCGGCTGGTTCGAAACGAGCCAGGCGCGCTGTTGCCGGGTTTCAGGCACGTTGACGCCGCGAATCCGGCCGATCGTGGCAAACGCATCATCCACGTTGTAGCCGGCATGCAGCAACACGCCGGCGGCGAACAACCCGGAGCGGCCGACGCCGGCGCGGCAATGGACCGCGGTATTGATGCCGCCGGCCACCTGGCGACAGACGCGGCGGGTAGCGATTGTGAACTCGCCGACCGAAGGCGGTACGCCCATATCGTGAATCGGGAAGGATTCGAAGCGCATGCCGTGCGCCCTGACCGCTTCGCGTTCGCCGTCGAGCCCGAGCGCATGCGCCTCGCTCGGCTCGAGCAGCGATATGACCTGGCCGACACCGAGCCCGACGAGGCCGGCAAAGACCGCGTCGAGCCCGGCGTCGAGTTCGGGTCGCGCCATGATCGCGATAAATCCCGTGCCGAGCGTTTCGACCCGATAGAGTTTAGCCTGCAAGACGCTTCTCCAGGAACACGCTGAGCGGATCCGGCCGGTAGGCGCCGAACGGTTCGCGCTCGCGGTAGCCGAGCTTGCGGTAGAGGTTCAGGGCTTCGGGCTGGCGGATACCGGTCTCGAGCCGAAACAGGGTGATTCCGGCACGCCCGAGCTCGGATTCGAGATGGCGCATGATCGTTTGCGACAGCCCGCGCCCGCGAAACTTTTCGAGGACGAAAACGCGCTTGATTTCGACATAGTTGCCGTCGTCATGCATGAGCCTGGCCGCGCCGCTTGCCGCGAGTTCGCCCGCGACGCGACAGCCGACCAACAGGACGTTGTCGGCGGTCAGGTCGTCGGCGCTTTCGAGGTGGTTGCTCTCCGGCGGATACAGCCCGAGATAAAAGGCGTCGGAGGCCGCGATCAGCGCGCGGACGTCGGCCTGCAGCGGATCCAGCTTTTCGACGATCGTTTCAGACATCGGGGTTGTCGCCGTTGACGAAGGAATAGAGCTCGATTTCGCCGCGATGATGAAACCCGCGCGCGAGCCAGAATTCGCGCCCGACGCAATTGTCGCCGATCACGTGAACGTGCGTCTTGTCGATGCCCTCGCCGGCGAGCGCGGCCAGACACCGCTCGACCAGCCGGCTGGCGACACCGCCACGGCGCTCGCCGGCGGCGACCGCGAGGTGCAGGATGTAGCCGCGGCGGCCGTCGTGGCCGGCCATGATCGTGCCGACGATCCGGTCTTCGCGCTCGGCGACAAAACTGAGCCCGGGGTTGCGCGCGAGATACCTCGCGATGCCCGCGGGCGAATCGGAATCGCGCAGCCCGAGCCCGTCGCACTCTCGCCAGAGTGCGACGCTGCGCGCATAGTCGTCGGTGTGCATGACGCGATAATTGATGACGGGGTTGCCGCAAACCTTCATCTTACACCCGATCGCGGCGCAGCAAGCGGTCGAGTTCGTCCCGGTCGGGCATTTCGTCGAAATGCACGCCGGCATCGGCGATCCGTTCCCAGTTCGCTTTCGAGCCGACAAACAAATGTGCGCCCAGCTCGAGTTCCGCGCTGTCCTCGAGCAAGCCGACCGGGACCCACCAGGCGGACTCGCCGCGCGTCGAGTTCGGTACCGGCGAACCGCAACGCCGGCAGAAATGCGACTGCCAGCCGCTCTTCGTGGCGTAGCGCTCGATCAGCTCCTCCCCGGCCAGCCATTCGAACTGCCCGCGACCGACGATCATCGCGGCATTCGCGGACGAGCCGCTGACGCGGCGACACATCGAGCAGTGACACTGGTACAGCCGGGAAACCTTGCCGCTGATCTCAAAACGGACACCGCCACAAAGACAATGACCCTGCATGTTATTCATCCTCCGGTTCTAGAAACGAAGTCGGCCTCGTAACTCGTCGAATGGCTGCATGACGGTTTTCCGGTACGCGTCGCGCCGTGCCAGCCGCCGATACCAGCGGTCAACGTGAATCGGCCAATCGACGTCCAGTCCCATGTTAATGTACCGATGGAGAAAAACCGCGCACGGAATATCACCCATCGTCAGACGGTCTCCTGCGAGATACGGCTGCGTCGCCAACCCTGCATCCAGTTGGCGCACGTCTTGTGCGCAACGTCTCAGCGCCGAGTCGATGAACGCGGCGTCCCGCTCGGCTTCCGGTGTCCGGTAAAACTGCCAGAAAAGTTCGATGAAATCGATCTGCAGCCGCGCGAGTTCCCAGTCCATCCAGCGCTCGGCCTGGCTGCGTTCGAAGGGTTCTTCGGGCCATAAACCCGCGGGGTCGTGCAGGGCGCAAAGGTATCGGACGATCGTATTTGACTCCCAGATCACTCCATTATCGTCGCGCAACACCGGGATCCGCGCGTGGGGATTGAGCGCCTTGAAACTTTCCGCTTCGAGGTCGCCCGGATGGCTACCGACATCGTGATGAGCGTAATCGAGCCCGATCTCGGCCAGCACCCAGGTGACCTTGAGTACGTTGTAGGCATTTTTGCGGCCCCATAATTCGAGCATCGATGCCTTTCCCGCGCCTAGAGCAGGACCGTGCCGTCGACCAGGATGTGGGTCTGGCCGCCGATCGCGATCTCGCCGCCGGGTTTCGGTTCGACGTAAACGCGGCCGTTACGCCCGATCTGCGTGCCCTGGGCGATCAACAGCGGCCGCTCGAGCAGGCCCCGCGCCTGCAGCCAGTGCGCCAGCGCCGAATTCAGCGAGCCGGTGATCGGGTCTTCGCGCATGCCGCTCGATGGCGCCAGCATGCGCACCTCGTAGTCGCATTCGGCGCCGCCGGCATGCGCGCCGATGACGCCGATCGAGCGAAACTCGGGCCAGCGGACGCGGCTCGCGTCGAGCGCGAGTACGGCCCCGGCATCGGTCAGCTGCAGGGCCTGAAACACCGGCCCGTTGTCGAGCTCGGCACTGGCGACGATCGCATCGACCGGAATTTCGAGCGCGGCCGCAATGCGCGCGAGCTGGCCGTCGGCGAGCGACCGGATTTCGGTCGGCGGCGCGCCGAACGCCAGGCGTAGCGGGTCGTCGATGTCGATCGCGACGAGGCCGATCGCGCATTCCTGGTACACCCTGGCCGGTTCGCGCGACGCACCGCCGGCATGCAGCCACGCGGCGCAGCTGCCGAGGGTAGGATGACCGGCGAACGGCATCTCGCGCACGGTCGTGAATATCCGCACGCGGTAGTCGGCGCGCGGGTCGCTCGGCGGTAGCAGGAACGTGGTTTCGGCCAGATTCGTCCACGCGGCAAAGGTTTGCATGGCGTCGTCCGACAGGCCGTCGCCGTCGACGACGACCGCGAGCGCGTTGCCGCGTGTCGGTGTCGGGGTGAAAACGTCACACTGGATGAATCTCCGCTGTCGCATGTCAATCATGCCCTCGTTCAGTGTTCGTGTTCGAGCGCGTTGCGGATGACCTGCGCGAGATCGTCGAGGGGAATCTCGTCGCGATCGCGAAAATTGATACAGCCGGTTCCGGTCCTGATCGCGGGATGACTCGCGCGGAACTCGGCGATGTGCGCGGCCATGCAGGTATAGACCGACAGGTAATGCTTTCGATTGGCGAGTGCGATCCAGCCGTCACGGTACTCGAAGGTCGGCATCTGGTAGCGCATCGATTCGACCGCGGCGGGATACAGGCGGCGGATCAGCGCGCGGATCGACGCGAAACGCGCGGCGCGGCTGACGGGAATCGCGTCGATATATTGCTGCAAAGCCATCGGCGAATCAGCCATCACCCTGCCCCGGCGAGCCGTCGCCGATTTCGACGCCGGAAGCCGTCGCCGCGAGCCGCGCGATGCGGCCTTGCAGCGCGAGATCGGCCGCGACGGGGAAGCGGCGGAAGTCGAAAACCGCGCCGTCGGCAAAATGCAGCACGTAGTAAGCGCCGCCGCCGCCGGGCTCGATCCGTTCGATCCGGGTCACCGAATCGAGGCGATGCCGGGTTTCGCCGACGCCGGCGAACGCGTTGACGATCAGCGCGCGGTCGGTAACCCGGGCGTAGCAGTCGAAAGCCAGCAGGGTCATGCCGAGGCATACCGGCAACAGCGCGTTGGCGAGATAGCGGAACAACCGCGCCGAGTCGAGGCGAAATTTCTGGTTGCCGTACTCGGTGTACTCGGCGTAGCGGCGGCGACCCAGCAACAATCGATAGGTGCCGTGCATCGGCAGGGCCGCGGCGAAGATCGCGAAAAACAGTGCCGGCGCGACCCAGGTCAGCGGCGGCAGCGCCAGCGTGTGCAGGCTCGGCGCGAGCGCGTCGATCCGGCGCAGATAGATGGCGTGCAGCGCGAGCCAGAACGCGCCGCACAGCAGGCTGACGAACAACAACGACAGCGGCACCGAGCCGAGTTCCCAGCCTGCGTATTCGCGCGCCAGCTCGGCAAACGGCTTGCGCCGGTCGGGCTCGTGGCGCAACGCCTTGACGCGACGGGCGAGCGCCATCAGCAGGGGCGTCGCGAGCGCGGCGCCGGCGGCACTCAGGATCGCCGGAGTCAGATCCATGCGTAACGCACCTCCATGAGTTGGTGAAAGTCGTCGCCGATGCCCGATTCTAAGCCATTGCCGCGACCGATTACCACGTCGCCGGCAAGGGGCAAAAAATGCGCACTAGTTCGCAGATGGTCTATATTCATTTTGTACCCGCTTCGACAATACCGCTTGATCCGATTTTTTGTATTCGAGCACTATGTTAGAAATACTTACTAAATTGCTGTATTCAGTGAATTTTCTGAATACAAGGCACCGGGTAATTCGCTCGCCGAAGCCAAACGACCGGGGAGCGGCGAGCTGAAAACCGATTGACCGCGACGGTTATCCGTTCCGTCGCAGCGAGAAGAGATGATGGAAAAGCGATCCTATTCAAAGAGCCTGCGCGGCAAGATCACCAACCGCACCCTGCTGATCGGTATCGTGCCGATCCTGCTGGTCGGTACCTTTTCGTGGTTCAGCCTGACGCAGTTGACGTCCAACGCCAACCAGCAACTCGACAACAGCAAGCGCGAGCTGCTCGATTCGGTCGTCGGCAACAACCTCAGCGCGACCGCGGGCCGGATCGTCGACCAGCTCGACACCTTCATGCTCGAACGGATCTCGGACGTCGTGGTCTGGGCATCGGCACCGATCACGCTCGAAGCCGCCCGGCTCGCGAGCGCGGCCCACGAGAAGGCCGGCCTGGTCAAGCTCAGCATCCCCGACATCGAGGCCAAATTCAAATCGCGCAAGAGCCTCAACGTGTCACCCGCGGCCAACCGCTACCTGATCAACCAGATCCGGCACTCGCCGCACTTCGGCGAAGTCTTCTTCACCGATCGCAACGGTTTCAACACGGCGCTGACCAACCCGACCTCCGATTTCGTCCAGCGCGACGAAAACTGGTGGAAAACCGCGTGGGAAAACGGCATCGCGGTCGGCGACGTCGAATTCGACAACTCGGCCGGCATCTGGTCGGTCGACATTTCGGTGCGAATCGACGACCCGGCCTCGGGGAGCAGCCTCGGCGTCATGAAGGCGGTGCTCGGCGTGAGCCTGATCCAGGAAGTCGCCAACATGGGCGCGCGCGACATCAAGGGCGGCGCAGTCACGGTCATCAACAGCAACGGCCAGCTGCTTGCCGAGACCGCGTCGAAACACGACAAGGATCGCATCATGGTCGAGGCGGTCAACCTGCGCAACAGTAACGATCCGGCGATCCAGGAAGTCTTTTCGGCGCGCAAGCGGGGTTACGTGCTCGGCAGCGGCCAGGTACTCGGCTACTCGCGTTCGGCCGGACCCGAACTCTATCGGACGGTCGTAACGCGCTTCCCCGGCTTCAACTGGACCGTCGTCGTGCAACAGCCGACGTCGATCGCGCTGGCGCCGATCCAGGGCCTGCTGTCGGTACAGGACAGCCTGCAGACCTCGAAACAGCAAATGATCGTCATCCTCGGCATCGTCGTGGTGCTCGTCGTGGTACTCGCGGTGTTCGTCGCCGGTATGCTGTCGAAAGCGATCACGCAGCCGCTGCTCGACCTGCGCGAGCTCGCCGACGCGGTCAGCAAGGGCGATACCTCGCGCACCATCGTGGTTAACTCCGACGACGAAATCCAGGACGTGGCGCAAGCCTTCGAGCGCATGCGCACGAGCGTCTCGATCATCATGAAACGCATCAAGGAAATGAAGCGCGCCGGTAGCGCCTGATGGCCGGCATTCGGCAATTTCTTCGCGCGGCGGTCGGTGGTTCTCTGGCGGCCGCGACCGCCCGCGCGCGCCCGACGGAGTAGATCGTGGCGTCACAATTCGTCAGCAAGGCGCAATTGCTCGAGCAGTTGCGCGAAATCGTCGATACCGAGGAAACCGGATTTCTGACGATCCTGACCGACACCAATCGCTCGGTTCTGCTGCGTTTTTCCGAAGGCAAGCTGACGCGGCTGCACTGCCGCTCGAAGGAGGCCGGCGAGGCGATCCAGGTGCTGGCCGAGAGCGGGATGGTCAAGTTCACCTACGCGTCGGCGCCGGAGGATACCGAGCCCGAGCTGATGCCGGCCGACAGCTTCCTGCAGCTGATCGATCCCGGCGGCGATGCCGGGGCCTCGCTCGGCGGCGGCGCGGTTTCGAGCGGCGGCGCGATAGCCAACGACCCGATCAAGGCGCAAATGCTCGAAATCGCGACCGAGTACATCGGCGTGGTCGCCGACATGATCGTCGACGAAGCCTTCGACGAGGGCCGTAACGTCGCCGAGGCCATCGACTACATTACCCAGGCGATCCCCGACGCCAACCAGTCGCGCGCTTTCCGCGACGCCGCCAAAGAGCACTTTTCGTCGATCGACGTCTGATTCCGGCAGCCTGCGGGTCGACGCCGAACCGCGTCTAGGAAATCATCTGGTAATAGACGTTTTGCGGATGCTCGGCCTCGATGAAGAAATACCAGCGTTCGACCAACAGGCCGGCGATCTGCAGCGCCAGCGCCAGGGCGCAAAAAAGGTGCGGATCGACGCCGCGAAACCCGAGCAGCAATACCGGCAGCACGAATCCGGCCAGCAGGAAAAAGCGCCGCGCGAGGCGCACGACCGCCGGGCCGTAGGCGTGGATGAAAGCCCGGGTGTTGAAGCTGCCGCCCATCGCGCCTTGCGCCAGCTGGCGAATGTCCGGATGATGGATGCCGATCGCCGACTGCAGCGTCGTCGCCGGTCGCAGGCGCCGGTTACGCGCCAGCGCCGCGACGCGGCCGGCGAGCGCGAACAGCGTCAGCACGATCGCCGTCGGCGCGAAAAAATCGACAAGGCCGTCGCCGCCGGCGATCGACACCACGGCCGCGAGGGTAAATCCCGACGCGCCGCCCATCAGGATGAAATTGAACACGGTTAGCGGGCTGTGCCACTGGCGTAAGAATTCCAGGCAGGCGTAAATCATCGCGGTGCAAACGTAAAGCGCCAGCACCGCCAGCAGCGCGATGAAACCCAGCGCCAGCGACGGCGAGACCGGCACGGCGCCCAGATAAAACCAGGGCGCGGCGAGGCCGCGATATTCCAGCAGCGCGAACGACGCGATCAACAGCATCGCCGCCGGCAGCGCAATGACTTCCCGCGACAGCCACGAGGTCCGCCACATCGCGGCCGCGCGCCAGGCGCGCTCGGGATGCCCGAGATGAAAAAAAGACGCGCCGAGCCCGGCCAGCAGCAGGCCGACGCTGAGCGCCGCCGCGCTTGCCGAAAGATCCCGCGCGGGCGCACCGAGCATCCCGAGCAGGATCAGCCATTCGGCGCTGTAATAGGCGACGAACAAACCCTGGCCGGCGCCGATCAGCGTCGTCAGCAGGATGACCGATACCGCCGGTTTCACGCGCCTACCACGAGGTCGAATCGTCGAGCGTCGTGCGCGTCGTCGGCGCGCGCGGCCCGCGATCCTCTTTGTTCAACGGATTATCGACGCGCTGCAGATCTTCTTCGTGAATCGTGATCTCGGTCTTGCGCCGCGGCAGGTAGTGATTCGCCGGCTGCGTGCCCCACTCCGGCATCAGCTGGTAGCCGCCATGGTCGTTGATCGCCCGCGACGCGTCCGAGTCCGGGTCGTGAACGTCGCCGAAGATGCGCGCGCCGGTCGGGCAAGCCATCACGCAGGCCGGCTTGCGCTCGGTCTCGGGCAACGAAGTATCGTAGATGCGGTCGACGCAGAGCGTGCATTTTTTCATGACGCGCTGCTGCTCGTCGATTTCGCGCGCACCATAGGGGCAGGCCCAGGAACAGTATTCGCAGCCGATGCACTTGTCGTAGTCGACCAGCACGATGCCGTCCTCCGGGCGCTTGTAGCTCGCGCCGGTCGGGCATACCGGCACGCACGGCGGGTCTTCGCAATGCAGGCAGGATTTCGGGAAGTGCACGGTTTGCGTGCGCGGGAACACGCCGACCTCGAACGACTGTACGCGGTTGAAGAAGGTGCCCGTCGGCTCGGCCGCGTACGGGTTGCGATCGGTCAGCGGCCCGGCATTGCCGGAGGTGTTCCACGCCTTGCAGCTGGTGACGCAGGCCTGGCAGCCGACGCAGGTATTGAGGTCGATGACGAGCGCGAGCTGGGTCATTTCAATCCCCTGACGAAAGCCTGCCAGCGGCCGCGCGGCGGTTCCATGCCGGGGACGCGCGGTTGCGGCGCGAACTGTGGCGCGGTTTGCATCGGCTCGTCGGCGCCGGCCTTGTAAACCCGCACCCGCACGTCGTACCAGGCCGCCTGGCCGGTGACCGGGTCCGAGTTCGAGTAGCGGTAGTCCGGGTCCGGCGACGGGATTTCTTCGCTGATCAGGTGATTGAGCAGGAAACCTTTCTGCGATTCGTTGGCATCGGCCGCGAGCGCCCAGGCGCCGGATGCCTTGCCGATCGCGTTCCAGGTCCAGACCGTGCCGGGTTCGACCGCCTCGCTGAAGCGGCACATGCAGCGCACGCGGCCGTGCGCCGATTCGACCCAGATCCAGTCGCCGTCGGCGATGCCGTGTTGCGCGCCGACCCGCGGACTCATGAACAGGTAGTTGTGCGCGTGAATCTGCCGCAGCCAGGCGTTCTGCGAATCCCACGAATGGTACATCGCCATCGGCCGCTGCGTGATCGCGTTGAGCGGGTAGCGCGCGCGATCGATACCCTGGGTTTCGAGCGGCTCGAAGTAGAACGGCAACGGATCGAAATGGGTCGCGATGCGCTCGCGCAGCCGCGCCGGCGGCTGCCGCCCCGGGCGCTTGCCCAGCGCGGCCAGGCGGAATCGCTGCAACACCTCGGAATAGAGATGGATGTTGACCGGGTCGGTGTAGCGGATCAGGCCGTGATCCTGCGCCCAGTGCAGGTAGCCCCGGTTCCAGTTGCGCATGTACTGAAACGACCGCGGCAATTCGTGCTGATAGACGCAATTGTTGCGCGCGTACATGTCCCACTGGTTGGGGTTGGGTTCGCCGCGCATGAACTTTTCGCCGCCCTTGCCGCGCCAGCCGGCGAGGAAACCGATTCCGGACCCGGGCTCGGTCTCGTAATAGAGGACGAATTCCTTGTAATCCCGGTACTTGCGCGTGCCGTCCGGATTCATGAAGCGCGGCAGCGCGAGCCGCGAGGCGAGCTCGACGAGGACGTCCTGGAACGGCCGGCAATCGCCCTTCGGCGGCACCACCGGAATTCGCACCGAGTCGACCGGGCCCTCGAACTCCGAGATCGGCCGGTCGAGCATCGACATCGCGTCGTAACGCTCGAGGTAGGACGTATCCGGCAGCACGAGGTCGGCAAAGGCGACGGTTTCCGAATGGTAGGCATCGCATACCACCAGGAACGGGATCTTGTACTCGCCGTCGTCGCGTTTGTCGGTCAGCATCGCGCGCACGCGCTCGGTGTTCATCGACGAATTCCACGCCATGTTGGCCATGAACAGCAGCAGCGTGTCGATCGGGTAGGGATCGCCGCGCCACGCGTTGGTGATCGCATTGTGCATCAGGCCGTGCACCGACAGCGGATACTCCCACGAAAAACCCTTGTCGAGGCGCACCGGCTCGCCGTCATCGTCGACGAAAAGATCTTCCGGCGAGGCCGGAAAACCGAGCGGCATGCCCTCGAGCGGCGCGCCGGGCTGCACCGCGTCGGGCGAGTTCGGCGGCTTGGCGCAGGGCGGAATCGGCCGCGGAAACGGCGCCTTGTGGCGGAAGCCGCCGGGGCGGTCGATGGTGCCGAGAATACTCATCAGAATCCCGAGCGCGCGAATCGTCTGAAAGCCGTTGGAATGCGCGGCCAGCCCGCGCATCGCGTGGAACGCAACCGGGTTGCCGGTTATCGTCTCGTGCTCGCGTCCCCAGGCGTCGGTCCACGGCACCGGCAGCTCGATTTTCTCGTCGCGCGCGGTGATGCCGAGTTCGTGCGCGAGGCGGCGGATCGTCGCCGCGTCGATGCCGGTGATGCCGGCCGCCCACTCGGGCGTGTAGTCGGCGACGCGCTCCTTGAGCAGCTGAAACGACGGCTTGACCGGCGTGCCGTCGTCCAGCTCGAACTGGCCGAGCAGCCGCGGATCGGCGTCGACCGAGTGCGAGTCGACCGGCGCCTGGCGATTGCGGTCCCACCAGCGCTTGTTCTCGGGCTCCACGCAGGATTTTTCGACCGGCCGGTCGCTGCGCAGGAACAGGCCGTGGCGGTCGCTCGCGGGATCGGCATTGACGAGATCCGGCGCGTTGCTGTATTGCACCAGAAATTCACGATCGTAGAGGCCGCGGGCGATGATCTCGTGGATGATCGCGAGCAGCAGCGCGCCGTCGGTGCCGGGCCGGATCGGCAGCCACTCGTCGGCGATCGCGGCGTAGCCGGTGCGCACCGGGTTGATCGCGATGAACTTGCCGCCGCGGCGCTTGAACTTGCCGAGCGCGATCTTGAGCGGATTCGAATGGTGATCCTCGGCGGTGCCGAGCATCACGAACACCCGCGCGCGCTCGAGATCGGGTCCGCCGAATTCCCAGAACGAGCCGCCGATCGTGTAGATCAGGCCGGCGGCCATGTTGACCGAGCAAAAGCCGCCGTGGGCGGCGTAATTCGGCGTGCCGAACTGCTTCGCGAACAGCCCGGTCAACGCCTGCATCTGGTCGCGGCCGGTATACAGCGCGAAACGTTTCGGATCCGTTTCGCGAATCTGCTCGAGCCGTTGGGCCAACGTATCGAGCGCCTCGTCCCATGAAATCGCCTCGAACTCGCCCTGCCCGCGCTCGCTGCCGGGCTTGCGCCTGAGCGGCCGCGTCAGGCGCGCCGGCGAATACTGCTTCATGATCCCGGACGCGCCCTTGGCGCAAATCACGCCGCGGTTGATCGGGTGCTCCGGATTGCCCTCAATATAGCGCACCTCGCCGTCTTCGACCGTGACGTTGATGCCGCAGCGGCACGCGCACATGTAACAGGTCGTGGACTTGATTTCGCGGCGGATGGCAGGACTGTCCATGGGCTCGGGGGTCTCGATGCTGGTGTCCACGTCAGTTTGCGCATCCACAGCCGCGGTTGCAAAACAAATTAATTGATCGGCGCAGCAATTTATTTGATAAGTATTTCTTATAATAAATATCGCTTCATAAGTATTTTTTATTTATTGGAAGTCGCGTCGAAACTGCGCGGAATCAATTCGGACCTTCGGCGATAGGCTACAATGGCGCCTCGCCGCACGGGAGGACTTGACCTAGACCATGGTTATCGAGCGCGACCGCGAACGAATGATTCGCGATATCGAGGCCGGCATCGCCATGACCGCGAGCCACACCGGCCGCGAGCACTTTGCCGACCGGGTGATGGCAGCGATGCGAGCGGTGCCGCGCGAGGAATTCGTGCCGGCCGACATGCGCCACGCCGCATTTCGCGACGGCGCCTTGCCGGTTGGCCACGGCCAGACCATATCGCAACCCTACATCGTCGCGCTGATGACCGATTTGCTCGACCTCGATGGCGACGAAACCGTGCTCGAAATCGGCACCGGCACAGGCTACCAGGCCGCAATCCTCGCGCAGCTCGCGCGCCGCGTCTACAGCGTCGAGCGCATACCCGAACTCGCCGCGAGCGCGCGCGAGCGTGTCGGCCGGCTCGGTTACGACAATATCGAAATTCGCTGCGACGACGGTTATGCCGGCTGGCCCGAACACGCGCCCTACGACGCGATCGCCGTGACCGCCGCGGCGCCGCGCATTCCCGAGGCGCTCGTCGAGCAGCTCAAACCGGGAGGCCGGCTGGTGCTGCCGCTGGGCCGACGCGGCGGCCATCAGGAACTCGTGCTCGTGACGCGCGACCAAAACGGCAAGATCGAACGCCGCAGCGTGCTCGGCGTGGCTTTCGTGCCGCTGGTCGAATCCGCCTGAAATCGCCGTCCGCGATGCCGGCCACCGTACCGACCGCGTGGCGGCCGATTTTGTTTCGCCAATGGCCGCCTATTTGGGTACCATGCACCCCAAATCGCAATCCCGGGCACCCATGAATTCTAGCGACGATGCCGGCCCGATGGTCCGGGTCGACAACGTTTCCAAGCATTTCGGCGGCCTCAGGGCCGTCGACCATGCGACGCTCGAAATCGCGCGCGGCTCGATCACCGGCCTGATCGGCCCCAACGGCGCCGGCAAGACCACGCTGTTCAACACCATTGCCGGCATGTACGAGCCGACCTCAGGGCATGTCTATCTCGACGGCGAGGAGATCACCGGGCTCAAGCCGCACGATCTCTTCGCCAAGGGGCTGCTGCGCACCTTCCAGATCGCGCACGAATTCAGCCGCCTGTCGGTCATCGAGAACCTGATGATGGTGCCGCCGGCACAGTCCGGCGAAAACCTGTTCAACGCGTGGTTCCGCCGTGGCCGGGTCGAACGCGAAGAGCAGGCCGTGCGCGAACGCGCGATGCAGGTCACCGACTTCCTCAATCTCGGACACATCGCCAACGAACTCGCCGGCAACCTGTCGGGCGGGCAGAAAAAGCTGCTCGAACTCGGCCGCACGATGATGGTCGACGCCAAGGTCGTGTTCCTCGACGAGGTCGGCGCCGGCGTCAACCGCACGCTGCTGCGCGAGATCGGCGACGCCATCCTCAAGCTCAATCGCGAACAGAATTACACCTTTTGCATGATCGAGCACGACATGGATTTCATCTCGAGGCTGTGCGACCCGGTGATCTGCATGGCCGAGGGCACGGTCCTGGCGCAGGGCACGGCCGACGAGGTCAAGAACAACGAAGAAGTCATCGAGGCTTACCTCGGCCGCGGGCTCAAGCGCAAGGCGGCGACCTCATGAGTTTTCTTGCCGGCGAAAACATGGTCGGCGGCTACGGCGGCGCCGATATTCTCCAGGGCTGCACGATCGACGTCGACGAGGGCGAGATCGCGGTGATCGTCGGCCCCAACGGCGCCGGCAAGTCGACCGCGATGAAAGCCCTGCTCGGCATGCTCGAGCTGAAGCAGGGTACGGTCCGGTTCCGCGGCAAGGATATCTCGAACCTGTCGCCGCAGGACCGCATCGCCGAGGGCATCGCCTTCGTGCCGCAGACCAGCAACGTGTTTACCAGCATGACTGTCTACGAGAACCTCGAGATGGGCGCCTTTCTGCGCGACGACGATTTCGGCGATACCGTCGAGCAGGTCTACGAACTGTTCCCGATCCTGGCCGAGAAAAAAGATCAGCTCGCCGGCGAACTGTCCGGCGGCCAGCGCCAGCAGGTCGCGGTCGGACGCGCGCTGATGTCGCAGCCGGACGTGCTGATGCTCGACGAGCCGACCGCCGGCGTCTCGCCGATCGTCATGGACGAATTGTTCGAGCGCATCCTCGAGGTGCGCGACACCGGCGTCGCGATTTTGATGGTCGAGCAGAACGCGCGCCAGGCGCTCGAGATCGCCGACCGCGGCTTCGTGCTCGTCGTCGGCGAAAACCGCCACACCGATACCGGCGCGGCGCTGCTGGCCGATCCCGAAGTCCGCCGCTCATTTCTCGGGGGTTGAATGGAAGCGCTGACCGATTTGCTCAACGCGATCGTGCTGATCCTGAATTTCGTCGTCGTACCCGGCCTCGCCTACGGTTCGCAACTGGCGCTCGGCGCGCTCGGCATCACGCTGGTATTCGGCATCCTGCGCTTCGCCAATTTCGCCCACGGCGACACCATGGCATTCGGCACGATGATCGTGATTCTCGCGACCTGGTGGCTGCAGGCGCGTGGCGTAAACCTCGGGCCGCTGCCGACCGCGCTGCTGGCGTTGCCGGCCGGCATCCTGTTGACCATCGTCCTCGTGGTCGTGACCGACCGCCTGGTCTACCGTCACTACCGGCACCGCAAGGCGGCGCCGGTCACGCTGATGATTGCGTCGATGGGCGTCATGTTCATGACCAACGGCATCGTCCGCTTCGTCATCGGCCCCGATGATCAGCGCTTTCTCGACGGCGAGCGCTTCATCGTCCGCGCGCGCGACTTCAAGCAAACCACCGGTCTCGAGGAAGGCCTCAGTATCAAGCTGTCGCAGGGCCTGACGATCGTCATCGCGATCGCGCTGGTCATGCTGCTGTTCTGGTTTCTGCAAAAAACCCGCACCGGCAAGGCGATGCGCGCCTACTCCGACAATGAGGACCTGGCGCTGCTGTCGGGCGTCAATCCCGACCGCGTCGTGCTCGTGACCTGGATAATCACCGCGATTCTCGCGACCATCGCCGGCACCCTCTACGGCCTCGACAAGAGCTTCAAGCCGTTCACCTACCTGCAGCTGTTGCTGCCGATGTTCGCCGCCGCCATCGTCGGCGGCATCGGCAACCCGATCGGCGCGATTCTCGGTGGTTACGTGATCGCGTTTTCCGAGGTCATGGTGACCTATGCCTACCGCAAAGTCTTCATTTACCTGTTGCCGCAAAGCCTCGAGCCCGACGGCCTGATGCAGTTGCTGTCGACCGACTACAAGTTCGCGGTCTCGTTCGTGATCCTCGTGCTGGTGTTGCTGGTACGCCCGACCGGCATCCTGCGAGGCAAGGTGTTATGACGCATTCGCAAAGAACCGCCCTCGCCTTCGGCGTGGTCGCGCTGCTGCTCGTCATCATCGGATTCGCCCAGTCGTGGAACGTCGCGCTGGCGATCATGAACCTGTGCCTGATCTCAGCGGTGATGGCGCTCGGCGTCAACATGCAATGGGGTTACGCCGGCCTGCTAAACGTCGGCGTCATGGGCTTCGCCGCGCTCGGCGGCGTCGCCGCGGTGCTGGTTTCGCAACCGCCGATCGTCGAGGCCTGGCAGTCGGGCGGGACCCGGCTGCTGCCCGCCGCCATCGCTTTCGGCCTGATGCTCGCGGCGGCCATCTTTTGCTACCGGCGACTCGGCCGCGGGCGCCACCGGACGCTCGCGCTCGGCGCGATTCTCGTCACCGGCCTGCTCGCGACCCGCTATTTCCTCGATCCGGCGGTCGCGGCGATCGAGGCGGTCAACCCGGCCAAGACCGGCTACCTCGGCGGCATGGGTTTGCCGATCATATTCTCGTGGGCCTTCGGCGGCGTGGTCGCGGCCGGGATCGCCTGGTGCATCGGCAAGGTCGCGCTCGGCCTGCGCGCCGACTACCTCGCGATCGCGACGCTCGGCATCGCCGAAATCATTCTCGCGGTGCTGAAGAACGAGGACTGGCTGACGCGCGGCGTCAAGAACGTCACCGGCCTGTCGCGCCCGGTGCCCTACGAGGTCAACCTGCAGGAAACGGCGTGGTTCATCGACCTGATCGCGTGGTGGCACGACGACCGCCTCGCCTTCGCCGAGGCGGCCGAACGCGGGGACCTGCTGCGGCAATTCGTCATCGACGGCTCGAGCATTTTCGTCAAACTGTGTTACGCCGGCCTGTTCACGCTGGTGCTGGCGCTGATCCTGTGGCTCAGCGTCAGGGCGCTGGCGTCGCCCTGGGGCCGCATGATGCGCGCGATCCGCGACAACGAGACCGCGGCCGAGGCCATGGGCAAGGACGTGACCCGGCGCCATTTGCAGATCTTCGTCATCGGCTCGGCGGTGATCGGTGTCGCCGGCGCGATGCTGACGACGCTCGACGGCCAGTTCACCCCGACCTCGTACCAGCCGCTGCGTTACACCTTCCTGATCTGGGTCATGGTCATCGTCGGCGGCTCGGGCAACAACATGGGCTCGGTGCTCGGCGGATTCCTGATCTGGCTGGTCTGGATCGAGGCCGAACCGGTCGGCGTGTGGCTGATGCAGGTCGGCACCGGCTGGCTCGGCGCCGACCATCCATTGCGGCTGCACCTGATCGAAAACGCGCAGCACATGCGGCTGTTCTTCATGGGGCTGGTGTTATTGCTGGTGCTGCGCTTCGCGCCGGGCGGCCTGCTGCCGGAGGTGGTGCGCAAGCACGCCTGATTCGATCTGCGCTCAGCCCGCCTGCGCTTCGCGAATCTCGGGTTCGGTGGCCGCCTCGTAGCGATTGCGGCCGGCAGCCTTGGCCCGGTAGAGCGCATCGTCGGCCCGCTTGAGCAGCGCCGCGGCGGCGGTCGTGCGTTCCGGTCTGCAGCTGGCGCCGCCTACGGACGCGGTCAGCCGGATAATCTCGTCGCCATGCTCGATGTCGATACAGTCGATCGCCTGGCGCAGGATTTCGCCGACCCGACGGGCGCCGGCGGCATCGGTATCCGGCAGCAGAACGACGAACTCCTCGCCCCCGTAGCGAGCGACCAGATCGGACTCGCGCTTGACTTCGCGTCGCAACACCTCGGCGACCCGTTGCAGACAAACGTCGCCGAAGACATGCCCGTAGGTGTCGTTCAATCGCTTGAAGCGGTCGAGATCGACCATCAGCAAACTCAGCGTCGAGCCCTGGCGGCAACCGCGGCTCCACTCCTCGCTAAAGCGCAGATCGAAGAACGAACGGTTGTTGAGCTGTGTCAGCTGATCGGTGATGCTGAGTTTCTCCATCTCGATCGCACGCTGCGCGGCGAGCAATTCGTTCTCGATCGATTGCCAGTAGTCGCGTCCGGTGGTGCGCGCGGTACCGATGACGTAGACCAACGCCAGCACGACCATCGACGCGAGGATCCAGTCGTCGGATTCATGCCGATAGAGATACGCGATCGTCGTCGGCATGAGCATGAACAACGGAAACAGGATACGGATCTCGCGCGCGATGCTGAGCGCCGCGGTACCGGCGATGCCGAGCACCGCGGCCGACGCGATCAGGTAGAACTCGATGTGCCTGAATCCGTCGTGGGTCAGGATCCAGAAACACATCAGGCCCCAGTGCAGCGCGCCGGTCAGGATCGTCGTCACCAGCCAGGTGCGACGCAGCGATACCGGCAGCGACGGGTTGAACTTGTCGGCGAAGAAATGCGCGAGCCGCGACAGCATGATCAACGCCAGGATCGCCGTGTTCAGATAGAAAAAATCGGGTTCGGTCGCGTGGACCTGCGTCGGTAACGTCAGAATGAGCCAGGCGACGAGATATATGAAAATGCCGCCGCGCGCGCGTTTCGCCAGATCGGCGTGCGCGCGCCGCGCCAGTTCTTGCTGGTCGATTTCGACAGTCGCGGCCGGCATGGAGCACCTTCGTGGTGGATGAACGGCTCCGCTCATCCTTCGCCGAAACTATCGGCCGACACCGCCAAAAACTTGAGCCCGCGCACAAAAAACCCGCTCCCGTTGCCGGGGGCGGGTTTCCTCGGGCAGTACAGGCTAGTGAATCTTGACGGTGTTGAACTTGCCGCTGCCGATTTCGAGCTCCTTGTAGGTGCCGAAGACCTCGCCGACCTCGTTGAACTCGACGTTGGTTGCGCCCTGGTAATCGACCTCGCCGCCGGCGGCGATGATCTTTAGCGCCTTGCCGATTTCGCCGGGGCCGATTTTCGCGCCGGGGGCATTGGCGACCATCATCATCTTCGACTGGATCGCCGCACGGTCGGCCGAACCGGCAGCCTGCATCGCGAGCACGATCAGCGCCGCCGCGTCGTAGGATTCCGGCACGAACGGTCCGTCGCCGGCGATACCGTGCGACTTGGCGTACTCGAGAAACGCATCGGCGCCCTCGGCGCCGCCCGGAAGGGTCGCGATCGCGCCGTCGAGGTCCGCGCCGATCGCGGCGATCAGCGATTCGCCAACCATGCCGTCGGCCATGACGAAGTTGTCGAAGGCATCGGCATCGACCGACGCCTGGATGATGCCGCGCCCGCCCTGGTCGACATAGCCGAAGACCGCGAGCATGCGCGAACCGGAAGCCGACAGCGCGCCGACCTCGGCGGAGTAGTCGGCCTTGCCGTCCTCGTGGGCGGCGCTGATCGAGATCCGGCCGCCGACGTCGCGGAACGCCCGGCCGAAGGATTCGGCCAGGCCCTTGCCGTAGTCGTTGTTGGTATAGGTCACCGCGACCTCGTCGATGCCGCGACTTTTCAGAATCGCCGCCAGCACCTGTCCCTGGCGGGCATCCGACGGCGCGGTGCGGAAAAACAGGCCCTTGTCGTCGATCGTCGACAGCGCCGGCGAGGTCGCCGACGGCGATACCATGACGACGCCGTTGGGAACCGCGACGTTGTTGGCGATCGCGGTGGTTACGCCGGAGCAATCGGCGCCCATGATCGCCGCCACGCCGTCCGACGTGATCAGGCGTTCGGCCGCGGCGGTCGCGGCGGCGGCGTCGATGCAGGTCGAATCGCCGCGCACGCCGACGACGGTCTTGCCGTCCAGCAGGCTGCCCGAGTTCGACGCCTCGTCGAGCGCCAGGTCGGCGCCGGCAGCCATGCCCGGCGTCAGCGATTCAATCGGTCCGGTAAAGCCCAGGATGATGCCGACCTTGATGTCCTCGGCCGCCAGCGGGGCGGACAGGGCCAACAGGGTCGACGCAATAAGCCATTTTTTCATTGGTCAGTCTCTCAAGATATTGTTTTGCTTGTGATCCGATATGGATTTGCCGCGCGCAATCTTATCACTGTTTACCCGCGGGTGCACAAGGCGCGCACGCACGACGCGATTGTTTTTACTGGCGTTTCCCGGCGTTTTCAGGCATTTTGCACAATTTTGCGGCAGAGGTCCGCGCTCCCGAAATGTCCGAAGATTCTCCGCTGTCGAGCTGGCGCCATTTACCGATCGCGCAGCAGCCCTCGTATTCCGATGCCGAGCGCCTCGACGCGGTCGAGGCACAGTTGCGCGCGTTACCGCCGCTCGTTTTCGCCCAGGAAATCCGCGACCTCAAGGACCAGCTCGCGCAGGTGGCGCGAGGCGACGGTTTTCTGCTGCAGGGTGGCGACTGCGCCGAATCCTTCAGCGAGTTCAGCGCCGACAAGATCCGCGATACCTTCAAGGTCCTGCTGCAGATGGCGATCGTGCTGACCTTCGCCGGGCGCCGGCCCGTGACCAAGATCGCGCGCATGGCCGGCCAGTTCGCCAAGCCGCGCTCGGCGGATTTCGAAGAGATCGACGGCGAGACGCTGCCGAGTTTCCGCGGCGACATCATCAACGCGGCGGACGCCGAGGCGCATGCGCGCGCGCCCGACCCCGAGCGCATGCTCAAGGCATACCACCAGAGCGCCTCGACGCTGAACCTGCTGCGTGCTTTCGCCCAGGGCGGACTCGCCGACCTGCACCAGGTGCACCGCTGGAACCTGAGCTTCGTCGAGGCCAATCCCGCGCGCGAGCGCTACCAGGAAATGTCGGAACGCATCGCCGACGCGCTCGAGTTCATGGAAGTCTGCGGCATCAATTCGCAGACCGCGCCGACGATTCGCGAGACCCAGCTGTTCACGTCGCACGAGGCCCTGCTGCTGAACTACGAGGAAGCCCTGACGCGCATCGATTCGTTTACCGGCAAGCGTTACAACTGCTCGGCGCATTTCGTCTGGATCGGCGAACGCACGCGCCAGCTCGATCATGCCCACGTCGAGTTTTTCCGGCAAATCGAAAATCCGGTAGGCGTCAAGATCGGCCCGGGCGTCGCGGCCGACGAACTGTTGCGCCTGATCGAGGCGCTGAACCCGGCCAACGAGCCCGGCCGCCTGACGCTGATCACGCGCCTCGGCGCCGACCGGCTCGACGCGGTCCTGCCCGGCCTGGTGCGGTCGGTCGCGGCCGCCGGCGCCGAGGTCGTCTGGTCCTGCGACCCGATGCATGGCAATACGGTCAAATCCTCTACCGGATTCAAGACCCGCCAGTTCGACGACATCCTGCGCGAGCTGCGCGCATTTTTCGCCGTGCACCGCGCCGAGGGCAGCTACCCCGGCGGCATTCATCTCGAGATGACCGGCGAGCACGTGACCGAATGCACCGGCGGCGCCTATCGCATTTCCGACTCGGACCTCGCGACGCGCTACCTGACGAGTTGCGATCCGCGTCTCAACGCCGACCAGGTGCTCGAACTGGCCTATCTGATCGCCGATGCGCTGCGCGATGCGCGGCCCGCGGCGAAAGCAGACTAGCCCGACCGAATGCGGAATCGCCCATGAACGACCCGCCGCCGAGCAAACTCGCCGAGGTGCTCGCTGCCGGCCAGTTCGCGCTGACCGCCGAGACTTCGCCGCCCGACGCCGCTTCGCCGGCGATCGTGCTCGAGCGCGTTACCTGTCTCAAGGGACTCGCCGACGCGGTCAACGTCACCGATGGCGCCAGCGCCCGGGTGCACATGTCGGCGCTGGCCACGGCCGCGATCATGGTCCGCGACGGCATCGAACCGGTGCTGCAGATGACGACTCGCGACCGCAACCGGCTCGCGCTACAGGGCGATGCGCTCGGCGCCGCCGCGCTCGGCATCCACAATTTCCTGTGCCTGACCGGCGACAAGATGAGCGCCGGCGATCAGCCCGACGCCGCCGAGGTCTTCGAGATCGACAGCGGCCAGCTGATGCGGCAACTGCGCGACATGCGCGACCTCGGGCGCTACCCGTCGGGACGCGAAATCGAGCCGCGGCCGGCGCTGTTTCTCGGCGCCGCCGAGATCGTCGCCGAAAACGGGGCCGGCTTTCCGGCCGCGCGCCTCGAGGCCAAGATCGACAACGGCGCGCAGTTTTTCCAGACCCAGTACTGCTTCGAACCCGACAAGGTTCGAAGCTACTGCCAGGCCCTGGTCGACGGCGGTTTCACCGGGCGGGCGCACTTCCTGATCGGTATCGGCCCGCTCGCGTCGGCGCGTTCGGCGCGCTGGATGAATGACAACCTGTTCGGTGTACACGTCCCGGACGCGGTCATCGCGCGCCTCGACGGCGCCCGCGACCAGAAGGCCGAGGGCCGCAGGATCTGCGCCGAACTGGTCCAGCAGTACGCCGAGATCGAGGGTTGCGCGGGCGTGCACCTGATGGCGCCGCACCAGGAGGCGGCCTGCGCCCAAGTGATCGAGGAATCGGGCCTGCTGGCGCTCAGGCGCTGACCAGCCGCAGCGACCAGTCCGGCGACTCGGCGGCGACCGCGCGCGCGACCACCGTCGCTTGCGTAAAGCCCGCGGCGCGCAGCGTGGCGACGGCTTCGGCGGCCTGCGCGGCCGGCACGCCGGCCAGCAATCCGCCCGCGGTCTGCGGATCGAACAGCAGCGGATAGCGGGGATCCGCGGCCAGTCCGGCCGGATCGTCGATCTGGTGACGCAGGCGCAGGTTTTGCGGCTGCAACGAGCTGACGAGGCCGGTGGCCGCAAGTTCCGCCGCGCCGGCGAGCAACGGCAGCGCCGGCAACACGACCTCGGCGGCCACCCCCGACGCTCGCGCCATCTCGAACAGATGCCCGGCGAGCCCGAAGCCGGTCACGTCGGTACAGGCGCGCACGTCGAAGCGGCGCAACCGACGCATCGCCTCGCGATTTCCCTGCAACATGCTCGCAAGCGCGCGATCGATCCAGTCGCCGCGTGCGCGCCCGCGCATATCGGCGGCGAACAGCATGCCGCTGCCGAGCGGTTTCGTCAGCAACAGCGCGTCGCCAGGCTCGAGCCCGCTCTTGCGCCACAGCATGAGCGGTTCGGCGAAACCGTTGACGCTGAGCCCGCAGCTCATCTGCGCGGCTTCGCCGCTGTGACCGCCGAGCAAACGGGTCTCGTTGGCGCGCAGGGTGGCGACGATGCCCGACAGCAACAGGTAGAGGTCGTCGGCTTGCTGGCGCTCGCCGCCGAAGGCGACGCTGACGCTGACCAGCGCGCTATGTGGCGGCACCCCCATCGCGTACAGGTCGCCGAGTGCATGGTTGGCGGCGATCCGGCCGAAGGTGTACGGGTCGTCGACGAAACTCGAGAAATGGTCGACGGTCTGGATCAGCGCCGCGCCCTCGGGCACCTTGACCAGCGCCGCGTCGTCGGCATACGCGAAGCCGCCGCGCAGATCGAGCCCGGTCTCGTCGGCGATGCGCGTGAGCACCGGCTCGAGAATCCCGCTGCCGAGCTTCGAGCCGCATCCGCCGCAGCGCATCGGCGCGAGGTCGGGCGCGGCCTCGTCGTCGCCGGCCATCGGCGGCAGCTCGCCGAAGCGGCGCACGAACTTGCGATCGATACGATCCTTGAGCCGCCACCACCAGCGCCCGGCAAAAGCCCAGCGCCCGCGGCTGGCGACGGCATAGCGATCGCCGGTCGAGATCAGCGACAGGAACTGGCGTTGCGGGCGAAACTCGAGCGGCGATCGTCCTTCGACAACACGGCGCAGGTTGCGCGCCAGCGGTAAACCCTGGCGAACGGCGAAAACCCCCGACTTGGGCCGCGGGTAGCCGGCGACCGCGGCAATGTCGCCGGCGGCGAATACCTCGGCATGCGACAGGCTCTGCAGCGTCGGCGCCACGCGCACGAATCCGGCGTCGTCGAGTTCGAGCCCGGACTCGCGCAGCCACGGCGCCGGGCTCGCGTGGGTGACCCAGATGACGGCGTCGGCGGCGATCGCGTGGCCTGATTCGTCGCGCAGTTCGGCGTCGCCGAACTCGAGCGCCCGGAACCGGTGGCGCAGTTCGATTCCGCGCTGGCGCAGGATGCGCTCGAAGATGCGCCGCACCCGCGGGTTGTGCGACGCCAGGATCTGCTCGCGATCGTTGCACAGCACGATCCGCAATTGCCCGCGGCGGCCGTCGAGGTGGCGCGCGCGGTGATCGAGCGCAAGCGCGAGCTCGACCCCGCCGGCGCCGGCGCCGACGATGGCGACGCGAATTTCGCCGGCGTCGTCGCGCAGCCGGCATTCGAGACGCTGCCAGGCTTCGATGAACCGATCCACCGGCTTGACCGCGAACTGCCGCGGGTCGGCCTCGACCTCGGCGGCGAAGGTCGGCCGCGAACCGATGTTGATCGACAACAGGTCGTAGCCGAGCGGTGGTCGTCCGGCGATCGCGAGCTGGCGCCGGTCGGCGTCGAGCCCGCAGGCCTCGGCGTGGATTACGCGCGCGCCGGCGCGGCGCGCCAGCGGCAGCAGGTCGATGTGCGCGTCGTCGAAGGCGTAGTGGCCCGCGACATAGCCCGGCAGCATGCCCGAGTAGGGCGTATGCAGATCGCGCGTTACCAGCGTGATCCGGGTCGCCGGCGGCGGCCGCATCGCGAGCCGCTCGAGCACGAACAGGTGACTGTGACCGCCGCCGAGCAGAATCAGGTCGGTACGCGGCGGCAGTTCGGATTTACGCATGGGATCGTCGGCTCATCCTGCGGCTGGTTTCGGGGGATTGGATCGGCACTGGTATTATGCGTGCAGCTTTTGTACTGTAAAGCCATGAATCTCCGAGTCTGGCAAGGCCTGATCCTGGCGCTGTCGCTGCTCACGGGAGCGCCGTCGGCGGCGCAGACACCGCGCGCGATCGAGCAGGGCCACCCCGATTTCATCGTCGAGGAACTGGCGCGCGGGCTCGGCGTGCCCTGGGGCATGACCTTCGTCGACCGCAATCGCCTGCTGTTTACCGAGCGCGGCGGACGGGTTGCGCTGCTGCGGCTCGACGACCTGTCGGTCATCTCGATCGACGGCGCGCCGCGCGTCGTCGCCGAGGGCCAGGGCGGCTTGCTCGACGTCGCCGTCGCGCCCGGTTTCACCGCCGGCGGCTGGATTTATTTCACCTACAGCAAGCCGTCGCGCGGCGAAGCCGCGACCGCGCTGGCGCGCGCCCGCCTGCGCGGGACCCGCCTCGTCGACTGGCAGGACCTGCTGGTCACCGATTCGGCGACCGATCATCGCCGCCATTTCGGCAGCCGCATTGCCTTCGACGGCAGCGGCCACGTCTTTTTCGGCGTCGGCGACCGCGGCGAGCGCGACCAGGCGCAGGATCCGGGCAACCATATCGGCACGATCATGCGCCTCGAACTCGACGGCGACGTGCCGCGCGACAATCCCTTCATCGGCGTTGCCGGCGCGCGCGCCGAGATCTGGAGCTACGGCCACCGCAATCCCCAGGGCCTGTGGTTCGATGCCGAAAGCCGGCGCTTGTGGTCGATCGAGCACGGCCCGCGCGGCGGCGACGAGATCAACCTGGTCCTGCGCGGGCGCAACTACGGCTGGCCGGTCGTCAGTCACGGCAAGGAGTACTGGGGCCCGATCGCGATCGGCGAAGGCACCAGCAAGCCGGGCATGGAGGATCCGCGCAAGGTCTATATTCCGTCGATCGCGCCCGGCAGCCTGATCCTGTACCGCGGCAATGCCTTTCCCGGCTGGCAGGGCGATCTTTTCTCGGGCGCGCTCAAGTTGCGCCACCTCAACCGGGTGCAACTGTCGGCCGACGGCCACGCAATCGCCGAGGAACGCCTGCTCGAGGACCTCGGCGAGCGAATTCGCGCGCTCGCGATCGGCGCCGAGGGCTGGATCTACCTGTCCACCGACAGCGGACGCATCCTGCGCCTGCGGCCGCCGCAATGATCAACCGCGTGCTCGAAGTCGGCGTCCAGTGCCCGTATTGCTGGGAGCGCTTTACGCTGCTGGTCGACGGCTCGGTCGACGCCCAGGAATACGTCGAGGATTGCGAAATCTGTTGCCGGCCGATCGATTTCAGCGTCGTCATCGACGACCAGGAGCGTGCCCGCGTCGAGGCCAGACAACAGGACGCATGAGAGCGATCGCGCTGTTGCCGCTCGCGCTTGCGCTGTTGCTCGCGCCCGTCACCGGGCGCGTCGGCGCCGCGCAACCGCAGTGGATCGAGCATGCCTCGCGACCCGGCCCGGACCGGCCGCCGCTCGGCGTCTCACGATTCGACGAGCTGTTCCACGACCCGCAACACGGCTATCGCATCCCCTACCCGTTCGCCGCGCTGATCGACGCGCTCGCCGCGCGCGTCACCGACGGCGGCGTGCGCCGGGCCATCATCCCGCGCGGCCGGTCGTTGCAGCGCGACGCCGCGGCGCCGGATTACTTCCGCCTGCCGCGCGTCGTCATCGCGCTCGAGGGCGAGCCGCTGACGCGCGGCGGCGACCCGGGCCGGGTTCTCGAATATCGCCTGTTCATCGCTCACCAACCGGCCAGCGAAAGCCTCGAGATCATCAGCTACAACGATGCCGCCGGGCGCTTCGAGTTCCAGATCGTCGACGATTACGCCGCCGGCAAGCGCCCGCGGGCGCGTCCCGCCAGGCGCGCGATGTGCCTGAGCTGTCACCAGAATACGGCGCCGATTTTCTCGCGCATACCCTGGTCCGAAACCAATACCAACGTGGCCGTGGCCAACCGTCTGCTGGCGGCGGCGCCCGAGCGCTACGGTTCGCTGATCGGGCTCGTCAGCAATGACGCCGGCGTCATCGACGTGCTGTCCGAGCGCGCCAATTACCTGTCCGCGGCACAATTCTTCTGGCGTGAAGGTTGCGCCTCGGCGCGCTGTCGCGCCGCGCTGCTGCGTGCGGTGCTGCAATACCGGCTCGCCGCCGAGGCCAGCTTCGACTGGCACGATCCGCGCTTCGACGCGGACTTTGGCCGTGAACTCGCGCGCCGCTTCGCGCGCCGCTGGCCGCACGGCGTCGCGCTCGTCGGCAGCCGTATCCCGGATCGCGACCCCTTCGCCGTCGAACGCCGGCGCGAGTCCGACCCGCTATCGGCGCAACCGCCGCAAGCGAGCTGGCGGCGGGTCGACCCGGTGCTGACCCGCGGCCTCGTCTATCGGCTCGCCGGATTTTTCACGCAGGCCGACATTCGCCGTCTCGACGCAGCCCTGCGCGCCGGCGATCGCCGGCACGCGCGGCAAGTGCATACGGCGCATTGTCGCGTCGTCGCAATCGACGACAGCGCGGCCCGCGTGCATTGCGGCGACCCCGCCGCCGCCGACCGCCTGCGCGCGCATCTCGAAATCGAGCTCGACGACGGCGTCGCGCGGCGGGCGCGGGTGCAGTCGTTGCAGGTACCCGGCGACCTCAACCTCTGGCAACCGCTGGTCGTCGCGGCGCGCCCCGCGAGCGGCAGACTCGAACTCGAACTGGGCGCCGCCGAGGGCCTGTCGTTGCGGCTCGCCGACGGCTCTCGCGTCAGCCACTTCGAACTGCACTGGGACGGCGACCTCGTCGCCGCCGAGCCAGGCCTCGAAGTCGGAGTGTCGCGCGAATTCACGGTCCTCGACTCGGCGCTCGACGCGTTGCTCGAACGGCACCGTCGCGGGCAGGCGTCGAGCCTCGCCACGGGGACCTTCGAGCGGCGTCGCCTGCTCGACGAACTGTTGCCGGCGCTCGGCGTCGCGGCACCGCGCTGGCCGCCGCAACCGCGACCCGTCATCGCCGCCGACGACCCGCCGCCGGTCACGCTCGACGCGTCGCTGGCGCTGCTGGAGCCGCACTGCGGCGGCTGTCATCGCGCGCCGGGCCTCAATCCGCCGGGGTTTCTCGCCGGGCCCGCGCCACGGGACCGGATCCGGAAATGTGCGCCGCGGATGCTCGCGCGACTCTACGCCTGGCGGTCGCAGTCGCGACTGCCGGTGGCGCCGATGCCGCCGCCCGCGACGTTCGCCGACGGCGGCGCGCACTGGCGCGCAAGCGATCACTACCGGGAATTACTGGCGCTGCTCGAGGACATGATCGACCCATCGCGGCTGGCGGCGATTCGCACCGGCAGCGACTATACCGGGCTGCCGGCCTGCCGCTTCGCGGACTAACGGGTATCGAAGCCGTCGCGCGGCGGCAAGTCCTCGGCACCGTCGAGCTCGACCGACCGAACAACAGCGTGACTCGGACCGCTGCGGAGCGCTTCGACGACCCGCTCGACCGCCGCCGGCTCGCCCTGCAACAGGAACTCGACGCGGCCGTCGGGCAGATTGCGGGCATAGCCCCGCACCCCTTCGGCCTCGGCCGATCTGCGCGCGAACCAGCGAAAGCCGACTCCCTGAACGCGGCCCGCGACGAAACCCCTGACGCTGTACACGGCTAGTCGTCCCCCCGCTCGCCGAAAGCCCGCAATTCGTCGACGATGCGCGCCAGCGATGCCTCGTCGATCTCGGTGAAGAAGCGTCCGCCCGGCGCGATCCGCATGACCGGGCCCTGCTCGCAGTGGCCGAGACATTCGCGCTCGACCACCGGCACGTCGAGGGCCGCGTCCGAGAGCATTTGCCGAATCCGGCTGATAAAGTCGAGGTTGCCGCTGCCGACGCAGGAGCGCTGGCCACTGCCGAGGCGCTCGTTGACGCAAACGATCAGGCGCGGCGGGCGAGCCATGCTACCCGGCTGCTATCCGGGCCTCGATCGCGTCGCCTTCGGCCTGCCAGAACTCGTCCCATTGATTCAGCAGGCGGATACCCTCGATCTGCTGCTGCCGATCGCCGGCCTCGATGCCGAGGCGATAGTTTTCGACCCCCTTGATGAAAAAGCGCTCGAAATTCTTGCCGAGACGCAGGTCGAATTCGTCGAGGTAGGCGCGCCGGACCTGGAACGCGAGACCGAGCGCGTCGTCGAGCGTCGCCAGCGCCGCGGTCATCTGCTGCTGGCTCAGGTCGGGCTGGCCGAGCTGTTGTCCGGCGGCTTCGACCTGTTTGAGCGATTCGAGGAAAAAGTAGCGCTGACCTGCCGGATCGATCGGCCCGTCGCGCTCGCAGCCGGCGAATCCGGCGAGCAACAGGCACAGCAGCAGGAAGCGCGCCCGGCGGCTCATCGCTTGCCGGCGATTCGCATCCGCAGCGCGTTGAGCCGGATGAAACCCTCGGCATCTTTCTGATTGTAGGCGCCGCGATCGTCCTCGAAGGTGACGATGGCCTCGTCGAACAGGCTGTCGCTGGCCGACTTGCGCCCGACCACGGTGACCGCGCCCTTGAACAGCTTGACGCGCACCTCGCCGTTGACCGTCGCCTGCGACGCGTCGATCAACTGCTGCAACAGCTGGCGTTCCGGGCTCCACCAGTAACCGTTGTAGATCAGCGTGGCGTACTTCGGCATCAGTTCGTCCTTCAGATGCGCGACTTCGCGATCGAGCGTGATCGATTCGATCGCGCGATGGGCCTTCAACATGATCGTGCCGCCGGGAGTCTCGTAACAGCCGCGCGACTTCATGCCGACGTAGCGATTCTCGACGATGTCGAGGCGACCGACGCCATGGGCGCCGCCGATCTCGTTGAGCCGGGTCAGCACCTGTGCCGGATTCATCCGCTCGCCGTCGAGCGCGACAATATCGCCGCGCTCGAAGCCGAGTTCGACGTATTGCGGCGCTTCAGGCGCGCGCTCGGGCGCGACGCTGCGCAGCCACATCTCGTCGCGCGGCTCGAACCAGGGATCCTCGAGCTCGCCGCCTTCGTAGGAGATGTGCAACAGGTTCGCGTCCATCGAGTACGGCGATTTCGTGCCCTGTTTTTTCTCGATCGCGATGCCGGCGGCCTCGGCGTAGGCAAGCAGGCTTTCGCGCGAGTTCAGGTCCCACTCGCGCCACGGCGCGATCACGCGGATATCGGGCGCCAGCGCGTAGGCGCCGAGTTCGAAGCGCACCTGATCGTTGCCCTTGCCGGTGGCGCCGTGGGAGACCGCGTCGGCGCCGGTCTCGGCGGCGATCTCGACCAGACGCTTGGCGATCAGCGGGCGCGCGATCGACGTGCCGAGCAGGTACTCGCCCTCGTAGACGGTATTGGCGCGAAACATCGGGTAGACGAAGTCGCGCACGAACTCTTCCTGCAGGTCCTCGATGTAGATTTCGCGCACGCCGTATTTCTCGGCCTTGGCGCGCGCCGGCTCGAGCTCCTCGCCCTGGCCGATATCGGCGGTGAAGGTCACGACCTCGCAGCCGTACTCGTCCTCGAGCCACTTGAGGATGACCGATGTGTCGAGCCCGCCCGAATAGGCGAGCACGACCTTGTTGATGCCCGATTTTCCCATGACTGTCGCCAAACCTTGCGCCGCCCGATCGCGGCATCGAAAAGGCCGCTATTGTCGATGCTCCGCGGGGAAAAATCCAGTGCCCGAAGGGTGTATAATGGGCGCGTTCAACGCCACGGGGGGCGCCATGTCAGAGCAAAGCTTCCGGGTCCACGCGATGGAGCTCGGGCCGATGGAAAACTTCGTCTACCTCGTCGAGGATATCGCCACGCGCCGCTGCGCGGTGGTCGACCCGGCCTGGGAGGTCGAGCGCATCGTCTCGCGCGCGCGCGAGCTCGAGCTCGACATCACCGATATCCTGCTGACCCACAGCCATCACGATCACATCAACGGCATCGAAGGCGTGCTCGAACGGGCCAGCGCGGAGGTGCACCTGCTCAAGCCCGAGTACGAATTCTGGCAGCACGAGCTCGACAAACCGAGCCTGCACCACGGCGGCGACGAAATCCGGCTCGGCGAGACGCCGATCGAGATGCTGCACACCCCCGGGCATACGCCGGGCTCGGCCTGTTACCGGCTCGGCAACGAGATCATCACCGGCGATACGCTGTTCGTGTTCGGCTGCGGCCGCTGCGATCTTCGGGGCGGCAGCCCCGAGGACATGTTCGTCACGCTGAAGAACATGAAAGAGCGCCTGCCGCAGGACATGTTGATCCACCCCGGACACAATTACTCGGTCACGCCGACGAGCACCCTGGGCGAGCAGGCAGAAGGCAATCCGTTCATGCATTATGACGACGAGGAGGCCTTCGTGCACTACCGCATGCAGGTGCACGACAAGACCCGCGACGAGCCCTACGCCGCGGTCAGCAAGCAGCAGTTGCGAATTGCGAATCTGCTCTAGCCGTGGGCGGGGGGACAACGAATCGACTCGCGCTCAGCAACGCCTTCCCGTCAGCCGATCGTCAACGATGATTGCATGCCACGGCGGCAACGCGCGCGCCGTTGGCGAATTTCCAGCTAGCGAGACGGGCGATCAGATCTCGATCACGGGACGCTCGACAGTCTCCGCCCTGGCACGCCTGATTTCGCCTTCCAGGCGATCGAGTATCGCATCAGCCTGCCTGGCCAGCGCCTCGCGCACCATTTCGCCCAGTGATTCGAAGCCGGAATTGCCGATCGCTTCGCGGACTACCGGATCGAGCGACTCGGAGAAGGAATTTACGACCTGATTTATCAAAGCTTCGTGTTCGCCACCCATGTTTCGCCCCCCGGCTAGACCACTATCGATAGGTACCCGCCACTATTGGCTATCGAAATCGGCCGGGCATTGACTGGCATCAACGAGGCGGCATCTTGTTGCGCTAGAAATGGGGCTTTCCAGGGACAGTGCCCGCGTCGACGTCCCGCTGGTGCGACGCAGGAGTGAGATATGAAAGAGATTTACCAACTGGCCGATGAGTTAGGGCCGCTCAAGGTTATCCACGTTCACGAACCCGGCATCGACCTGCGCGGTGTACTGGTCGTCGACAACGTCGCCCGTGGTCCCTCGATCGGTGGATTGCGCATGGCAGCTGACGTCACGACCGAGGAATGCGTCCGGCTGGCACGCGCGATGACGCTGAAGAACGCCGCCGCCGACCTGCCGCACGGCGGCGGCAAGTCCGTGCTGGTCGGGGATCCTAAAATGCCGCCCGCGGAAAAAGAAACCCTGGTTCGCGGATTCGCCTGTGCGCTTGGTGAGATCCAACAGTACATATTCGGCCCCGATATGGGCACCGACGAGGATTGCATGGCCTGGGTCAGGGACGAAATCGGCCGAGCCGTTGGTTTGCCGCGCGCGGTCGGTGGCATCCCGCTCGACGAGATCGGCGCGACCGGTTTCGGCCTGAGTCACGCGATCGATGTCGCACGCGAGTTTATCGATCTCGAGATTGAGGGCGCCCGCTTCGCGGTGCAGGGTTTCGGCGCGGTGGGCAAGCACGCGAGCCGATTTCTCGGCGACGCCGGGGCGATCGCGGTCGCCGTCGCCGACAGTGGCGGCACGATCTGCAATCCGCAGGGACTCGACCTGGATGCGCTGTTCGCACTAAAGGCGGAAGGCAGGAGCGTCACCGAATACGCGCCCGGCGAGCAGCGTGACGGCGAGGCTATTATCGACGTCGAATGCGATATCTGGATCCCGGCGGCACGCCCGGACGTGGTTCACGAGGGTAACGTCGGCCGGCTCAACACGCGGCTGATCGCACAGGGAGCGAATATTCCGATAACCGCGGCCGCCGAGCAAGCCCTGCACGCGCGTGGCGTGCTGAGTGTCCCCGATTTCATCGCCAACGCCGGCGGCGTGATCTGCGCCGCAGTCGAATACCGGGGCGCGGGCGAAACTGCAGCCTTCGGCGAGATCGAGGAAAAAATCCGCCGCAATACCCGCGAGGTGCTCGAAATCGCCGCCAACAAGCAAATCATGCCTCGCCTCGCGGCGCAATCGATGGCGCGCGCGCGGGTGGAGGAAGCCATGCGCTATCGCCGCTGGCACCTCTTCTGATCCGGCAAGATGATGCCGAACGTGGCCGAAAGTTACCTTCACCGTGACGGCGATACGCCGCTCCTCGGCGCCACTATCGGCGCCCATTGCAACGACATTGCCACGCGTTTCGCCGGGCGCGAGGCCGTGGTCTCGTTGCCGCAATGCCGTCGCCTGACTTATCGCCAACTGCAATCCGAAATCGATCGGCTGGCGCGCGGCCTGATCGCGCTTGGCTTCGCGCGCGGCGACCGCATCGGAATCTGGTCGACCAACAACATCGAATGGTTGCTGCTGCAAATGGCAACAGCGCGCATCGGCGCGATCCTGGTCAATATCAACCCCGCCTGCCGCTCTCGCGAGCTGCTGCATGCGCTGCGGCAATCGGAGGTCCAGGGGTTGTTCGTGATTCCCCGCTTTCGCCACAGCGATTATGCTTCGATGTTGATCGAGGTCGTTCCGGAGCTACGCGGCGAGCTCGGCAGATCGATTCGCAGGCGTTGCCCGCCCTGCGACGAATCGTCGTGTATGAGCCCGCAGATGCCGCCGGCACGGTTGCGCCCGCCCCCGGATTCACGCCGTGGCAACAAGTCATCGAAGCCGCTGCGCAGATAACCCAGGACGAACTGGAGCGCCGCGGCGCGACGCTGGACCGGGACGACGTCATCAACATTCAGTACACCTCGGGCACCACCGGCCTGCCCAAGGCGGTCATGCTGACGCATCACAACATCCTCAACAATGCCTGGTTCAGCGCGCACTCGATGGCGTTCGACGAGAACGACCGGCTGGCCGTGCCGGTTCCCTTTTACCACTGCTTCGGCATGGTACTCGCCAATTTGCTGTGCCTGTCCGTGGGGGCATGCATTGTCATTCCGAGTGAGCATTTCGATGCTCCTGCACTGCTGCGCGCGATCGCACAGGAGAAATGTACCGCGGTTCACGGCGTGCCGACGATGTTCATCGAAGCGCTCGAACTCGACGATTTCGCCGCCTATGATCTGTCCAGCCTGCGCACCGGCATCATGGCCGGCGCGCCCTGCCCGCCCGAATTGATGACCCGCGTGATCGAGGACATGCACTGTGGTGAAATTCTGATCGGTTACGGCGAGACCGAGGCTTCACCCTTGACGCACGTGACCACGCGCGACGACGACTTCGAGCGAAGCATCGCCAGCGTCGGTCGCAACCTGCCGCACCAGGAGGTCAAGATCATCGATACCGACAAGGGCTCGACGGTTGCGCGCGGCGAAATCGGCGAAATCTGTTTCCGCGGCTACCACGTCATGCGCGGATATTACGGCGAATACGACAAGACCGCGGCAACGATCGATGCTGCCGGCTGGCTGCGCTCGGGCGACCTCGGCCGGATGGATCCGGACGGCTATCTGCAAATTACCGGCCGGCGCAAGGAAATGATAATTCGCGGCGGCGAGAATATTTACCCGCGTGAAATCGAAGACTTTCTGTTTACCCATCCCAAGATAGCCGCCGTCGCGGTATTCGGCGTGCCCGACGAGCGACTCGGCGAACAGGTCGCGGCCTGGATCCAGTTACACGCGGGTGTCAGCGCCGGCGAAGACGAGATTCGCGATTATTGCCGTGACGCGATCGCGCACTTCAAGATTCCGCACTACATTCGCTTCGTCGACGAATTTCCGCTGACCGTCACCGGCAAACCGCAGAAATTCAAGATGCGCGAAGCGATGGTCGAGCAGCTGCGGGCGGAATGACCGGCGCCCGGCGGCCCTGATCAGATTGCGGCGACGACCTCGGCGAGCATGTCCCGCACCTCGCCCGCGACCTGCTTGAGTTCGGCGTTGTCGATCGCCTGCATCGATTCGAGCGGGTCGATCGCGCTGACCTCGACGCCGCCGTCGACCCGGCGCAGAATCACGTTGCACGGCAGCATCGCGCCGATCTTCGGCTCGAG
>JAHEKJ010000077.1:8707-18453 GCA_024638385.1 Gammaproteobacteria bacterium | reverse complement strand
CTATGAGGGCGCCCGAAGCCTCGAAAATGGCGGCAATGGCAATGGCGCCGACCATCGTGAGCGCGCGCGACCCGACCGCGGGCCCGACATTGTTGGCGACATCGTTGGCGCCGATATTGAGGGCCATGTAGCCACCGATCATGCCGGCGACGACCAGCATCGGGCTGACCTCGCCACGGGAGTTGACGTACAGGATGATGCCGACGATAAACAGTACCGCGACGCCCAGGCGCAGGACCTCTTCGCGGTTTACCCAGGTAGCCGCCTCGATCTGCTGGATTTTCTCCAGTTCCATAATTACCCCCGGTTGGATAAGGATTCGTTAGAAAAGGTTTGGCGCCACTTTCGATGGCTTATCCGATTCAATTTACCTTTGCCTGATCGAGGTTCTGTTAACCTGGATCAATAAATCCGAGCGTCGCTGCCCCGATTTTGACGCTGGCTCCGGGCTGCGGGGGTCTTGTGCGGGTATTCGCATTCGGGATGTTCTTTTCGCGGTCGGCGACATCGGGAAAAATCATGAGCCTCAGGTCACGATACATCTGCGATGGGAAGTTTATCGGGGTCGGATCTCGATATCTCATTGATCCAAATAGTGAAATTCCGAATAACCAGCCATTTTGTGCGCTTAAACTCTACTTTTACGGCCGAAAACGACCGTCTAAGAAAATTTTTCTCGCTTGCGGGGCATGAACTCTGCTTAAAGGATCGATTTTGATGGCAAAAACGTACGTCTAAGCCCGAAATTCAGGCTAATTGGTGTAACTTATCCTTATTTTTCAATGACTTGACGAGGTCCGACCCCGTTTCCGAATCGCGGGCCCGACGGCCTAGATCACCGAGCACAGGCGCAGCGCGTCGAACATCGCCGCGGCGAGGTTGCGGCTCGACGCGGCGTCGCCGATGCGGTGCAGCGCGAAGCCGTCGCCGGTCGCCGGTTGCGGGCGGCCTTCGGTCAGGGCGACGAGATCGGTCACGCCGTCATTGCCGGAGTGCGCGCGCAGCGCGTGAAAGATCTCGTCGGCCGGCAGCGTGCCGCGTTCGACGACCACCTGATCTGCCTCCAGGATCAACTCCTTCTCGGTCAGGTCGCTGACGAAGACGGCCTCGATACGCGCATCCTTGCGCCGCAGCTCGCGCAGGTGGTGCTCGAAGATCGGCACGATGCCGCGGCGCGCGAATTCGCGGCGCCAGGTCGCCTGTTCGGCATAGTCGAGTTCGGCCACCGGCTGTTCGTCGATCGTGACGAACCGCACGCGGCTGTCCGCGTCGGCGCAAACCTGCGCCGCGGTCGCCGCCGGGTGGCGGCCGCTGCCGTCGAACACGAGCACGTCGTCGCGGATCGGCGCCGAGCCCGACAACAGGTCCCAGACCGGCGTCGCGAGCTCGTTGCCGGGCAGCCAGTCGAGATCGGGCAGCCCGCCGGTCGCGACGACGACCAGTTCGGGATTCTCTGCCCGCAGATCGTCGGCCTCGACCAGCCGGTTGTATTGCACGTCGACGCCGAGGCGGTCGAGCTCGGCGACGCGCCAGTCGACGATGCCGGCGATATCCTTGCGCCAGCTCGCCGCTGTGGCCAGGCGCAATTGCCCGCCGGGGCGGTCGGTGGCCTCGAACAACGTGACCCGGTGACCGCGCTCGGCGAGGATCCGCGCGGCCTCGAGCCCGGCCGGACCGGCGCCGACGACGAGCGCGCGCCGGCCCGGGTCGGGCGAGCGCTCGATGACCTGGGCCCAGCGGGTTTCGCGGCCGCTCGCCGGGTTGTGGATGCAGGTCGGCCGGTTGGCGCCCATGCAGTGGGTCGCGCCGACGCACGGGCGGATGCGGTCTTCGTCGCCGCGCGCGAGCTTGTTGACGATCTGCGGATCGGCGATGTGCGCGCGCGTCATCGCGACCATGTCGAGCAGGTCGTCGCGGATCGCGTGGCGCGCGGTCGAGAGATCGGTGATCCGCGCGGCGTGGAACACCGGCAGCCCGACCGCGTTGCGGAAACGGCCGGCGATTTCGAGCCACGGCGCGATCGGCGACGCCATGTTCGGCATGCAGTCGGTGACCATCCGCATCATGATGTCGAGGCGGCCGTAGTTGGCGTTGAAGAAATCGATCAGCCCGGATTGCTCGAAGACTTGCGCCGCCTCGAGGCAGGCGTCGAAATTCATGCCGCCTTCGATCGCCTCGTCTATCGGGAAGCGCATGCCGACGATGAAATCGTCGCCGACCCGGCGGCGGATCTCTTCGTGCACCAGCAGGCCGAAGCGACAGCGGTTTTCGAGCGAACCGCCGAACTCGTCGCGCCGGCGGTTGGTCGCCGGCGACAGGAACTGGCCGATCAGGTGCCCGCCGATCATGGTCTCCATACCGTCGAGCCCGCCTTGCCTGGCGCGCGCGGCGGCGTCCCCGAAGGCCTTGACGACGCGGTCGATATCGGCGCGATCCATTTCCCGCGGCCACGCGCGGTGCAGCGTTTCGCGCAGCGGCGACGGGCCGATCGCCGGCAGCCAGTTCTGCGCATTGGTCTCGGCGCGGCGGCCGAGATGGGTCAGCTGGATCATCAGCGCGGCGCCGTGCGCGTGGATGCGCGCGGCAAACGCTTCGAGGTAGGGCAGCACCCTGTCGGTCGACATATTCAGCTGGCCAGTAGCCCAGGTCGAATCCGGCGCGACGTAGGCCGAGCCGCCGAACATCGTCAGCGCGAGCCCGCCCTTCGCCTTTTCCTCGTGATAGCGCTGGTAAACCTCGCCCGGCATCGCGTCGTGGTCCTCGAGGCCGCAGGCGTGGCTGGTCGACATGATGCGGTTGCGCAGCGTCAGGTGCTTGAGCCGAAACGGTTGCAGCAGCGGGTCTTTGAGATTTTCCATTCGCTCTGGGCCGGGGTTCGTTCGCGCGCGGGGCGGATCAAGCATGCCGTGCGAGCCGGAGAAAGTAAATCACCCGCGCCGGCAAGTGCTCAACCGAGTTTGCTTTCGATCCAGGCTTGCATCGCCGGACGGTAGGCTTCGAGCTCGGCCGCGACCGCGGCGTGGTTCGCGACCTGTTCACGGTAGTCGCACACTTCTTGCGGCCATTCGAGCTCGAGACCGAGCGGCAGGGTAAAGGCGTCGAGCCACGCGAAGCTTACCGGGTAGCCGCAATCGCCCAGCATCAGCGCCGCGGAATCGCGCGAAGTATCGCTCTCGAGCAGCCGTGCTAGCTCCAGCAGGCGCTGGTTCAACACCTCGGACTGGGTAACGACGATGCCTGAACCCTCACCCGCGGAACCGAGGTGCGGGAAAAGCTTGCGCAGTTCGGGCTCGAGCCGGGTATCGTGAAAGCGCGAGCGCTCGCGGCACTTCGCCCGCGCGCCGGAATCGCGCGGCAGCATCGGCGGCTCGGGCAAGGCCTCGTCGAGATACTCGGCGATCGCTTCCGAATCGGCGAGCACCAGATCGCCGTCGACGATCGCCGGCATCGTGCCGGCCGGGATCATTTTGCGATACTCGGCCGATCCGCAGCCGCCGGGCGGCATGACTTCGCGCCAGCGCGCCCGCTTGTGCCGCAACAGGATGCGCGACTTTGCGCAATACAGGCTTTCCGGCGTCGAGTACAGGGTCAGCATGGATGCGACGCGCCAGGCGCCCGCAACGAGTTCCGGCCCAGCCTAGTTGCTAAGATTCCACTTCTCGCCGAGCTCGGCGAAGAATCCACGCTCGCGTTTCAGGCTGATCCAGGTGTTGACGTAGTTGATCCAGACCTGGTCGGCCTGCGGCAGCAGCATCGCGATCGGCGTCGGCGACTTCGGCGCCGACACCGGCACGATCATCATCTGCGGGTACTTGACGACGAGCTTGTTGGCCTCGACGTTCGACGTAATGTGGGCGTCGGCGCGACCCGCCAGCACTTCCTGGAAATCGCGCGCGGGCGCCTCGACGATCTTGTGTTTGGCATTCGGAAAGAACGCCTTTACCTGCTTCTCCTGGGTCGTGCCGAGGGTCGCGGCGACGGTCACGCCGGCCTTGTCGAGGTCGTCCCAGTCCTTGAAACGGGACGCGTTCTTCGACAGGATCAGCGGCACCGTCGCGAGCGAGAAGTAACTGTTCGAATAGCCCGCGGCCTTGGCCCGCGCCGGCGATACCGAGGCCGAGCCGGTGATGTGGTACTTGCCCGAGGTCACGCCGCTGACCAGCGTCTTCCAGTCGGTCGGCACGAACTCGAGCTCGACTCCGAGGTCGCTGGCGAGTTCGGTCATGACGTCGATGTCGTAGCCGTTATAGCTGTTGGTCGCCGGGTCGCGCATCGTCATCGGATTCCAGTCACCGGTGGTGCCGACCTTCAGGACCCCGCCGCTCAGGATATCCTGCAGCGCAGACGGTTTCTGGGCCGCGGCCGCGGAGCAGACGCATAGCAGCAGGATGCCGAACGATTGTTTGATCTTCATGGACCTTCCCCGAAGCTTGATTGGACCCGGTATCTTTTCACGGACATTCGGGCGACGCAACACTTTGCATATGATCCCGCCGCGTGCTTCAATCGGGGCCGCACTGACTCGACGGCAACACGAATCCATGAGTTCGGCTTCCCTGATTTCGATCCGCGACGTCTGCAAGACGTTCGGCGACTTTCGCGCGCTCGAGCACGTCTCGCTCGACGTCGCCGCCGGCGAGCGGGTCGTCATCTGCGGGCCCTCGGGTTCGGGCAAGTCGACGCTGATCCGCTGCATCAACCAGCTCGAACGGCACGAAACCGGGCAAATCCTGATCGATGGCGTCGAACTCGCCGTCGGCTCGAAGGATCAACGCCGCGCGCTGTCGCGCATCGGCATGGTGTTCCAGCAATTCAACCTGTTTCCGCACCTGAGCGTGCTCGACAACCTGACGCTCGGCCCGATACGGGCGAAAAAGATGGAAAAGCACAAGGCGGAGGAACTGGCGAGGTCTTACCTAGAGCGGGTGCACATTCCCGAGCAGGCCGACAAGTTTCCGCGCCAGCTGTCCGGCGGCCAGCAGCAGCGGGTCGCGATCGCGCGCTCGCTGTGCATGGAGCCCGACATCCTGCTGTTCGACGAGCCGACCTCGGCGCTCGACCCGGAAATGATCAACGAGGTGCTCGACGTCATGGTCGAACTGGCCGGCAGCGGCATGACGATGATATGCGTGACCCACGAGATGGGTTTCGCGCGCAAGGTGGCCGACCAGATGGTATTCATGGACCACGGCGAGATCGTCGAGGCGGCGACGCCGGAACGGTTTTTCAGCCAGCCGGAAACCAACCGTTGCCGCGATTTCCTGCAAAAGATCCTGCACCACTAGGCATGAAGAAACTCGGTCTGATTGCTGCTCTTGGCCTGGCGTCGGCAGGATGCTCCGCCAACTGGGGCTGGTACGTGGTCGACCCGACCATGCCGTCCGGGCTCGCCAACCTGAAATTTCTGCTCGACGGCCTGTATTACACGGTGCTGCTGTCGCTGTGCGCGATCCTGATTTCGGTCCTGCTGGGCCTGCTGATCGCGCTGCCGGGCCTGTCGACGCGGCGGCAGTTCCGCGGCATCAACCGCACCTATGTCGAGCTGATTCGCGCGATCCCGATCCTGGTGTTGATTTTGTGGGTGTACTACGGCCTGCCGCAACTGGCCGATATCTCGATCAGCGTGTTCTGGGCCGGCGTGATCGCTTTGGCGCTGTCGGACAGCGCGTTCGAGGCCGAGATCTTTCGCGCCGGGATCCAGTCGATCGACCGCGGCCAGTACGAGGCGGCGCATTCGATTTCGCTGGGCTACACCGATACGATGCGTTACGTGATCCTGCCGCAGGCGATTCGCCGGATCCTGCCGGCGCTCGGCAATCAGCTGGTCTATATGCTCAAGATGTCGTCGCTGGTCTCGGTCATCGGCCTGCAGGAACTGACGCGACGCGCCAACGAACTGGTCGTTACCGAATACCGTCCGCTCGAGGTCTATACGATCCTGGTACTCGAATACCTGTTCCTGATCCTGATCGTCTCGGCGGGCGTGCGCTGGCTCGAGCGCCGCATGCAAACCGACGAACGCCGTTAACCGAGGTATTCCGATGAGCGCGTGGATAAAGATGCTGTCCGACGACGAGGCCGACGCCGAGCTGCGCGACGCGCTGGCGCTGGCGCGCACGCCGCACGGCACCGTCGACAACGTCATGCGGGTGCATTCGCTGCGACCCGGCAGCCTGCGGGGCCACGTGATGCTGTATCGCGCCGCCTTGCATGACGAGGCCAACACGCTGCCGCCGTGGCTGCAGGAAACGATCAGCGCCTACGTTTCGATCCTGAACCGATGCGATTATTCGCTGGCCAATCACTGGGCCAACGCGCGTCACCTGATGGGCGACGACTTCGACGCCGACGCGGTCGAGCAGTCGCTCAGGGCGCGACGCCCGGAGGCGGTATTCGCCGGCCGCGAGCTGGCCCTGCTCGAGTACGCCGCCAAGCTGACGCTGACGCCGGGCGACATGGCGCAGGCCGACGTCGAAACCTTGCGCGCGCAGGGGCTCGACGACGGCGAGATTCTCGAAGCCAACCAGATCGTCTGCTACTTCAACTACGTCAATCGCTGCCTCAACGGCCTTGGCGTGACCACCGACGGCGATATCGTCGGCTATTATGCGGGCGAGGACGACTAGAGCGAGGCCATGGCCCGGATAGCATCAACCGCCGCCGGGGCGATACCGGTCATCGACATCGCCCCGTTGCGCGACGGCGGCGACGCCGCCGGTGTCGCCGCCGCGCTGCTCGCGGCGAGCCGCGATCTCGGCTTTATCTACGTCAGCGGCCACCGCATTCCCGGGGCCGTGATCGCGGCCGCGCGCGAAGCCGCTTACGCCTTTTTTCGCGCGCCCGCGGCGGACAAAAAACGCTACGCGATCAGCGACCGGCATCGCGGCTGGCTCGCTCCCGGCGGCGCGCGGATGCAGGACGATATCGGCACCGATCTGAAGGAAAGCTTTCTCTGGGGTTATCAGGACAGCGACGGGAATGCGCCCGCCGATCACCCGCTGCGCGGCCCCAACCAGTGGCCCGATTTCGTCCCCGGAATCGAGCGCGCCGCGATCGATTTCTTTGCCCAGGCCGACCGCGTGGCGCGGGATCTGCTGGCCGGGTTCGCGCTCGGACTCGGGCTCGAAGCGGATTTTTTTCTGCGCAATTGTCGCCTGCCGCTCAGCCGCGCCTCGTTCGTCTACTACCCGAGCGAGGATCCACAATCCGAAGCGCCGCGGTTCGGCGTCGGTCCGCACACCGATTTCGGCGTCTTGACCGTGCTCTGCCAGGACCAGAACGGCGGCCTGCAAATCCAGAATTACGCCGGCGACTGGATCGAGGCCCCGCCGATCGACGGCACCCTCGTGGTCAACGTCGGCGATCTGCTCGAACGCTGGACCGACGGCGCGTTTCGGTCGACCCCGCACCGCGTCGTCAACACCTCGGGCCGCGAGCGCCTGTCGCTGGTCCTCGCCTTCGATCCCGACCCCGAAACCCGCATCGATGCGCGCGACATCTACGGCGCGGACTACCCGGCGAAGCAGGCAGCCATAACCTGCGGCGATTATCTGATCGCGCGCTTTGCGCGCGCGTTCGCCTACCGCGACCCGGGTGCCGGCAAGCATGAGTGACGGCGACGCCCGCACCAGGGCCATCGACAACCTGCTGTTCGATTGCGCTGGCCTTTCCCGTGGCGGTTCGCTGTTGCTGGTGCGGGAGGACCCCGCGCTCGGCTGGTACGATCGCGAGGTCGCGGACGCGATCTTCGAAGCCGCCCGCAAGCACGGCATCGAGACCGAGATCGTCGCCGTCGGTGCGCCGCAAAACCGGCCCAACGCGGCGGTAAGCGATGCGATGCTACGGCACGACTGCACGCTGTTTATCGCCCGGCTCGGCGACCAGGATCGCTTCGCGTCACCCCCGCCGGGCAAGACGCTCGTGATGTGCTACCTGCGCACCCTCGACATGCTCGGCTCGCGTTTCGCCACGGTTTCCTACGCCGCGACCGTCGCGCTGAAACAGGCGCTCGACCGGCTGCTCGCGCGGGCGCGGCGAATCGAGATCAGCTGCCCGCTCGGCACCGATTGCCGGGGCGAGGCAGGCTCGACCGACACCGCCGGTAGCGACGTTTCGGTGCGGCGATTTCCGCTCGGCGTGGTGACACCGATCGACGCGCACCGCTTCAGCGGCCGCGTGGCCCTGGCCAACTACCTGACGCCGACCGGTTCGCGCGTTTACGAGCCGGCCTGGCTCGCGCTCGACGCGGAAATTTTTGCCCGCGTCGATTCGGGTCGCATCGTCGAATTCGACGGCGACCCGGAGACGGTCGCGTCGGTCGAGCGGCACTATCGCGCGGTGGCCGCACGGTTCGACATCGATCCCGCGGTCGTGCATTCGTGGCACGCCGGCCTGCACCCGGGCCTGTCCTATCGGCAAGCCATCGCCGACAACCCCGATCGCTGGTCGAATACGATTTTCAATCATCCGCGAATTCTGCACTTTCACACCTGCGGCGATTACGCGCCCGGGGAAATCTGCTGGATCGTGCGCGATCCGACGGTCACGCTCGATGGCGAGCCGCTGTGGGACGAAGGCCGATTGCGCCTCGAGCGATTTCACGAAACCCGTGCCTGCCTCGAGCAATGGCCCGAACTCGAGCGACTCTACCGCGAACCCGCCGGCTCGCTCGGCGCATAACCGGCAGCATCGGCGCCGGCCGGGTCGAGCCCGTGGGGCTCAGGCCGCGGTCCAGCCGCCGTCGACCGGCAGCGCCACACCGGTGATATTCTCGGCCGCATCCGAGCACAGGAACAGCGCGACGCCGGCGAGCTGTTCGACGCTGACGAATTTCTTGGTCCACTGCGCCGCCAGCAGCACGTCGCGCTTGACCTGCTCGTCGGTCAGGCCGCGCGCCTTCGCCGTGTCGGGAATCTGCTTTTCGACCAGCGGCGTCAGCACGTAGCCGGGGCAGATCGCGTTGCAGGTGATGTTGGCCTCGGCGACTTCGAGCGCGACGGTCTTGGTCATGCCGACGATGCCGTGCTTGGCGCTGACGTAGGCCGACTTGTACGGCGACGCGACCAGGCCGTGGGCCGACGCGATATTGATGATCCGGCCCCAGCCCGCGGCTTTCATCGCCGGCAGCGCGACGCGCGTCGTGTGAAAGGCCGAGTTCAGGTTGATCGCGATGATCGCGTCCCAGCGTTCGGGCGGAAACTCGTCTATCGGCGAAACCAGCTGGATGCCAGCGTTGTTGACTAGGATGTCGACCGCGCCGAAGCGGGCCTCGGCGGTTCGCACCAGGTCCTCGATTTCGTCGGGCCGGGTCATGTCGGCGCCGTGGTAGATCACGTCGCCGCCGGGTCCGGCTTCGAGCTCGGCGCGCTGGCGCTCGATCTCGTCGCCGTCGCCGAGGCCGTTGAGCACGACGTTGGCCCCGGCCGCCGCCAGGCCACGGGCGATGCCGAGGCCGATGCCCGAAGTCGAGCCGGTGATAAGAGCGGTCTTGCTGGTCAGGTTGGTCATGGCGCCGGGTTTTCGTCCGGGTCGATTCTCGGCGGAAATAGCCCGTCGACCCCGAGTGCCTCATTCTACGCCGTCATTGCGAGCGAAGCGAAGCAATCTCCACGAATCGGGCAAGGTTCGGGAGGTTGCTTCGTCGGCTACGCCTCCTCGCAATGACCTGCCATTACCCGATACTGCGGGCGCATATTCTACTCCGTCATTGCGAGCGTAGCGAAGCAATCTCCCGGAAATCGGGCAAG
>JAHEKJ010000077.1:0-8607 GCA_024638385.1 Gammaproteobacteria bacterium | reverse complement strand
CGGGAGGTTGCTTCGTCGGCTACGCCTCCTCGCAATGACCTGCCATTACCCGATACTGCGGGCGCATATTCTACTCCGTCATTGCGAGCGTAGCGAAGCAATCTCCCGGAAATCGGGCAAGTGTCGGGAGGTTGCTTCGTCGCGCGCGACCTCTGGTCGCACGCTCCTCGCAATGACGTGCCGATTCCGTCGGATTTTAGAACAGGCCGAGCTGGTCGCCGCTTTGCGCGGGCACGCGAAACAGCGAGCCGTCGAGCGAGTCTTCGCGCGGTTGCAGGCCGAGGCGCCGGCAGGCAAGCGCAAAGCGCTGCGCGATTGCGTCGGCGAATGCGCCGGTGCCCTTGAAACGCACGCCGAAGCGGCTGTCGTAATCCTTGCCGCCACGGGTGTCGCGCACGCGCGTCATGACGTGCTCGGCCTTGAGCGGGTAGTGCGTCTGCAGCCACTCCTGGAACAGCGGGCTCACCTCGAGCGGCAGCCGCAGCAGAATATATCCGGCCGCTCGCGCGCCGGCGTCCCTGACCGCGGCAAGAATCGAGTCGAGCTCCGGATCGGTCAGCACCGGGATCACCGGCGCGACCAGCGCCGATACCGGCACGCCGGCATCGGCCAGCCGGCGAATGGTTTCGAGCCGGCGATGCGGCGCGGCCGCGCGAGGCTCGAGTTTGCGTGCGAGTTCGCCGTCGAGCGTCGTGACGCTGAGGTAAACCGACACGAGCCGGTCGGCGGCGAGGTCGCGCAGCATGTCGAGATCGCGCTCGATGAGCGCCGACTTGGTGATGATCGTGACCGGATGCCGGTAACGGCGCATGACCTCGAGCACCGAGCGCGTGATCTCGAGCCTGCGCTCGATCGGCTGGTAGGCGTCGGTGTTGACGCCGAGCGCGATCGGCTGGCAAGCGTACCCGGGTTTGCGCAGCGCCGCCTCGAGCAGCGCGGCAGCGTCGGGCTTGGCGAACAGCCGGGTCTCGAAATCGAGCCCCGGCGACAGGCCGAGATAGGCGTGCGTCGGCCGCGCAAAGCAGTAGATGCACCCGTGTTCACAGCCGCGGTACGGGTTGATCGAGCGGTCGAAGGGCAGATCGGGCGAATCGTTGTAGGTCAGCACGCTGCGGCTGGCGTCGACCTGGACCTCGGTCGACGGCCGCGCGTCGTCGGGCGGCGCGTCCCAGCCGTCGTCGAAGGCTTCGTGGCGGCGCGACTCGAAGCGGCCGCCGGCGTTGCTGACCGCGCCGCGACCCTTGATTGCGGCGCGCCTGTCGATGCTCGTCTGGCTCATCAGACGGCTACCTTAGCCCGCTGCCGCGCCGACATCAATGCCCGGCACCTGAATTTTTTTGCGGCTTCGCGGAGTTTCCGCCGGCCGAATATTCGGGCACAATAATTCGCATGTGGTTAATCGACAGCCTTGCCGAGGAGCGCATCCAGGCGGCGCTTCGCGCCGGCGAGTTCGACGACTTGCCGGGACGGGGCCGTCCGCTCGAGCTCGACGACGACAGCCATATCCCGCCCGAGCTGCGGGTCGCCTACCGGATCCTGAAGAATGCCGGCTGCGTGCCGCCCGAGCTGGAATTGCGTAACGAGGTCGACGAGCTCGAGGCGTTGTTCGAGACGATCGACGACGACCTCGAGCGGCGCCGCATCCAGCGCCGTCTTTGCCTGCTCGCGACGCGGCTCGCGAATCGCGGCCACGACGTCGGCCCGCTCGTGCGCGAGAGCGCCTACCGCGAGAAGCTGTTGCTCAGGCTGGCCGGTGCAACGGGCGGACCGGCGTGAGAAACGCTGACGGGACCGCGGCATGAAACTCGTTCGTTATGGCGATCCCGGGCAGGAAAAGCCCGGCCTGATCGACGCCGGCGGCACCCGCCGCGACCTGTCGGCCCAGGTCGGCGATATCGATGCGACGCTGCTTGGCGCCGCGCAACTCGCGCAGCTGCGCGCGCTCGACCCGCAATCGCTGCCGCCGGTCGACCCCTCGACCCGTCTCGGCCCGCCGCTCGCCGGCGTCGGCAAACTTGTCTGCATCGGCCTGAACTACTCCGACCACGCGCGCGAAGCCGGGCTGCCGATTCCCGACGAGCCGGTCGTGTTCATGAAATCGACGACCGCGATCTCGGGGCCTGCCGACCCGGTCATCCGTCCGCGCGACGCGCGCAGGCTCGACTGGGAAGTCGAGCTCGCGTTCGTCGTCGGCAGGCGCGCGCGGCGCGTCGGCATCGACGAGGCAGCGGAATTCATCGCCGGCTACCTGGTCCTCAACGATGTCTCCGAACGCAGCTTCCAGTTCGACCGCGGCGGGCAGTGGGTCAAGGGCAAGTCCTTCGATACCTTCTGCCCGCTCGGGCCGTGGCTCGTCACCGCCGACGAGATCCCGGATCCGCAGGCGCTGTCGATCTGGCTCGAGGTCAACGGCCGCCGTTTCCAGGACGGCAACACGCGTACGATGATCTTCCCGGTGACCGAAATCCTGTCCCACGTCAGCCAGTTCATGACGCTCGAGCCGGGCGACATCGTCAGCACCGGCACGCCGCCGGGCGTCGGCCTCGGGGTCAGGCCGGAGCCGGTGTTTCTCGAGGTCGGCGACGAAATGCGACTCGGCATCGACGGCCTCGGCGAGCAGCGCCTGCGCGTCGTCGCCGAAGACTGCTGAGGCTCTTCGAATCGTTCTGGTCGGGCCGGCGGTAACCCGGCCCGCCGGCCACCGCAATGCCCGGATAGCTTGTATCCCGCGGGGCCAGGCCTTACATTACGCAGTAAATTGTTGATTTACTTATGGAATTATCCCACGGTCCTTTGAATTTTTCGCCGAACTGGCCGTTGCGGCGGGCGCGCCGGATGCTCCGCGAGCTTCGCGGGCGCGCGAATCGCCGCGTGCTGGTCGGCGCCGGCGTTGCACTCGGGCTTGCGCTGGCCGCCGCGTTGGTGTCGCTGCGTGACCCGGGTTTGCCGGATCTGCACGAGATCGAGCAGGTCGACGTCCGCAAGGCTGCCTTTCTCGACTTCCTGCGGCCGATCGTCGAGGGGAAAAATCGTGAAATTGCCGCCGATCGTGACCAGCTGTTGACGATTGCCCAGCGATTCGCGGCCGACGGGCGGATTTCGTTGCTCGACGAGCTCTGGCTCGAGCGCCTCGCGCGGGATTACCGGTTCGACCCGGAAGCCAGAACGCCGGCCGAGACGATCGCCGAACTGAAACTGCGGGTCGATTCCGTGCCGGTTCCGCTGGTGCTGGTGCAGGCGGCGAAGGAGTCGGCATGGGGCACGTCGCGGTTCGCGCGCGACGCCAACAACCTGTTCGGCCAGTGGTGTTACCGCGAGGGTTGCGGCCTGGTGCCGAAACGCCGCCCGGCCGGCGCGAGTCACGAGGTCCGGGAGTTCGCGTCGATCGAGCGCGCGGTCGACGCCTACCTGCGTAATATCAACAGCGGAAATCCCTACGCCCGGCTGCGGCAAATCCGTGCGGACCTGCACGCGCAGGGAAAGAAAATCACCGGTGCGGCGCTGGCCGACGGGCTGTTGTTCTACTCGCAGCGGCGCCAGGCCTACGTCGAGGAAGTCAAGTCGATGCTGCGCCAGTACCACGCGTTCGTCGACGGGCAGAATCCTTGATCGCGCGCGGCGCGATCCTGGCCGGCTGCCTGTGGTTGTCGGCGGCGCTGGCCGACGATCATGCGGTCGTGCTGATCTACCATCACGTCAGCGCCGATACGCCGGCCGCGACTTCGGTCACGCCGGCCGTGTTCGACCGCCACCTGGATTACCTCGACGCTAACGGCTTCACGGTCTGGCCGTTGTCGCGCGTAATCGATGCGGTCGCCGCGCGCGAGGCGCTGCCGCGCAACACGGTCGCGATCACCTTCGACGACGCCTATCGCTCGGTCTACACCGAAGCCTTGCCGCGGCTGCGCCGGCGCGGCTGGCCGTTCACCGTGTTCGTCAACAGCGAGGCGGTCGATCGGGGCTATGCGTCGACCATGAGCTGGGAGCAGATCCGCGGGCTGCTCGAGGCCGGCGGCGAGATCGGCAACCACAGCCATACCCACGACCATCTCGTGCGCCGCCACGCCGGTGAATCCGAGGCCGACTGGCGACGGCGCGCGACGCGCGACATCGAGACCGCGGCGGCGCGCATCGAGGCCGAAACCGGCATCCGCTCGAGACTGTTTGCCTACCCTTACGGTGAATACTCGGAACCGCTCAAGAATATCGTGCGCGAGCTCGGCTATCGCGGCATCGCGCAGCAATCCGGCGCGGTCGGTTACCTGACGGACCTGCTCGCGGTGCCGCGCTTTCCGCTGGCGCGCGGCTACGACGACCTCGAGCGCTTCGCCACTGGCGTCAACGCGCGGCCGCTGCCGGTGCGCGCGGTCGACGTCGGCGCGTCGAGCCGGCGCGCCGGCGATATCGAGCGGCTGCGGCTGGTGCTCGATGCGGGCGATTACCGGCCGCGTCAGCTCGCCTGCTACGGCGCTGGCGGCAAGGCGCTACCGGTCGAACGCCGCGCCGACGAGCCGTTCGAGGTCGTCATCGACGTCACCGGCATCGGTCGACCGGGGCGCAACAAGGTCAACTGTACGGCGCCGGCGATCGACGAGCCGGGCGCGTGGTTCTGGTACTCGCACCAGTGGCTGTTGCGCAATCCGGACGGCAGCTGGTACGAGGGCTGAACGCCGGCGATTCGTTCCGCCGCGACGCAGAAAAATCGCGCCGGGGCATGGATTTGGCCCGGGTCTGCGACTATGCTGTGGTATTCCCGACTCCGACACGTCCCGAGACGTACCGATGCAACACGGAATTTCCGCGTGAGCGAATACGACGAGGCACTCGCCGACGGCATGGCACAGCACCCGCAATTACGGGTCGATTTCTTCGTCGACCGGCGTGGCCCGCTGCCGGCGGCGGCGACGCCGACCGCCGATGGAGACACCACGACGGCGGCCTTCCCGTTGGTCGAGCCCGACGCCGTGACTTTCGTCTGGCGCGGCGAGGCCGACGCGGTCTGGCTGCGCCATTTCATGGCCCTCGAGACGCCCGCATTCCCGCTCGAGCGCGAGGCCGGCAGCGATTGCTGGCGGTTGCGACTGCAGGTGCCGCAGCGCGCGCGCTTCGAGTACAAGTTCGATGTCGTCCGCGACGGTAACGGCGAATGGATCAACGATCCGCTGAACCCGAAACACGCGACCGACCCGTTCGGCGCGAATTCGGTCTGCGAGACCTGGGGCTACGAAGTGCCCGAGTGGTCGCTGCCGGATGCCGCCGTCGCCGCCGGCACGATCGAACACCGGCGCATCAGGACCCGCGCCTTTGGCGGTCGGCGCGAGATCGGAGTCTATCTGCCGGACGGCTACGATGACAGCCTGGTCTACCCGATCCTCATCGTCCACGACGGCTACGACTACGTCGATCACGCGGCCTTCAAGACGATTCTCGACAATTTGATTGCGCGCGGCGATCTGCCGCCGCTGGTCGCGGCGCTGACGCAGTCGCCGGATCGCTCGCGCGAATACGTCGACGACCCGCGCCACGTCGACTTCGTCACCGGCGAGATGCTGCCGATGCTCGAGTCGAGATATGCGATCACGGCGAGTCCGCGCGGTCGCGTGCTGATGGGCGCGAGCCTCGGCGCGGTCGCGTCGCTGTCGATCGCCGCGCGCGCGCCGCGCCTGTTCGGCGGCGTCGTGCTGAAATCGGGTTCGTTCATCTTCAACCAGCAGTTGCTCGAGACCCGCGCAGAACTGTTTCGCCGCGTATCGGCGTTCATCGACAGCCTCAGCGAGCACGAGCGCCTGCTGCACCGCGCCTACGTCGCCTGCGGGCGCTACGAGGGCCTGGTCGAGGAGAATCGGCGCATGGCCGCGTTCCTGCGGCACGCCGGCGTCGCCACGCGCTACGCCGAGAGCCGCGACGCGCATCACTGGGGCAACTGGCGCGACCAGACGCGCGCCGGCCTGATGTGGTGCCTGCAACCGACACTGGCGCGGCGAGTAAGATAGAATAAACGACCGAAACAGGGGGAAGAACCATGGCCGACAAGATCCGCAACATCGGGCTGTCGCTCGGCGCCGACATTTGCTGGCCGATTTGTTACGAGACGCTGATGCACCGGCTCGACCTCGCGATTCCGCAGGACGACGACAGCCTGCGATTTCACGTCGAGCGCACGACGATAGAGCCCTTCAGCCTGCGCCAGCCGGTCAAGTACGACGTCGTCATCGATCGCCTCACGCACTGGTACCACACCAGCCGCGAGTGGATCAAGAAGGCGATCATCATGAACGACCTCTATGTCTACAACAATCCCTGGTCGTTGCAGTCGAACGAAAAGCAGACCAGCTACTGCGCGATGATGCGCCTCGGCCTGCCGGTGCCGGATACCTGGATGATCCCGCCCAAGGCCTATAACCACAGCGCCGACCTGCAGGCGACCTTGCGCCAGTATGCGCGCTACTTCGATCTCGGCGAGATCGGCGAGCAGATCGGCTACCCGCTGTTCATGAAACCCTACGACGGCGGCGCCTGGGTCGGCGTCAACAAGATCGACAACGTCGACGAGCTGTGGCGCGCCTACGAGGGCAGCGGCACGCTGGTCATGAACCTGCAAAAAGGCATCGTGCCTTATGAATACTTCGTCCGCTGCATCGGCCTCGGCCCGCAGACGCGCTGCGTCAACTACGATCCGGCGGCGCCGCTGCACAACCGCTACAGGATGGACTACGATTTTCTCGAGCCCGACGACCGCGCCCTGCTCGAGGACATGACGCTCGTGATCAACGCGTTCTTCGGCTGGGATTTCAATTCCTGCGAGTCGCTCAAGCACGACGGCACCTGGTACCCGATCGACTTCGCCAACGCCTGTCCCGACAGCCAGGTGACGTCGCTGCATTTCCACTTCCCGTGGCTGATCAAGGCCAACATCCGCTGGTCGGTGTTCTGCGCGGCGACCGATCGCAAGATGCGCATGAACCTCGACTGGGCGCCGTTCTTCGAAATCGCCAGGCAAGACTTGCCGCTGCGCGAGCGCATCGCGGCCTATGCGAAGCTCGCGCGCGAGCGCTTCGAGGCCGAGCGCTTCGAGGAATTCTGCGCGACCCACCTGGCGCATCTCGACGAGGTCGCGGCCGAGTTTTTTACCTCGGACATCGCCCACGACGCGGTCCGGCAAAAAGTCACCGCGCTGTTCCCGGAGCACGAGATCGAGCCGTTCACGGAACTCTTCTGGCAGCGCATCCAGGAAGGCGTCAGGGCCGAGCAGGCCGCCGGATGAGGGAAGTCACGCAGTGGTATTCGCCGCGCGTCGAGTGTGATATCACGGTCGCGCGCTGGGGCCATTACGGTACGCCGCTGCTGCTCTATCCGACCGCCGGCGGCGACGCGCTCGAATGCGAGCGCATGCTGATGATCGACGCGCTCGCGGCGCCGCTCGAGGCCGGCCGGATCAAGGTTTACTCGGTCGACAGCGTCGCCGGCCGCGCCTGGGCCGAGAAGCGAGGCGTCGATTACTGCAGCCGCCTGCAAAACGCGTTCGACGCCTGCATCGCGCAGGAAGTCGTACCGGCGATCCGCACCGACTGCAACGACGCCGGCATCGAGGTCGTCGTCGCCGGCGCGTCGATCGGCGCGTTCAACGCGGTCGCGTCGATTTGCCGCCACCCGGACCTGTTCAAGCTCGCGATCGCGATGTCGGGCTCCTACGATTTCGAGCGACTGTTCGGGATGCAGCCGAACGAGAATTTCTATTTCGCCTCGCCGCTGCTGTTCCTGCCCAACCTGGGCGAGTCCGAACAGCTCGACTGGCTGCGCGACCGTTTCGTGCTGCTGGCGACCGGCACCGGCCGCTACGAGTATCCGCCCGATTCGTGGCGCATGGCCGACGTGCTCGGCGGCATGGGCGTACCCAACCGGGTCGACGCCTGGGGCGAGGAGTGGCATCACGACTGGCCGACCTGGCGGCACATGCTGCCGCATTACGTCGACGAATTCATGCCGTAACCCGAGATCCGGACCTGGAGGCATTGCGATGAACGTGATCTATGTCGAACCCGCCTTTCCGCGTAACCAGCGCCAGTTCGTGCGCGCGCTGGCCGAGACTGGCAACCGCGTGATCGGCATCGGCGAGCGCCCTCGCGACTGGCTCGACGGCGAACTCAGGGGCTGGCTCGACGGTTACGAGCAGATTTCGTCGGTCACCAACGAGGACGCCCTCGAAGCCGCGGTGCGGCGCGTGCAGGACAGCCTCTGGGTCGACCGGCTCGAGGCCACGGTCGAGGCCCACGTGCTCGTCACCGCGAGGGTGCGCGAGAAGACCGGGATTCCCGGCCTGCCGGCGAAGGCCGCGTGGCTGTGTCGCGACAAGGTCGCGATGAAGCAGGCCCTGCGCGACGCCGGCGTGCCCTGCGCCGCGTCGGCCGCGGTCGCAAGCGTCGCCGAGGCGCGCGATTTCGCCGAGGCGGTCGGCTTCCCGCTGATCGTCAAGCCCCGCGATGCCGCCGGCGCGTCGGGCACGTATCGCGCGGACGATGCCGGCGAACTCGAGCAAATCCTGCACGCGACCCACGTCGCCGACGGCGCCAGCGCCGCGATCGAGGAATTCATCACCGGCCACGAGGG
>JAHEKJ010000186.1 GCA_024638385.1 Gammaproteobacteria bacterium | reverse complement strand
CCTGGCGAGCGTGTCTTCCTGCGCGGACCGAGCGGCTGCGGCAAGTCGACGCTGCTCAACCTGGTCGCCGGCATGCTGCTGCCGCGGGCGGGGGCGGTGCGGGTGCTGGGCGCGCCGTTGAGCAACCTCGGCGGCGCTGCGCGCGACCGCTTTCGCGCCGATCACGTCGGCATCATTTTCCAGCAATTTAACCTTATCCCGTATCTTTCGGTCATCGAAAATACGCTTTTGCCATGCCTGTTTTCGGCGCGGCGCCGGCGGCGCGCGCTGGCGCGCTCGGCGTCGCTCGACGGCGAAGCGCGGCGCCTGCTGGGGCAGCTCGATCTCGCCGACGCGCGCACGCTCGAAAAGCCGGTGACCGAGCTCAGCGTCGGCGAGCAACAGCGCGTCGCCGCAGCGCGCGCGCTGATCGGCGCGCCCGAAATCCTGATCGCCGACGAACCGACCTCGTCGATGGACGCGGACCGGCGTGCGGTCTTTATCGATTTGCTGTTCGATCAGTGCCGGGAGAGCGGCTCGACGCTGCTGTTCGTCAGCCACGACGCGAGCCTGCAGGAGCCCTTCGACCGTTGCGTCGAACTGGCGCAGCTCAATCACTCGGCCACCGGCGCGGCACCGCCGCTCGAGCGGGTATCCTGAGTTTCGCCGATGCGCATCGCCGTCCTGGCCATCAAGAGTTTTCGCAACCGCAAGTTCACGGCCGGCCTCGCGGTCGCGTCGATCGCGCTCAGCGTCGCGCTGTTGCTCGCGGTCGAGAGCGCGCGCAGCGAGGCGCGCGGCAGCTTCACCAACACGGTCTCGGGCACCGACCTGATCGTCGGCGCGCGCAGCGGCCCGGTGCACCTGTTGCTGTACTCGGTGTTTCGCATCGGCAATCCGACGCGCAACATCGAATGGTCGAGCTACGCCGAGATCAGCCGCTGGCCGGGGGTCGCGTGGAGCGTGCCGCTCACGATGGGCGATTCGCACCGTGGATTTCCGGTGCTCGGCACCGATGCCGGTTATCTCGAGCATTATCGCTACGCGCGCGACCGGCGCCTTGCGCTGACGCAGGGTCGGTGGGTCGATCACGACGACGAGGCGGTAATCGGCGCCGAGGTTGCTGCCAGCCTGGGCTACCGACCGGGCGACGAGCTCGTCGTCAGTCATGGTGCCGGAGACGAAAGCTTCATCCATCACGACGACCAGCCGTTTCACGTCGTTGGCATACTCGAACGCACCGGCACGCCGGTCGACCGCGCGGTCATCGTCGACCTCGACGGCTTCGAGCGCATGCACGAGGACTGGGCCGGCTCGGGCACGGGCGACGCGCACGCGATGCACGATCCGTTGCGTCACACGCCCGGCGGCGAGGCCGACCATGCGGATCGCCAGATCAGCGCTATCCTGCTCGGCCTCGAATCGCGCGCCGCGGCGCTCGGCCTGCAGCGTGCAATCAACACCTACGACGGCGAGCCGCTGAGCGCGATCCTGCCGGGCGTGACGCTGCTCGAACTGTGGGAAATCGTCGGTCTGGTCGAGCGGACCCTGTTGCTGATATCGGTCTTCGTCGTCGCCTCCGGTCTCGGCTCGATGCTGATCATCCTGATGGCGAGCATGCACGAAAGACGCCGTGAAATGGCAATTCTGCGTTCGGTCGGCGCGCGCCCGTGGCAGATCCTGGCATTGATCCTCGGCGAAGCCACCACGATCACGCTCGCCGGCGTCGCCGTCGGCGTCGCGCTCGTCCACGGACTGGTCGCGTTCGGGCGCGACTGGCTGGCGCGCGAATTCGGCCTCTACGTTGGTCTGGACTGGTTCACGCCGGTTCAGCTATATATGCTGTTGGCAGTATGTGTCGCCGCGTTGCTGGTCGGCCTGATACCCGGCTTGCGGGCCTACCGGTATTCGCTGCTCGACGGCATGACTGTGCGCATCTGAGGCGCGGGAGATTCGACATGAAAGCATCGATACCACTGGCCGCGATCGTCTACGGCCTGATCCTGGCGGCTCCGATTGCGGCCGCAGCGAATTTCCAGGAATTGCAGTGGGACGACCTGGTGCCGGCCGAGGCGCAGTTCGACGATGTGTTCACGCGACTGACCGACGATCAGCTCCACGAACTGACGATCGTCGCGCAGGTGCGCGATCAGATCGAGGCGGGCGAGCCGGTCGATCGCGAAACCAGGGCGCTTTATCTCGAGATGCTCGACAGCCTGTGGGCGCAGGAAGTCGAGGTCGACAAGCTGCTCGGCATGCGCGAGGCGGTCACCCGGGAGCGCATCGCCAAGACCTTTATCGCGCGCAAGGATCTCGACGGCAAGCCGATTCGCATGCCCGGTTACCTGTTGCCGCTCGAGTTCGACGGCCGCAAGGTGACCGAATTCCTGCTGGTGCCGTACGTCGGCGCGTGCATTCATACGCCGCCGCCGCCGCCCAACCAGATCGTGCACGTCAGGAGTGAATCCGGCTTCGAAACCGACGGCGGGCTCTATACCCCGGTCTGGGTCAGCGGTCTGATGCGCACCAAGCAAACCCGCTCGAGTCTTGATTACGTCGATGGCTCCGCCGACGTGCCGAGCGCTTACCGCATGGAGGCGGTGACGGTCGAGCCATACGAGTAGCGCCGCCTACGATCGGTAGTCGGGTTCGTCGCGATCGAGCCTCGAACTGACATCAAATCCGACACCGGGATCAGGTGCGACGCTGCGCAAGTCGTTTGCGCCAGGGTTTCCGGGTTTTGCAGGAACCCGCGAGGCGAGGAGAAGATTTGCGATCGGCCTGAATCGGCTCAGTGTTTGACCAGCCCCGCCTTGTCCAGTCCCTGGATCAGGTGTTCGATCGGCGCCTGTTCGCGGAATTTCAGCTTGTCGCGCCAGAACTTCCGCCAATCGGCGTCGCTTCTCGCGCAATCCCCGCGGTGCTCGACACATTCATCGGCTATCTTTTTCGCGTCATCAACCCGTCCGAGCTGACCGTAGGAGGCGGCAAGGCAGGCATAGCCTCGAGTATCGGGTTTCGAAATCTGGCAAATCGTAGCGATCGCGTCTTCATATTGCCCGGCCAGGTATTCGGCGATGCCCTGCGAATGCAGGCAACCGTCGGGTAATAGCGGATTTCGCCGTATCGCCTCCCTGGCCTGGAAAATGCTGGTATCCAGGTCGCCATTACAGGCCGAAAACCAGCAGCCGTAACAATAGTTCCAGTAGTAATTCGGATTCAACTCGATTGCCGTCTTCAGCTGGCTCTTGGCCAGTTCGAAATCCGACTTGACGTGCCAGTAGGCAAACGACAGCACCAGGTGGGCATAACTGTCGTGTTCGTCCAGTTCGATGGCTTTGTGCGCATACTCCAGAGCCTTTGCCCCGGCAACTTCCGGATCGGGCGACCAGCCGTCATCGAATTCCGAGATATACGTGGCTGCCAGTCCCGAGTAGGCCGAGGCATAGCGGGAATCGAGCTCGATCGCCTTTTCGAACATTTCGCGAGAACGGCGGATATCGGACTCCGTGCCTTTCCAGTCGTGAAAATAATGCCGGCCTCGGAGGACACACTCGTATGCGGTCAGGTTTCTGGTTTCCTTGAACAGCGATCGCTTGTGATAGGAGTGCTCGATCTTGCCGACGAGCATGTTGACGATTTTCTGCGCAACCTCGTCCTGTACCTGGAACACGTCCTCGATAACCTGGTCGTATCTTTCCGACCAGAGCTGGTGGCCGGACCCGGCGTCGATCAGGCTGGCGGTGATTCTTACCCGGTCTCCGGATTTTCTCACGCTGCCGGTCAGGCCATATTGCATCCCGAGCCTTTTCGTGGCTTCGGCGACGCCAATCGGTTCCCGACTGACCAGCGCCGACGAACCGAGGGCGGCAACCACGATCTCGCGGTATCGGCAGAGCCGGGTCAGTATTTCCTCGGTAATTCCCTCGACAAAAAAGTCCTGATCCGGGTCCTTGCTAAGGTTCTGAAACTGCAACACGGCGATCGAAGGCTTTGCGGATACCTCTTCCTGGATCTTGCTTCTCGCTGCCGGCTCGACGATCCCGCTGCCGATACCCTTGATTCGGTAAGTTTTTACGGGGTCATCGATGTTTTTTACCTGCTGTAAACCCATATCTTCGAAGTCGAAACCCAGCTTCTTGCCGACCGAGGTGCGCACCGATTCCGAGACGCAAATGCCGCCGGCGTCGGCGAGGCTTTCGAGTCGCGCGGCAATGTTGACTCCGTCGCCGTAGATATCTCCGCGGTCTTCGATGACATCGCCGAGGTTCACGCCGATACGAAACTGCAGGCGGCTGTTTTCGGCCAGGTCGGCGTTACGTTCCGCGAGCAGTCGCTGTATTTCTATTGCGCCCGAAACCGCATCGAGGACCGCGTCAAACTTGGCGAGAACCGCATCGCCCGCGAAGTGCATTACCCTTCCATGATGCGATTCGATCGTGCGGGTGATCAGGTCGAGGTAGGCGCTGAGGGTCCGGTGGGTGGCATCCTCGTCGTTCCCGGTCAAACGGCTGTATCCGGCGACATCCGCATACAGGATGACGGCTAGTTTGCGTGGCAGGCGGTCCTCCATGTGAAGATTGCCTCTCCGATACAGCGATCCGG
>JAHEKJ010000011.1:7185-58760 GCA_024638385.1 Gammaproteobacteria bacterium | reverse complement strand
ATCCTGCACAAGCTCAACCTGCGCGTCGGCAAGGCGCAGTCGCTGTGCCTGATCGGGCCGAACGGCGCCGGCAAGTCGACGATCCTGCACGCGATCTTCGGTTTCAACCGGATCTTCTCCGGCTCGATCAAGATCGGCGACGGCGACGACATGCTCGACGTGACCAAGCTCACGCCGAACGAAAAGCTCGCCCGCGCCGGCATCGCCTATATCCTGCAGGACAAGTCGATCTTCCCCGGCATGACGGTCGAGGAGAACCTGTGGATGGGCGGGTTTCTGAAGGACAAGCCGGCTGAAGCCAAGCAGGCCGCGGAAGCGGTTTTTGACAAGTATTCGCGCCTCGCCGACCGGCGCAAGCACAAGGCCGGCGTGCTGTCGGGCGGCGAGCGCCGCCTGCTCGAGATCTCGCGCGCGCTGGTCATGAACCCGGAAGTGCTGCTGGTCGACGAACCTTCGATCGGCCTCGAACCGCGCTTCATCGACATGGTGTTCGACATCCTCGACGATCTGCAGAACAACGAGGGCAAGACGATCATCATGGTCGAGCAGAATGCCAAGAAGGGTCTCGAATTCGCCGACATCGGCTACGTGCTGGTGTCGGGGCAACTCGCGATCGCGGGCCGCGGCGACGAGCTGCTCGAAAACCCGAAAGTCGGCGAGCTTTTCCTCGGCGGCTAGCCGTGGCGACCTACCGCATCGCGGTCATCCCCGGCGACGGCATCGGCAACGAAGTCGTGCCCGAAGGCCTCAAGGTGCTCGAGGCGCTCGCGCCGCGCTTCGACCTCGAATTCGAATTCAGCCATTTCGACTGGAGCTGCGAACGCTACCTCGAGACCGGCGCGATGATGCCGGACGACGGTATCGAGCAATTGTCGAAATTCGACGCGATCTTTCTCGGTGCGGTCGGCTTCCCGACCGTGCTCGACCACGTCTCGCTGTGGGGCCTGCTGATCCCGATCCGGCGCGAATTCCGCCAGTACGTCAACCTGCGCCCGGTGCGCCTGTTCGAAGGCATGCAGTGCCCGCTGGCGGACCCGGGCGAGATCGATTTCTACGTCGTCCGTGAAAACAACGAGGGCGAGTATTCGAACGTCGGCGGGCGGCTCTACGCCGGCACCGACGACGAGATGGCGATGCAGCAGTCGATCTTCACGCGCAAGGGCACCGACCGGGTGCTGCGCTACGCCTTCGAGCTCGCGCAATCGCGCCCGCGCAAGCGGCTGACGTCGGCGACCAAGTCCAACGGCATCATGCACACGATGCCGTTCTGGGACGAGCGCGTCGAGGCGATGGCGGAAAACTACCCCGACATCGACGTCGACCGCTACCACATCGATATCCTCGTCTCGCACTTCGTCAACAAGCCCGAAATCTTCGATGTCGTGGTCGCGTCGAACCTGTTCGGCGATATTCTCTCCGACCTCGGCCCCGGCGTGACCGGCACGATCGGCATCGCGCCGTCGGCCAACATCAACCCCGAAAAGGAATTCCCGTCGATGTTCGAGCCGGTGCACGGTTCGGCGCCGGACATCGCGGGTAAAGGCATCGCCAACCCGATCGGCCAGATCTGGACCGCGGCGATGATGCTCGAGCATCTCGGCCACCGCGACGCGCACGACGCGATTGTCGCCGCGATCGAAGACACGATCCGCGAACGCGATCACCTCACCCGCGACATGGGCGGCGATTCCAGTTGCGCCGATTGCGGCTCCGCCATCGCCAGTCGCGTCACCTGAATTTCAAAGGGGTCAGTGTCGATTGATCGGTTTTATCCGATCTCGCGATTGTTCTGGATCAATCGACACTGACCCCTTGAATCGCGAGAGTCAGCTTACGGCAATGCTGACTCTCGAATCCTGTTGCCCGCGGCAGAAACCGACCCAACTCGGACTCTCACGCCAACTAGTTAATATTCACTAGCTCATCTCTTAGCGTCATTTCTTTAGAATCCAAATCGTAAAAGAATCCTCCTCAATTCGCGTTCAGCATTGGCCCAATTTGAATTGTTTCCTAAACCCCGGCACGGGCAGCTATACAGCGATAATCTAAAAATTAATGCGACTTTCCTAGCGTTCGAATCGGCACCAACGATCATCATTAAAAAATCGAATCGAGCGTGGGTCTATATATGAGCGTAATCAGTCGACAGCTAGAAATATTGATTGCGGCGGCATGACCTCAAGACCGCTATCAGGCACGCTGCGCCTCTTGTTCCGGGGCGAGGAGATTGCCCTCGCAACGCAGCGCCGGTACCTGCCGCCGCAGTTGCTGCCCGATATGGTTGGCATGGCGGTCGGTAAGCCGGACGGCCAACAGCAATTCGCCGTCTGCCAGCCGCCGGCACAAGTCAGCGATCATATCTGGATCCAGCGGTTTTCCGAGGACTCGCGACAAAATGGCAGCGACCCCGAGACGGGCGAGATCTGCGGCGAATATCGCCGAACCGGCAAGCGTGGTCGCCACCGAGGGCAGACTGACCGCGTGCAAACCGTTGTAAATCCCGGGAACTCCGCCGATCGCAACTGAGCGCTGAAGGACGTCGAGGGCCTCCCAAGTCTGACACTCTTCCTCGACACTGATAGCATCGAGCGCAAGATCCACGTCGGCAATCAAACCGATGAAATGGTCGTCGATCCGATGATGCCTGAGTAACCGGATCGCGTTTTTTGCGGTAGCATCGTCCGGGGCGATGCAGAGATAGGTAGAGGTCATATAAGACGCTCGAAATACCAGACATTTTTTATACCTCGACTGTGCCTATGAATTTCAGGATTGGAGTTGATTGGCATCAAGTTCCGCCAGAATCAACGCGCGGAATGCTTGTTTTGGCGGCCGCGACAACGCCTGTTCGAGGCCTTTGCCTGGTCATAGAACGAAATAGTGACTACGCCCTGACTTGAACAGGGAACCCCTTCATTATGGGTATTACGCCCCTTTTCGATTAAATGCAGTTCACCGCATCTAGTCCCGATTTATTGTGGATTATTGAGGGGCGCATCTGCAACTGGCCGGCCGAGGCCGCTGGAGTCGCAAATTTGAGCGTCTGCTACCAGCACACGAATTTCTACAGCACTTCGTTGTTTTTTGCCGTTTGACCTGTATCAAATATGCCATAAGTCGGGGTATAACGTTCAATTAACCTCAAAAACGAAAGCGAATAACGATGATGAAGAGACTATTATTGGTCTGGTGTTTGTTTCCCTTGAATTTATTTGCAGCCGAGAGTACCGAGTCCAATACGGGTGTCTGGAGTGGTGAGGGGGAGTTCGGTTTCACGTCGACATCGGGAAATTCGGATTCGGAGAACTTGAATGCCAGCCTGGGTATAAGCCGAGAAATTGACACGTGGAGGCATTCGGCCTCTATAAGAACCATCAGGGCCGAATCAGACGGCGAAACCAGTGTTGATAGCCTTGCGTTAAAGGGAAGATCCGAATACAAATTCGGTGAAAAGTCCTATGTATTCGGAAGGCTGCGATATGAAGATGATGAGTTTAGTGGTTTCGATTACCAGACATCGGTGGCATTTGGTGCGGGCTCTCGCTTTGTTGAGAATGAAAGACACCTAGTTGATGCATCGCTCGGTTTAGGTTTTCGTAGCCTAAAAGATGCTATTACCAAGGACACGGAAGACGATGGCATTGTTACCGCGGACCTGACTTATAAATATATGATTAGCGAGACGGCTGCCTTTGTGCAAACAGTATTTCTTGAAAATGGTGATGAAAACACTCATTCGGAATCCAATACGTCGCTGACAACCAGGATCGCCGAGAAACTCGCCGCAAAAATAAGCTATCTGGTGAAAAGGAATTCCGACGTCCCACCTGGCACTAAAAAGACAGATGAAATCTTTACCGTTTCGTTGGTTTATGGCTTTTAATCAGGAGATACTGTTTGAGGCTCGAATGTGGGTCCGCAGCTGGCCGAAAACTGCCACCCGCCGCACAAACCTAAGCGTCCGCTTCGGGAAACGCAGTTCGTTATTCTTCAAGCCAGCAGAATGATCAGGATCGCCGCGATGATCAGGCCGATGCCGACGACTTCGGCGCGACTAACCTTTTCGCGGAAGAAGAACAGCGTCGCAATGAACGTGAAAACCAGCTCGATCTGGCCGAGCGCGCGCACGTAGGTTGCGTTTTGCAGCGTGAACGCGCTGAACCAGCCGATCGACGCGAGCCCGCCCGACAGGCCGACCAGCGCCGCCGGCCGCCAGTGCCGACCGACCGCGCCGAGCTGTCCCGGTTCGCGCCAGGCGATGATCGCGGCCATGATCAGCGATTGCAGCACGAGCACGACGAACAGCGTAAACGCGGCCGCCGGCAGGAAATTGTCGAGGCCGAGCGACAGTGACGCGGCGCGGAAAAATACCACCGACAGGCCGAGCCAGGCCGCGCAGGCGAGGCCGATCAGCGTCGGAAGCCGCCACAGGCCGGCGAGCAGCGAACGCCAGCCGAGCCGTTCCCGGCCGGCGCCGAGCACGATCAGGCCGACCGTCGAGAGCGCGATCGCGAACACCACCGCGGCGGTCAACCGGTCGCCGAGCAGCAGCAGGCCGAAGATCGCAACCATGATCGTCTCGAGCTTGGAGAAGGTCGTGCCGACGGCGAAGTTGTGAAACGAAAACAGCCACAGCAGGAATATTGTGAACAGGATTTGACAGATCCCGCCGGCCAGCGCGTAGAACAGGAAGCCGGCCGTCATCGCCGGCACCTCGTGCCCGCCGAGCGCGAGGATGATCAGCAGGTACGCGAAGGCGACCGGCAGCGCGTACAGGAAACGCACGTAAGCCGCGCCGAGTGTCGACAGGCGGCCTTTTAAATGTTTTTGCAGCGCCGAGCGAATGTTCTGAAAAAACGCCGCCGCGATCGTCAACGGAATCCACAACTCCATCCCGGCAGTGTAATCGAAAAGCGGCGCGTCGCACGTTTCGATTCCCGTGGTTTCGGCGGCACCAAACGGTTTCATTGCCGGTCATTGCGAGCCGGCGGTAGCCGGCGAAGAAGTTTCCCGGGATTCGGCAAGCGTCGGGAGGTTGCTTCGTCGCCCCGGCTGGCGCCGGGGCTCCTCGCAATGACGTGCCGTATTCGTAATGATTGCCGGACTGCTGGTCTCGGGTTGATCGCTGTTGGCTGCTATGATGTGGTCATTCCATCAGCGGGAGTTTTTTTTGGCCGAGCATCACCTGGCGCAGCTGAACATCGCGCGCATGAAGTATCCGCTCGATACGCCGGGCATGGCGGGTTTCGTCGAACGACTCGAGGACATCAATGCGCTCGCCGACTCCGCGCCGGGTTTCGTCTGGCGTCTGCAGACCGAGGACGGCGATGCGACCGCGATCGATTATTTCGGCACCGACATGCTCGTCAACATGAGCGTCTGGCACGACCTCGAAAGCCTGCGCCAGTTCGCGTTTCGCACGGCGCATCGCGAGCTGCTCGCTCGGCGCCACGACTGGTTCGATGTCATGGACGAGGCTTACTCGGTGCTCTGGTGGATTCCGGCGGGCTCGATCCCGACGCTCGACGAGGCCGGCGCGCGGCTCGACGCGCTGCGCCGCGACGGTCCGACGCCGCGGGCGTTCACGTTTGCCCGCGCCTTCGATCCGGAATAGCCGCCGACGCCGTGATGTTTTCACGCAAGCTCGTGGTCGCGCTGATCGCGACGGTCGTGTCGTTCGGCACGCTCTACATCCCGCAGCCAATGCTGCCCCTGCTGGCTGCCGAATTCGGCGTCTCGGCGAGCGACGCCGGCCTGTTGATGACGCTGGCGATGCTGCCGCTGGCGGTCGCGCCGATCGTCTACGGCTATTTCCTGCAGGCGATTCCGGCGCGGTTGATGCTGCTCGTGGCGCTGGCGTTACTCGGCATCGACCTGGTCTGTTTCCGCCTGGCGACCGAATTCTGGCATCTGCTGACGCTGCGCCTGTTACAGGGCCTGCTCCTGCCGGCGATCTTCACCGCGCTGATGACCTATTGCGCGAGCACGGTAGCGGCCGCGCAGGTGCGCCGCGCGATGGGATTTTACATCGGCGCGACGATCCTCGGCGGCTTCGGCGGCCGGCTGGTCGGCGGAATCTTCGCCAGCGCCTTCGACTGGCGCAGCGCCTTCGTCGTCATGGGGCTGCTGCAGCTCGTGCCCCTGCTGCTGCTGCTGCGCGTCGAAGCCGACAGCGACGTCAATTTCGCCCGCCTCGATCATCACGGCATCGCGCGGGTGCTGCGCGATCGCGACTACCGGCTGATGTTCGTCGTGCTGGCGAGCGTTTTCTTCGTGTTCTCCGGCATCCTCAACCTGGCGCCGTTTCACCTGCAGGATATCGATCCGGGAGCGACCCCGCTGCTGGTCTCGCTGCTCTATCTCGGCTACCTGACCGGCGTGCCGATCTCGTTTTACAGCGACGCGATCGGCCGCCGCGCCGGCAGCGACCGCAACGGCCTGCTGCTCGCGATCGCGGTGCATGGCGTCGGCCTCGCGCTGCTGTGGTTCGTCGCCTACGAAGGCCTGATCCTGACGATGTTTCTGCTCGCCGGCGGCTTCTTTCTGTTGCACGCGCTCCTGTCGGGGCTGGCCAACCAGCTGGCGCAGGAACACAAGGGCGTCGTCAACGGTCTCTACGTGTCGATCTATTACTTCAGCGGCGCGCTCGGCTCGTGGCTGCCGGGCTATCTCTACGACGGCATCGGTTGGCACGCCATGATCGGCGCGTTCTTCGGCCTGCTCGCGCTCGGCGCGCTCGCAACCCTTCGCTTCGGCGGGGCCCCGCGCTAGGCTCCGTTGTTCCCCGCCGTCGAAAGCCTTAACATTGCTATATCGTGACGCGGTTGCGGGGCGAACGCGGAGATGAAAAAGAGCAGCAAGAAGCCGTTCATGGCGGCGAGCGATTACGGCCAGTCGCTCGCCGGCTTTACCGTCAACCTGCTGACCGCCGACCTCGCGCGCGCGCTGATCCTGCACCGCGACGTGCTGCGGGTCGAACTGCTGCACGAGGACGAAGACCTGTTGATCGTGCGCGGCTACGGCGCCGACTGGATGGTGCATGCCGATCATACCTACGACAAGCATCCGCTGCTCGCCGACACCCGCTCGGCGCCGCGCCGCGGCGCCGGGGTCGAATTACGCCTGCACGGCTGCGATCCCGACGGTGCCGCGAAGCGCGCGCGCGAGCAGGGCTTCAAGGTGCTCGACGGCCCGCGCGACCAGCCCGACCACGGCCTGCGCGAAGCCCACATCATCGATGCCGATGGCTACGTCTGGGTCCCCGACGTGCCGTTGCTCTGAATGCGATTATTCGGGGTAGGGCAGAATTGTTCTCCCGCGGACTCCACGCCTCGGCAGAAAAATAGTCCGGGAGGAGCCTGAATCATGCGGGAGAAGAGGGATACGCGGGTCTTTTTTGCATTGTGGCCGGACGACGCGGTGCGCGGGCGGCTCGCGCGCATCGCCGGCAGCGTCGCGCTGCAAAGGCCGGCGCGGCGGGTGCCGGACCACAACCTGCACCTGACGCTGCATTTCGTCGGCGATGTCTCTTTCGCCGAACGCGACTGCCTGCGCGAGGCGGCCTTCGCGGCGCGCGGCGAGACCTTCGAACTCGTCGTCGATATCGCCGGTTTCTTCGCCAGGCCGCGCATCGGCTGGCTCGGTTGTGAGGAGATGCCGGCCGCGCTGGCGCGGCTCCACGAGTCCCTCGGCCGCGCGCTCAAGTCCTGTGACTATCGGCCGGAAAAGCGACCCTACCGACCGCACGTGACCTTCGCGCGCAAGCTCGCGCACCTGCCCGCGATGCCGGAGTTCGAGCCGCTGGCGTGGCCGGTCGAAGAGTTCGCGCTGATCGAGTCGCGCGCGGCCGGCAATGGCGTAAAATACGCCGTGATCGAAACCTATCCGTTCGCATGAGCAACATTCGCAGCGACAAATTACCTCCCGACGTGATCGCGCAGCTGACCGCGCGCTCCGACCTGAAGGGCGCGGTCCAGCTCGGCGCACACCTGGGTTTGCTGGTGCTCGCCGGCCTCGGCATGCACGCGAGCCTCGGCACGCCGTGGCTGTTGCTGACGATTCCGTTCTACGGCGCCCTGCTGATCTTTCTGTTCGCGCCGCTGCACGAGTGCATTCACCTGACCGCGTTCAGGACCCGCTGGATCAACAACGCGGTTGCGGCGCCGATCGGGTTTTTGCTGCTGCTGCCGTTTCAGTATTTTCGCGCGTTCCATTTTGCCCACCACCGGCACACCCAAAATCCCGAACTCGATCCCGAGCTGCTCGACATGAAGCCGCTGATGCGGGGCCGCTACTGGCTTTACCTGACCGGCCTGCCGACCTGGTGGCAGGCGGCGCGCACGCTCTGGCGCCACGCCGCGGGCACGGTCGACGAAGCCTACATCGAAGCGCGCCTGCACCGCCGCGTCATCGACGAGGCGCGCGTGCACGTCGCCGGCTACGCGCTGCTGATCGGCGGCAGCATCCTGTTTTCGAGCGCCGCGATCTGGTGGTACTGGATATTGCCGGCGCTGATCGCGCAACCATTGCTCAGACTGTACCTGCTGGCCGAGCACAGCGGCTGCGACTTCAGCGACAATATGCTCGAAAACACGCGCACGACCTACACGGTGCCGTGGGTCAATTTTCTCGCCTGGAACATGCCCTACCATGCCGAGCACCATTACCTCGCGTCGGTGCCGTTTCACGCGCTGCCGGCGCTGCACGCCCACGTTGGCGCGCGGATCAAGCACCGGGGCGACGGTTACCTGCGCGTCAACCGCGAGATTTACGCGACGCAGTGAGCGCGAATGAAATTCGCGGCTTCGCCGATCGAGACCGCGGCCTCGGGGATCGGGTAGAACTCGAACACGTGCCAGAGCCCGTCGTGAACGCGCAGATCGCAATCGACCCCGGCCGCGCGCAGCTTCGCCGCCAGCCGCAGGCACTGGCTCAGCAGTAAATCGCGCGAACCGCTGGTGATCAGCGTTGCCGGCAGCCCCGCCATGTCGGCGTAGAGTGGCGACACGCCGGGATCGTCGCGCGGCGTGCCGCCGGCGTGCCACTCGGCGGCGCGGTCGACCCAGGCGTTGTCGAGCGTCGGATCGCGGCCGTCGTTGAAGTCGTGGCTGTCGCCACGATTCGCCAGATCGCACCACGGCGATATCAGGATCGCGCACGCCGGCAGCACGAGGTCGTGATCGCGGGCGTGCTGTAACAGGCCGAGCGCCTGGTTGCCGCCGGCCGATTCGCCGGCAACCGCGAGCCGCGCCGCGTCGTGACGGTCCAGCAGCGCGGGGTAGACCGCATGCATGTCGCGTTGCGGCAGCGGGTAGGGGTGTTCGGGCGACAGGCGGTACTCGGGCATGACGACGCGCGCGCCGGCGGACTGCGCCAGCGGCGCGGCGACGATCTGGTCCTCGAAGGTGCTGCCGCTGACGAAGCCGCCACCGAAGGCGTAGAGCACGCAGGCGTCGCGCCCGGCGTCCCAGCCGGCCGGGGTCAGCACGCGGCAGTCGACTTCGGCGATGGTTTCGCTTTCGATCGCGCCGTCGAAGGCCGCGACCGCGGCTTCGACCCACGGCGTAAACCCCGCGCGGACGGTGGCACGGTGCTCGGCAAGCGCCTCGCGGCGCGGCACGACGACGCCGGCGTGCTCGAGTTCGCCGAACAGGGCGGCCGCCGCGGCGCTCAGAACCGCGCCGCGCGTACTCATCCGAGCACGCGCTCGAGGTCGCGAATCAGGTCGATGCTGTCCTCGAGCCCGACCGAAAGGCGGAACACGCCGTCGCCGGCGACGCTGCGATACTTGTCGAGCTCGGCGCCGTCGAGACGGTACGACGAACCGATCAGATCGTCGGTCTGCATCAGGTAGACGAGGCTGCGATGATGGCCGAGCGAGACCGCGTAGTGGATGATCTCGAGCTCGCGCATCATGCGCTGCGCGACCGCCTTCGGATCGGGCGTACGGAAACAGATCATGCCGGAGAAATTGTCCATCTGCGCGCGCGCGAGCGCGTGCTGCGGATGCGACTCGAGCCCGGGATAGCGCACCAGCTCGACGCCGGCATGGTTTTCGAGAAACAGCGCCAGCGCCAGCGCATTCTGTTCGTGGCAGCGCATGCGCAGCGGCAGCGTCGCCATGCCGCGCAGGATCAGCCAGGCGTTGAACGGGCTGATTACCCCGCCAAAGTGAACCAGCCCCTCGCCGCGCAGCGGCCCGAGCAGCGCCTGGCTGCCGCAGACCGCGCCGCCCATCGCGTCGCCGTGGCCGCCGATGTACTTGGTCAGCGAATGCACCACCAGGTCGGCGCCGAGTTCGAGCGGGCGGGTCGCGAGCGGCGACGCGAAGGTCGAATCGACCGCCAGCAGCGCGCCGCCGGCGTGCGCGATCTCGGCCGCGCCGCGCAAGTCGGTGATTCGCAGCAATGGATTCGACGGCGTCTCGACCCAGACCAGGCGCGTCGAATCGCGCATCGCCGCGCGGATGCAGTCGAGATCCGAGCTATCCACCGGGCTCACGTCGATGCCGAAGCGCGGCAGCGTGTCGCGCGCGACTTCGGCGGTGCCCGGATAATTGGTATTGCTGATGACGAGGTGATCGCCCGCCCGCAGATGCGCCAGCAGCACCGCGGTGCTCGCCGCCATGCCCGACGCGAAGGCGGCGCAAGCCTCGGCGCGCTCGAGCACGGCAAGCTTTTGCTCGAGCTTGCGCGTCGTCGGGTTGTCCCAGCGGGTATAGACGAACGGCGTCTCGGCGCTCAGGTTGTTGGCCGAGAAACTGATCTCCTCGTCGACCACGTAGGTGCTCGACATGACCAGGCTCGGCGACGACGCGCCGGTGGTCGGATCGGGGTCTTCGCCGGCGTGGATCGCGAGCGTGCGCGAGCCCTTGTCATGCAGAGTCTTGAGCGCCATCGGAATTCCTCGTGAACAAAACCGCATTAGAAAAGTCGCGGCCGGCCGGTGTCAAGACAATGGCTCGGAAACTTCGATCCAGCGAATCGAAAAGTCGAAATTTATTCGGCCGCGGCGATCGGTTATATTGCTGTTTTTAACGCCGGAAAGCGCCGATGACACAACTCAGCCAGTCGCAGGTCGATTTTTTCCGTACCGAGGGCTACCTGCTCGTCGAGGACGCGGTCGCGCCGGCGCAGCTCGACGCGTTGCGCGCCGAGTTTGCCGCCTGGGTCGACGACAGCCGCGCGCACGACGCGCCCTGGGGCGAGACCGTCGACGGTCGCCCGCGCTTCGATGTCGAACCGGGGCATGCCGCCGACAGCCCGGCGTTGCGGCGCGTCAACTCGCCGACCGAGATCTCGGCCGCCTATGACGACGCGATGCGCACCAGCCGTATGACCGATTGCGTCGCCGAGCTGATCGGGCCGGCGATCCGGTTTCATCACGGCAAGATCAATTCCAAGCTGCCCGGCGCCGCGACCGCGGTCAAGTGGCACCAGGACTTTCCGTTCACGCCGCACAGCAACGACGATCTCGTCACCGCGCTGCTGTTCGTCGACGACGTGACCGCCGACAACGGGCCGCTGCAGATCGTGCCGGGATCGCATCGCGGCGAGATCCACGACCTGTGGCACGACGGCGTATTCACCGGCGCGGTCGCCGACGACGTGGCGCGCGACTGCATCGAGCGCGCGACCAGCTGTACCGGGCGCGCCGGCTCGGTTTGCCTGATGCACACGCGCCTGTTGCATGGCTCGGCGCCCAACCACTCGGATCGGCCGCGCACGCTGTTCATCGCGGTCTACACGGCCGACGACGCGCTGCCGTGTTCGCCGAACCCGGTGCCGAGCCGCCACCAGGGCGAGCTCGTGCGCGGCGCGCCCAGCGGCCGCGTGCGCTGCACGCCGTTCGACATCCCGTTGCCGCAACTGCCGCAAACGGCATCGTTTTTCGACCAGCAGGCGCGCCGGGATTAAGCGGGGTTAACCGGTTACGCCCGGTCAGAGGATCCGACGGCCGTATTTCTCGACCGTATCGGGGCGCAGCTCGAGCCCGAGGCCGGGTTCGTCCTTGAGGTAGAGGGTGCCGTCCTCGATTCGCGGCGGGTCGGCAAACAGTTCCGCTTGCAGCGGGTCGCGCTCGGGGTCGGTGAAGGATTCGACGATCAGCCCCGCCGGGCTCGCGGCGACGATGTGCGCGTGCAGGAAACAATCGTGGTGTGGCGCGACCTCGACGTGGTTCAGTTCGGCCAGCGCGGCGAGCTTGCGCCCCATCGTGAAACCGCCCATGCGCGTGCAGTCGAACTGCAGCACGCGGATCGCCTGTTCCTCGAGCAGCGCGCGGCAACCGTGCGCGGTCATCTCGCTCTCGCCGGCCGACAGCGGGATGTCGGTTTGCTGCGCGAGCAATTTGAGCAGCCGCCGGTCGTCGTACCAGGGCACCGGCTCCTCGAGCCAGCGCGGGTCGATCTCGGGCAGTAGCTTCACCGCGCGCGTCGCGGTCGCGAGATCCCAGCCGCCGTTGACGTCGATCATCAGCTCGGCGTCGGCGCCGATGACGTCGCGGATCGCGCGCAGCCGCGCCACGTCGGCTTCGATCTCGAGCCCGCCGATCTTGGCCTTGAACGCGCGATGGCCCTGCTTCTTGAGCATCTGCATTTCCTCGCGCAGCTCGGCTTCATCCTTGCCGTCGCGGTAGTAGGCGCAGGTCACGTAGCACGGCACCGCATCGCGATGGCCGCCGAACAGGCGGTAGAGCGGTTGTCCGGTCAGCTTGCCGAGCAGATCCCACATCGCGATGTCGACCGCGGCCGCGGCCAGCCCGATTTGCGGTTTGCCCCAGCCTCTTTCGAAGGCGACGCGTTGCCAGGTCAGCGCGGTCAGCTGCGCATACAACCGCTCGGGCGCGCGCGCGTCGGCGCCGACGATGAAGTCGGCGAGGCCATCGGCGAACATCGCCGCGGTCGCATCCAGCGGACCGTTGCTGCTGCCGAGACCGAAGCCGGTGACGCCGCCCTCGGCGCGCAGGATCACGAGCAACTCGTTGGCCGCCGGAACCGGATAATGACTGACCCAGTGCGGGCGGCTCTCCTCGGCGGGACCGCCGAGGATATGGACTTCGATGGCTTCGATTTTCACGGCTGCGGCCGAGCGGGCGGCGGGACGTTCAGCCCTCGGCGGCAATGTAATTCGCCAGCGTGCGCTCGGGGTCGAACAGGTCCTGCGGCGCCGGGCTGAATTTCGTGTGGCGGTAACCATTGCGCCCGACCGGTTCGTAGGTGGCGAGGATTTCTTCGCGGCGGCCGGCGAGGTCGCGCACCGCGTCGATCAGCGCGTCGATGTCGTCACGCGTCGTATACAGGCCGAGGCTCGCGCGCGCCATGCCGCGCTTGCGCTCGATCTGGTCGTCGGCGTCGGGCGCGTCGAGGTCGATGTCCATCTCCCACATTTCCTTCTTCAGCAATTCGCGCACGTAGGGGTGCGCGCAAAAGCAGCCGTTGCGCACCTGGATATTGTGATAGTCGTTGAGCGCGGCCGCGGTCAGGCCGTGGTCGAAGCCCTTGATGTTGAATGCGATGGTACCGGTACGCGGGATATCTGCCGGGTCGGGGCCATAGAGGGTCACGCCGTCGATCGACGACAGCCCCTGCCATGCATGATTGATCAGGTCGATTTCCTTCTCCCGGACCTTGTCCATGCCGATTCGGTTCAACAGGTCGAGCACCGCGCCGAGCGTGATCGCGCCGACGATGTTGGGCGTACCGGCTTCCTCGCGGTCGGGCAAGGTCGCGGTCGTCATGTATTGCTCGAGGTAGACATCGTCGACCATGCCGCCGCCGAGTTCGCAGGGCGCGATCCGGTTCAGGACTTCGCGGCGCGCGATGACGACTCCCGGGGACCCGGGCGCGTAAATTTTGTGGCCGGAAAATACCAGCACGTCGATATCGGCATCGTTCATGCTGACCGGCGCATGGGCGATCATCTGCGACGCGTCGACGATCAGGTAGGCGCCGACCTGGTGGGCGAGGCTCGCGACCTCGGCCAGCGGCGTGATCGCGCCGGAGACGTTGCTGGCGCCGGTTACGGCGATGTAATTGATCTTGTGATTGTGTTCCTCGATCAACAAACGCAGGCGCTCCATGTTGAGCGCGCCGTAGCGCTCGAATTCGCCGAGGCAGGGGATGTGAACCACGCTCTCGAAATGATGCCGGTGCGGCAAGTCGTTGGAATGATGCTCCATCTCGGAGACCAGCACGACTTCGCGCTCGGGCCGGGTCTCGGCGAGGCTCGCGGCCATGCGGTTGAAGCCCGCGGTCGCGCCGCTGCCGGCGAAAAACGCGCAATAGACCTCGGGGTCGGCATCGACGAACTCGAGCACCTTTTCGTGCGCCCAGTGAAAGGCCTGCGACGCGCCGCGCGCGGCGTAGTGCAGGTCGGAGTGGGTGCTGGCGTAATGCTGCAGAAACTCGTGGCCGACCTGGTAGGCCGGTGCCAGCATCAGCGTCGACGCCGCCGAATCGAGGTAGACTCGCGGCCCGCGGCTGCCGCCTACCGTCGGGTACTCGGTATCTCGACCGATAAAGCTGGCCTGCAGGCTGGCGAGTAGTTCGGAATTGCCCATGGCGTGAACGAATCGAGTTAAACCGCTATTCTCGCACAAATGCGGTGCTTGGCAACTCCGCCGCGCCCTCAGGCCGGTCGCCGCAGATTGGGGTAATGTTCGGCCCAGTGCCGCGCGAGCTCGTTGCGCCGGCAAACCCAGACCCGGTCATGCCCCTTCACGTAGTCCAGGAACTGGTGCAGGCTGGCGATCCGGCCGGGACGGCCGATCAGACGCGCGTGCAGCCCGACCGTCATCATCCGCGGCCCGGTCTCGCCCTCGGCGTAGAGCTGGTCGAAGCTGTCTTTCAGGTAGGTGAAAAACTCCGCGCCGAGCTGGTAGTCGCTCTCGGCGCGGCCGAATTTCGAATCGTTGGTGTCGAGCGAGTACGGGATCAGCAGTAAATCCGGATAATCCGGCGACCAGTAGGGCAGGTCGTCGTTGTAGACGTCCGAGTCGTACAGGAACACGCCGCTTTCGGCGACCAGCCGGCGGGTATTGAGCGACGGCAGGCCGGCATAGTAACCGAGCGGCGGTTCGCCGGTCAGCTCGCGCACCTGCTCGATGCTGTTGCGGATGTACTCGCGCTCGGTGGCCGCGTCGAGCTCGTAGTAATCGATCCAGCGCCAGCCGTGCGGCTGCAGGTCGAAACCGGCGTCGATCATGGCCTGCAGCGCGCGCGGATTCTGCCAGCCGGCGAGGCCGACGAGGTTGACCGTCGCCGGCAGCCCGCGCTCGGTAAACGCGCGCAGCAGGCGCCAGTAACCGACGCGGGCGCCATACTCGTAGCTCGATTCGATATTGAGATCGCGACCGCCGATGCGAGTCTCTACGGCGACGTCCGACAGCCGGACCTCGGAGCGGTCGTCGCCGTTGAGAATGCACAGTTCGCCGCCTTCCTCGTAGTTGATGCAAAAATTGATCGCGACGCGAGCCTCGCCGGGCCAGACCACCTCGGGTGGCCGGTCGGCGTAACCGATCAGGTCGCGGGTAGGCAAATTGTCGTCGGTCATGTCGGTGACCCTGTCAACGGATGTGCGGGAGCCGGCTTTGCGTTACACTCCCGCGGTCAGGTTATTTTAGGGACAGCGCGATGAATGATCCAGTGAATCGCCGGCGGCGGCAACTCGTGCTCGGCTTGATTGCGGCCCCCGTGGCCGGCGCCGTACGCGCGGCGATGCCGACGCCGGGGGGGACGGAGGGCCCGTTTTATCCGCTGCCGGCGATGCGCCACGCCGACGACGACAGCGATCTCGTGCGCGTCGCCGACGAGGTCGAACTCGCCGGCGGCGAAATCGTGCGTCTCGCCGGTCGCGTGCTCGACCGTGACGGCCGACCGCTGGCCGGAGCGCAGGTCGAGATCTGGCAGTGCGACGCGAACGGCGTCTACCTGCACCGGCGCGATCCGAACCACGATTTCCGCGACCGGGCCTTCCAGGGTTTCGGCCGGTCGGTGACCGCTGCGGACGGCGGCTACGCGTTCCGCACGATCAAGCCGGTCCCTTACCCCGGGCGTACGCCGCACATCCACGTCAAGGTCTGGCACGACGGGCGCGAACGCCTGACGACGCAGTTTTACCTGCTCGACCACCCGCTCAATGCGCGCGACTGGCTGTACAACCGGATTCCGCGCGATCGCCGCGAACGGGTCACGCTGCACTTCGCCGCCGCCGACCCGGAACCGCTGGCGCGACTCGATATCGTGATCTGACCGGATCTCAGTAGACCCAGAGCGTATCGTCGACGTTGCCGGGATCGCTCGACAACACGATCAAAATCGTGACCAGGCAGATCAGCAGCGTAATCGCCGGCACCAGCAACCGGTGACGGCGTCGCAGCCGCTCGCCGGCGGCGCGCAGTTCGGCGTCGGCGAACTGCCGGTGGCGGCCCAGTTGACAGAAGCGAATGCGCTCGCCGGCGGTCAACTCGCGCGCGAGTTCCGGGTGTTGCGCGGCGAGCAGGCGCCCGAAACGCCGTTGTTCCGCGAGCCACGCGGCGACGCAAATCACGAGCAGCAGCAGGCCGCCGATGACGATGGCGTGGACGGTTTCCATGGCCGGGGTCCCGCCCGCGGCGTCATCCCGGCCGCGCGCGCTTCACGGCCGCGATCCACCGGCGTCGACGTAGTTCGAAACCTCGATCAGGTTGCCGTCCGGGTCGCGAAAATAAGCCGACAGGATTTCGCCGCGCGCGCCGCTGCGCCGGACCGGCCCCTCGATGACGTCGACGTCGAAGGATTCGAGGCGCGCCAGCGCGCGCGCTACCGGCACGTCGATGACGAAACACAGGTCGGCGCTGCCCGGCAGCGCCCGCCGCGCGTTGGGTTTGAACTCGCTGCCGACCTCGTGCAGATTGATTTTTTGCTCGCCGAAGGTCAGCGCCACGCGGCCCTCGCCGAAATCGACGCGCTCCATGCCGAGCACGCGGACGTAGAAGTCGACCGTGCGTTCGATGCTGGCGACGGTCAAAACCAGGTGATCGAGTCGTTGTGCCCGCATGCTGACGTATCCTCTCCTGTAACCTACATGACGACGCTGAAATTGAACTGCCCGTTGACCGCGTCGGCCTTGCGCGCGAGTTCGAGGCTTTCCTCGAGCTCGCGCACCACGTCGTCGCGATCGTCGCGAAACAGGCCGAACTTGACCTGCTCGTCGCGGATGTGGCCGATCAGCCGCTCGAGCATCTCGATCGCGTCCTGGGCCGCGAGCCAGGTGCCGGATTGCGCCATCAACTGGTCGGTCGACTCCATGCCGTCGGGCAGCGGGTCGTTCGACAGGTTGAACTGCGCATCGGTGAGATCCTGCGCGGCGAGAAAACTCGTCACGCCGAGCTTGCGCGTCAGCTTGTCGAGTTTCTTGCTGTGCTTGTAGAGCGCGTATTTGTCGCGCTCGTCACAGACGACCCGCCCTTCGTGCAGCATGTTCGCCCACAGCACCGTGCTCATGGCTGGAACCAGATTTCGATCTCGTCGGTGTCGACCTCGAAGCGCGCGGCGTGCTCGGTGCCGGCCGGCACGTGGTACCAGTCGCCGACGCCGTAACGGGTTTCGTCGTCGCCGATCGTGAGAATCAGTTCGCCACGCGTGATGACGCCGTGATTGTCGGTGTCGTGAACGTGCGGCTCGATCGACGTGCCCGCCGGGTAGGAAGCGAACAGCACGTCGCCGCCGCCGGCCTCCAGCCGGTAGGCGTCGAAGCGGCCGTCGTAAAGCGGCAGGCGCCGGATTCGATCGGGATAATTGCCTGGCATGGATTGCTACTCCTCCGTTGGTCGGTCACCGTTCCCCGGTTGCGCGCCGTCGCGAGACGTCGACCCGGGCGATTCGCGCAGCTTGCAGAGGGTAGCGAAAAAAGCGGCGGAACGCATGTTTTTCGGGTTCAAATCGGCGCGCACATCCGGCAAGATGGCAGCCGACGCGACGACGAAGCCGAGGCATGGCGCTACTGATCGACATCAAACAGCCGCAGTGGTTGCGCGACGAGGAATTGCGCGCGCAATTGCTGCGCCACGACCCGGAGGCCGACTATCGCGTTGCCGCCGAGCCGGGCGCGCCCGACGAGATCGAAATGCTGACGGTCAGCGCCTACCATCCCGGCGAGGCCCTGCGTTACCCGAATCTGCGGGTCATCCAGAAGACCGGCGCCGGCGTCAACAACATCCTCGCCGACGAGTCCTTGCCGCCGTCGATCCAGGTCGTGCGCCTGCAAACCCGTACCTCGGGCGAGGAGATGGCCGAGTATGCGCTCGCCTACGTGCTGCAGGAGCAACGCCATGTCCGCGCCTACCGCGAGCAGCAGGCGCGCGCCGAATGGCTGCACTATCCGCCGCGCATCGCCGCCGAGACGACCGTCGCCGTGCTCGGTCTCGGCCGCGTCGGCGGCCTGGTCGCGCGGCGTTTCGTCGACAACCGGTTCGAAGTCGTCGGCTGGAGCCGCGGGCCGAAGGACATCGCCGGCGTGGCGTCCTTCGTCGGTGACGACGGACTCGCCGAGGTTCTTGCGCGGGCCGAGTACGTGATCGCCGCGCTACCGTCGACGCCGGCGACGCGGGGCCTGTTCGACTACGATTGTTTCGGCCGCTTTCGCGGCGACGCGCTGTTCGTCAACCTCGGTCGCGGCGACCAGGTCGACGAGCCCGACCTGATGCGCGCGCTCGACGACGGCCTGCTCGCCGGCGCCGTGCTCGACGTGATGTCGGTCGAGCCGCTGCCGGCGGACGATCCGCTGTGGCGGCATCCGAAAGTCCAGCTGACGCCGCACGTGTCGGGTTATCACCTAGGCGACGCAATCGCCGATATCGCCGAAAACTATCGACGCCTGCGGGCCGGCGAGCCGCTGCTGCACCGGGTCGACCGTGAACGGGGATACTGACGTGGATGCCGCGCGCGCGCTGCAGGACAAGATTCGAACGACGATACCGCTCGCCGACGCGATGCAGTTCTCGATCGTCGAGCTCGATGTGGACCGAATCCGGGTCGGCGCGCCGCTCGAGCCCAACGTGAATATCCACGGCACCGGCTTCGCCGGCAGCCTCTATTCGCTCGCGGTGTTGAGCGGTTGGGCGCTGTGCATGCACCTGATCGACGTGCTCGGGCTCGACGCCGAGCTGGTCGTCGGCAAGGCCGAAATCCGCTACCGGGCGCCGGTACGCGGGCCGATCGAATGCCGCACCGCTTGCAGCGCCGACGCGCGCGAAGCGTTCGCCGCCGGCGTGCGTGACGCCGGCAAGGGCAGGATGCGGCTCGAAATCACCATCGGCGACACCCCCGAAGCCGTCCTCGACGCGACCTTCGTCGCCCTCCGCCGCTAGCCGGGAAAATCAACTAGATCCAGCGGCGGACCTGGCGGCAATAGGCGCGATAGGCGTCGCCGAATCTGGATTCGAGGTAGGCTTCCTCGCGGCGAATGACCAGCCAGTACAACAGCACGGCGACCGGCGCGACGGCGGCGACGATCCAGCCGCTGTCGAGCCACAGGCCGATGCCGAACGTAGCGAGGCAGAAGGCGAGATAGATCGGGTTTCGGCTGAACCGGTAGACGCCGCGCCGCACTACCGCGGTAGTCGGCCGCCAGGGCTCGATCGCGGTGCCGGCGCGGTGCAATTGCCAGACCGCGACGAGCGCCAGCGCCAGCGCGGCGCCGACGCAGGCGGCGCCGAGCGGCCACCAGCCGGCGGCGGGCAGAATCGGCCACGGCAAGAAGCGGTCGAGCTGCCACGCGAGGGCGATCGTGACGACCGCGATCAGCGGGGGTGGGAACCTGAGGCCGGCGCCCTTATCGTCCTGGTCGGCGTCCATGCGACCAGTGTAGCCGTCATTTCCGGCGCGGACGACCCTTGGGCAGGCGCGTCGCGCGCCGGCCGCTCAGTTTTTCGACGCGGGCCGCGAAGCGGGCATCGCCGAGGGCCCAGCCCTTGAGCACGGAGTCGGTGATCGTCGCGACGGTCTCGGCGGAGAGCTTCTGCTTGAACAGGGCGCGGTAAGCCTTGCTGCGTTCGGCCGGCGACGACCCGAGCCGCTGGTATTCGCGATGCGGACTGACCATCGCATCCTCGTGCCCGAGCGCGTTGCTCGCGTAGCTGCTCCACGGGTATTCCTTCGGCTTGGCGACGAGACCGCTGCGCACCGGCGCGGTCTCGATATAGCGGCTGCAGGTCAGCAGGTAGGGCTTGTCGTCGAGTACGGTCGCGCGGTAGCGGCCGTCCCACAGCGTGCCGGTCGTGCCGTAGGTCTCGTTGAAGTACTGGACGTAGTTGCGGCCGATCGACTGGATCGTGCGCGAAATGCTGTCGGGATTGCCGGGGCTTGCGAGCACCTGGACGTGGTCCGGTAGCAGCGCGTACGCATGGATCTTCAGCTGGTAGTTAAAGGCGGCCGCCTCCAGACAATCGTAAAAATACTGGTAATCCTGTTTCTGATTGAATATTTTTTGTCCGTCTTTGCTCTGCTGAATGATGTGTTGCGGCTGATTTATTATTGAGTATCGTGGTAATCTGGCCATGTAAATGCTCGTTAACTGCCAAAATTTTGACTATTTTAGCAGTATTGGCCAGTGCGACCCCAATAGTTTAAAACAATCGCTTTTCCCCGATCGGCGCGCCCGAATCGGCAATAATTTGACAGTTTCGTGCTACAGGTGATCGCGCGCGATCGCGCGCTCGTCCCATTCGCGCTCGTGCACCAGTTCGTCGCCTTCGTAGGCACGGACCCGCGCCTGGACATAGAAATTGTCGGCGTCGCAGCGAAACTCGCTCTCGGCCTCGGTGCGAATCGACCAGTCGCCGCGGCGCATCCAGCAAATATAGCGGCTCAGCGAACGGTAGCTGAGCGGGTCGTCGACGGTGATGCTGGTGCGCTCGTCGTGGCGGTGACGGGTGCGGAGTCCGTGCCCGGGAATCTCGATCTCGCCGGTGTCGTCAATCACGCGGTAATGCGACTGGCCGGTCTGGAAATTGCGCTCGATCCAGCGCCGGCTCAGCGCCGGCTCGTGCAGCGGGTATTCGGGCAGCGGGTTTTCGTCGGCCGGCTCGGGCATCTCGTAGCGGTCGACACCGCCACGCACCGGCAGCGCCAGCACGGCATCGGGTCCCAGCTTGATCGTCGCGGTCACCGGCTCCGGCGGCGGCACGATCATCGGCCAGTAACTGGTCGACAGCGAGATTCGCATCCGGTGTCCGCGCATGAAACGGTAACCGCATTCGTTGAGCAGGATTTCAACCGATTCGGCGCGCCCCGGCACCATCGCTTCGGGATTCTCGTTGCTCTTGCGGTGCGCGAGGTTCAACACGCCCCAGCTCACGCGCGAAACCGCGCCGTCGGGATGAATGTCGTTGAGCCGAACGGCGATCATGCCGAGCGGTTTATCGATAGAAATTTTCAAACGCAACACGGGTCGACCGAGAATTTCGATCGGCTGATGCAGGGTGCCGCTGTCGAAAACCAGCGAGCCCGAATCGTCGCGGCGCTGATCGGTCGGCATCTCGCCGTTGGGTTGCAGCGGGAAGAATTCGCCGCAGGCGCTGCCGGTATCCTGCGGCGAAATCACGATTTTTTCCTGGCTGCGCCCGGGAATGTCGAGCAGCTGGCGATTCGGCGCGAGGTAGTAATGGCGATTGCGCGTATCGGTCGCCGGCAGCTCGGGCACCGCGACCCAGCGGCCCGGATCGAATTCGCGCCGCCGCAGCGGCCTGACGTTTTCGAGGATATAGGCGCGGTAGGCCGGCAGGGCGTCGACGCCGTTATCGATACCCTTGAGCCAGCGATCCCACCAGGCGATCGCCTCGGCGACGAAATCGATCCGCGGTCTCGGCCAGGCGAAGTGCGGATACTTGTGAATCCACGGCCCGTTGATCGCCCTGGCGGATTTCAGGTTCAGCGCCGCCGCCGGCGGCGCGTTGACGTAACCGTCGCCCCAGCCGGATATCACCAGCGCCGGGATCTCGATCGCGCCGTAGTCTTCGCCGATAGAACCGTGCTTCCAGTACTCGTCCTTGCGTTGATGCTCGAGCCAGGTCGCGAGCGGAAACGGTTGGGTCTTGAGCCGTTGCAGCCAGCTGTCGCGCCAGCCGTCGCCGACGACTTCGGGGTCGGGCGGTCGCGAGGCGTAACACAGCATCACGCTCGACCAGTAAAAATTGGCGTACAGCAGGCAACCGTTCTTGTAGTGGATGTCGTCGTTGTAGCGATCGACGGTCGAGCCGATCGAGATGACGGCTTTCAGCGCCGGCGGTTGCAGCGCGGCGATCTGCAGGCTGTTGAAACCGCCCCAGGAGATTCCCATCATGCCGACCTTGCCGTCGCACCAGGGTTGCGCCGCGATCCACGCGATGACTTCGACGCCGTCGGCCAGTTCGCGCGGCGAGTATTCGTCGTCCCAGTCGCCGTCCGATTCCCCGTGACCGGCGATATCGACGCGCACGCCGACGTAGCCGGCCGCGGCGAAGCCGGGATAGGTCGCTTCGTCGCGCTGCGCGGTGCCGTCGCGTTTGCGGTAGGGGATGTACTCGAGAATGGCCGGCGCCGGGTTTTTCTTCGCGCCGTTCGGCAGCCAGATGCGCGCCGCCAGCCGGCGACCGTCGGCGAGGGGAATCCATTCGTTTTCGAGCACCTTGAAACCGGATTTTTTCATTCTGATTCGATCCAGTTAAGTGGGCCGACCATTGTGCCTGCCCTGGGCCACCGCAGGCAAGCCCGCGAAATCCGGCGATGGCCTGCCACGTCCCGAGGGCGAGTTAAGGCCCGCTCCTTTACGCAGGGACGCGGAGAACGCAGAGTTTCGTTGCGACTGGCGGCACCGCATCCTGCGGTAGACACCGCGACCTTCGCGCCTTCAGGCGCCGCGGGTCTCGGCGTGAAATGCGATAGCCGGCAAGTCGGGATCGCGCGGCGCTCGGGACCTGGAGCGACGGCCCGGGAGGCCGGATCGGGTGCTAGGTCTGGGGGCCGGCGGCGACCAGGCTCTGGCCCTTGTCGGTGTCGGTGTATTGGGCGAAGTTGTCGACGAACAGGCCGGCCAGTTTGCGGGCGCGTTGCTCCCACTCGGTCGAATCGGCGTAGCTGTTACGCGGATCGAGCAGCGCGGCGTCGACGCGCGGCAGCGCGGTCGGCACCGCGAGACCGAAGATCGGCAGCGTCGCGCAGTCGGCCGCGTCGAGCGAGCCGTCGAGAATCGCGTCGATGATCGCGCGCGTGGCCTTGATCGAGATCCGCTCGCCGCTGCCGTCCCAGCCGGTATTGACGAGGTAGGCCTGGCTGCCGCTGGCCGCCATGCGCGCGTTCAGGACTTCGGCATACTGTGTCGGGTGCAGCGTCAGGAAGGCCTTGCCGAAACAGGCTGAAAATGTCGGCGTCGGCTCGTCGACGCCGCGCTCGGTGCCGGCGAGCTTGGCGGTAAAGCCCGACAGGAAGTAATACTGCGCCTGCTCGGGCGAGAGCCTCGAGACCGGCGGCAGCACGCCGAAGGCGTCGGCGGTCAGGAAGATCACGCGGCTCGCGTGGCCGCCGCGCGACACCGGCTTGACGATGTTGTCGATGTGATGAATCGGGTAGGACACGCGCGTGTTTTCGGTCTTCGAGCCGTCGGCGTAGTCGACCTTGCCGTCGGCACCGACGACGACGTTCTCCAACAGCGCGTCGCGGCGGATCGCGCGGTAGATGTCGGGTTCGTCGTCGGGGTTCAGGTTGATGACCTTGGCGTAGCAGCCGCCCTCGAAGTTGAACACGCCGTCGTCGTCCCAGCCGTGCTCGTCGTCGCCGATCAGGCGCCGTTTCGGATCGGTCGACAGCGTGGTCTTGCCGGTGCCCGACAGGCCGAAGAAGATCGCGACGTCGCCGGAATCGCCGACGTTGGCCGAGCAGTGCATCGACGCGATGCCCCGGCGCGGCAGCAGGTAGTTCATGATCGAGAACATGCCTTTCTTCATCTCGCCGCCGTACCAGGTGCCGCCGATAATCTGCATGCCCTCGGCCAGGTTGAAGGCGACGAAGTTCTCCGAGTTGAGACCCATCTCGCGGTAGTCGGGATTGGTCGTCTTGGAACCGTTGAGCACGACGAAATCGGGTTCGTAGCCGGCGAGTTCGGCGCGCGGCGGGCGGATGAACATGTTGCTGACGAAGTGCGCCTGCCAGGCGACCTCGGTGACGAAACGAACCTTCAGCCGGGTGTCGGGACTGGCGCCGCAATAGGTGTCGACGACGAACAGCCGCTTGCCCGACAGCTGCTCGCTGACGAGCGTACGCAGGCGTTGCCAGGCCGTGCTATCGATCGGCTTGTTGTCGTTCTCGCCCTGGTCGGCCCACCAGATGCTGTCGCCGGTCGACTCGTCGCGCACGAGATACTTGTCTTTCGGCGAGCGGCCGGTAAAGACGCCGGTGTCGACCGCGATCGCACCCGAATCCGTGAGCCTGCCGACCTCGAAACCCTCGAGCCCGGGCGCGGTCTCCTCGGCGAACAAGGTGTCGTAATCGGGGTTATGGACGATTTCGCGAACGTCGCGAATGCCATAGCGGGTCAGATCGGGGACGCCAATCTCATTCTCGTCAAGGTGCTCGACAGGGCTCGACATGCGCGAAATCTCGATACTGCGAAAACCGGCGATTATAATGAATCCGCCGCCGCACAGAAAGGACCGGCGTCAACTAATCGGGTATTTGCGCGGCGCGATGCCGCCGCCGTCAGGCCAGAATTTCCCTGAGCGCGGTCACCAGGCGGTCGATTTGCGCGCGCTCGATGACCAGCGGCGGCAGCAGGCGAATCACGTTGGGACCCGCCGGCAGCGCGATGATGCGTCGCTCGAGCAGCGCCGCGAGCCTGTCCTGAACCTTGTGTCTGAGCTCGATGCCGACCATCAGCCCGAGCCGGCGCACGGCCCGGACCTGGGCCAGCTCGTCGGCGCGCAGTTCGGCCTCGAAATAGTCACCGAGTTCGGCGGCGCGCGCGGGCAGCCGATCGCGCTCGTAGACCTCGATCGCGGCCAGCGCCGCGGCGCAGGCCAGCGGGTTGCCGCCGAAAGTCGTGCCGTGCAACCCGGGCGCGATCTCGATATCGCCGCGCAGCAGCGTCGCGCCGATCGGCACGCCGCCGCCCATCGCCTTGGCCAGGCACATCAGGTCCGGCTCGACGCCGAAATGCTCGCACGCGAACAGCTTGCCGGTGCGGCCGAAGCCGGTCTGGATTTCGTCGATGATCAGCAATGCCCCGCGCTCGCGGCACAGCGCCTGCACCGCGGCGATGTAGTTGGCCTGCACCGGGTTGACCCCGCCTTCGCCCTGCACCAGCTCGAGCATGACCGCGGCGGTGTCGTCGCCGACCGCGGCGTCGAGCCTGTCGATCTTGTTCAGCGGCACGTAGCCGAAACCGGGCACCAGCGGTTCGAAAGCCTCGCGGTACTTCGGCGTATAGGTCGCGCTGACCGCGCCCATCGTGCGCCCGTGAAAGCCGCGCATCGCGGTGACGAAATGCTTGCGGCCGGTATGCAGGCGCGCGAACTTGAGCGCGGCCTCGACCGCCTCGGCGCCCGAGTTGCAGAGATAGGCGCGGCCGAGGCCCGGCGGCGCGATCGAAACCAGCTTCTCGAGAAGTCGCGAGCGCACGTCGTTATAGAGAATGTTGGGGCAGGTGATCAGGGTTTCGGCCTGGCGCTGGATCGCCGCGACTACTTCCGGGTGCGCGTGGCCGAGCGACGCGACGCCGATGCCGCCGGCGCAGTCGAGGTATTCGTTGCCGGCTTCGTCGTAGAGACAGGCACCCTGGCCGCGCACCGCGACGAGGTCGCGCCGCGCCTGCAGGATCAGGCCGAATTCGTGCTCGAGCGCCTTGTAGTCGGTCATTCGATATGCGTCCCCGCGCCGTCGAGCGCCGCCGTGACGGGATGTTCGGCGCGACCGTCGGCGATGATGACCCGCGTGCCGCCGCCTTCGCACAGGCGCGTCAGCGCGAGCAGCTTGCGCCGGATGCGGCCCTCGGCCGCGGCCTCGCGGGCGCGCAGTTCGGCCAGGTCCAGTGCGGCGATCAGCGAGCTTTCGTCGGCCGGGTCGTCGAGCAGGCCGGGCGCCTCGATCAGCTGGATCACGGTGTCGATCTCGAGCGTCGCGGCAATCCGCGCGACGATGTCGTCGTTCTCGGAATTGATCGCGAAACCCTTCTCGTCGACGATCGGGATCGTCAGCACCGGGCAATAACCGCGCTCGAGCAACAGGTTCAGCAAGTCGCCGTTGACCGCGCGCGGCTTGCCTGAGAAATCGCGCTTGATCAGCGTCTTGCCGGCTTCGCGCACGCGGATGCCGCGGTTGCGCTCGCCCTGGACGATGCGACCGTCGAGCCCGGTCAGGCCGATCGCGTCGATGCCATGCCGCTGGCACAGCTCGACGATGCGCTTGTTGCGCAGGCCGGCGTAGCTCATCAGGATCGCGTCGATCGCGTCCTGGTCGGAAAACACGCTGCTGTAACCGGATACCGAGGTCAGGATCTGCTTGTCCATGCCGAGGCGCGCGGCGATACGGTCGCGCAGCGCGTTGGCGCCGTGCACGATCAGGCAGGCTTCGCCGAGCGCCGCGAGATCTTCGATCGTGCCGTCGAGATTGATGCCGTCGCCGCCGCCGATCTTGAGCAGGATCACAGTGGCCTCGTCGTGCGGTTTTCGATCGGCTGCCAGCCGGATTCGCCGGCAAAGGGTTGCGAGCAGACGAGGTGCATGCCGCCGGCGGTTTTTTCGTACATTTGAAAGTAATCCGGATCTTCGTTGTAGTGCGTTGCGAGGCAGCTCTGCTCGCCGTCCGACAACACGAGGTTCAGCGCGCGCACGTAGGCGCTGCGTTTTTCGATGATATCGACCGCTTTTGCGGTTGCCGCGCACTTGTCGCCACGGTCGAAGCGACGGATCACGTTGAAGATCTTTTCCGCGCCGATGCGACCGTCGGCCCTGATGCGCACGCCGCGCAGTTCGCCGTTGAAGATGAACATCGACTCGCCGTCGGAAAACGGCATGTTATTGTCAACCCGGATGCCCTCGTCGCGAAACGCGCTGCGCGCATGCGCGAGCAGCAGCCGGGTGTCGCCGAACCGCGCGAGGTCGTCGTCCCAGACCGGGCGGATGTCGTGGTATTGCCGCCATTCGTCGTCCTCGCGCCAGGCGCAACCCCAGCCGTGACCCTGGTATTCGCGGCTCGCGCGCGACAGTTCGGCGAACGGCGCGAGCAGCCGCGGGATCGGGAAGGGCGCGTCGGCGCGAATATAGAGCAGGCGACACATACCCGAATCAGGGATGAAGACCGGGGAATTCGAGCGCCGTGGTTTCGTCGAAGCCGCGGGCGATATTGAAGGCCTGCACGGCCTGGCCGGCGGCGCCCTTCATCAGATTGTCGAGCGCGGCGATGACGACCAGGCGGTTGCTCGTCGGGTCGCGCTCGAAGCCGATGTCGCAGTAATTACTGCCGGCGAGGATCTTCGGCTCGGGGTAGCGGTGGATGCCGCTGCGTTCCTTGACGATGCGAATGAAGGGTTCGTCGCCGTAGGCGCCGCGATACAGCTTCCAGACTTCCTTTTCTTCGAGCGGTTCGCGCAGGAACACGTGGCAGGTTGCGAGAATGCCGCGCACCATCTCGATCGAGGTCGCCGAAAAGTGGATCGTATCGGCGCCGAGTTCCTGCCGGATTTCGCCGAGGTGACGATGCGCGGTCGGCTTGTAGGAACGCACGGCGCCACTGCGTTCCGGGTGATGGCTGCCGTCCGAGACCGCGTTGCCGCCCTGGCTCGAGCCGGCCTTGACGTCGACCACGGCGGATTCGGCGAGGCCGGCGGCGTAGAGCGGATGCAGCGCGAGAATCGTCGCGGTCGCATTGCAGCCGGCGCCGGCGATGCGCGTCGCACCGCGCAGCGCCTCGCGGTGCAGTTCGGGTATGCCGTAGACGAATTCGCCGAGCCGGTCGGGCTGCGCGTGCGCATGACCGTACCAGGTCTCGTATGCCGCCGGATCGCGCAGCCGGTAATCGGCCGACAGGTCGACGAGGGTTTCGGCGAGACCCTCGAAATCGCCGAGCTGGCGCATTGTCTGCCCGTGCGGCAGACAAAGAAACAGCGCGTCGCAGGGCTCGAGTTCGTCGATCGCGACGAACTTGTGGTCGACGACCTTGCGCAGGTTCGGATGCGCGCTCGCGACCGGGCGGCCGGCGTGGCGTTCCGACGTGACCTGGCGGATCTCGACGCCCGGGTGGAAGTGCAACAGCCTGAGCAGGTCGCCGCCGGTGTAGCCGGAGCCACCGACGATGGAAACGCCGAGCCGGCTCACCGGCTGCGCGCCCGCTCGATCGCGTAGGCGGCGACCGCCGCGGGGATGTCGACCCCGGTGGTGTCGATGCTGTTGCGGAACTCCATCGTGTAGTTGACCTCGTTGACGAGCAGACCGGCGTCGCTCTCGAACAGGTCGACCGCGACGATGCCGCCGCCGACGGCGGCGGCCGCGGCGAGCGAGATTTCGGCGACCTCGGGCGTCACCTCGCAGCGCGTCGCGCGGCCGCCGCGCGCGGTATTCGTGATCCAGTGCTCCGAGGTCCGATAGATCGCGGCGATGCAGTCGTCGCCGACGACGAAGCTGCGGATGTCACGGCCCCGCTTGTCGACGTATTCCTGGATGTAAAAGATCGAGTGGTGGTAGCTGCCGAGCACGGTCTTGTGTTCGAGCACGGTCTCGGCGGCGTCGCGGTCGTTGATCTTCGACAGCAGCCGGCCCCACGAGCCGACCGCCGGCTTGAGCACGACCGGGTAGCCCAGCTCCTCGATCGCGGCCAGCGCCGACTCCTCGGTAAACGCGACGCGGCATTGGGGCTGGGCGACGCCGGCGTCGGTCAGCGCGGCCGTGGTCAGCAACTTGTCGCCACAGATTTGCGCGACGCGGTGCGAATTGATGCACGGGATGCCGGCGGACTCGAACAATCTCAGCGCGTGCAGCGCGCGCGAATGGTTGATCGAGCGCTCGACCAGCACGTCGACCTCGGGCGCGTGCCGGAAATCCATGATCAGCTTGCGGTCGTCGATCATGACCGGTTCGATACCGGCGTCGCGAAACGCCTCGAGCAGCAGTTTTTCTTCCTTGCGAATCAGCGAGTGCAGCAGGCCGATTCTCACTGACCCCAGTCCTCCTCGGCGGTCGGTGCTTCGGCCAGCTCGAGGGGGTCGGTTTCGAGAATTTCCAGCTCGCTGCCGCAATCGTCGCAGACCAGAATTTCGCCCGCGATCACGTCGTGGCCGACCGCAACCTCGGCCGCGCAAATCGGACATTCAGGCATGACTATCCCCGGTAATCATTGCAAGGGAAATCATTCTATGCGCGGACGGCGCGCGGTTACAAGCGGGATTTGGCGCGCGGATGATACACTGCGCGATCATCGCCAGGGAGATCGACGACATGACGATTCGAAACTGGACGCGGCGCGCCTGTCTGCTGGCGGGAGCCGCGCTACTGGCGCCCGCGGGCATCCCGCGAGCGCGCGCCAAACAGTTCGACGACGGTGCGATCGAGCAGCCGCCGGAAGCGGGCGACGCCGCCTTCATGGCGCGCGCCTTCGCGATGCAACAGGATGCGCGCGAGGCCGGCGACCAGGCTTACGGCGCCGTGGTCGTACGCGCTGGTCGCATCGTCGGCCAGGCGCCGAGCCGCGTGCTGACCGCCGGCGATCCGACCGCCCACGCCGAGATGGAGGCGATTCGCGACGCCGCGCGCCGCCTCGGCAGCCGCAAGCTGTCGGGTTGCATCCTGTACTCGTCGTCGCGCGCCTGCCCGATGTGCGAGGCGGCGGCTTACTGGGCGGGAATCGACGGCATGAGGTTCGGCCGGGGGGCGCGCGATGCCGGCCGCCCCGGGCTGTGCTGAGCGCGCGCGGGGTTCAAGGTGCGAGCTTGCCGATCAGGTCGGCGGGGAATCGCTTGTGCGTGCCGTCGCAGTAAGGCTTGTTGGCGCTATGCTTGCACTGGCAAAGAAAGTAGTCCTTGCTCGCATCGCAGGTGAATGCCAGCGGCGTAAATTCGCTGCCCTGGTGCGAACCGTCGCAAAACGGTTGCTTGCTGCTCTTGCCGCACATGCAGAAAAAATACTTTTTGCCCTGTTCGAGGGCGACTTTGGCCGGCTGGTTGTTCGCGATTGTCGGCTTGCTCATCGGTTCGTGTTTCGGCGGTGATCGGAGCGGCAAAGATAGCATGATTGGCAGGCGAGAACGAGGACGACCGGGCGGCGTTCGATGAGCGACACCCTCGTCATCCAGTCGCATCGCGAACCCATGCCGCACGCCTGGCTCGAGCCGTGTCTCGCTTCGGTGCGCGCGTGGGCCAGGCAACGCGGCCATGACTATCGTTTCGTCGGCGACGAACTGTTCGACCTGCTGGATCCCGAGGTGCGCGACCGGGCCCGCGCGCAGCCGGTCGTCGCCACCGACCTCGCGCGGCTGGCCTGGCTCGGGCGGGCGCTCGCCGATGGCTACGCTTGCGCGATCTGGTGCGACGCCGATTTCCTGATCTTCGATCCGGCCGCGTTCGTGCCGCCGGCGACGTCGTATGCGCTCGGTCGCGAAGTCTGGGTACAGGCCGGCGACGGCCGCGGCCTGAAGGTTTATCGCAAGGTACACAATGCGTTTTTGCTGTTTCGCGCCGGTAACCCGTTTCTCGATTTTTACGCCGACAGCGCGACCCGGCTGGTCAGACTCAACCGTGGCCGGATGCCGCCTCAGTTCGTCGGGCCGAAGCTGCTGACGGCGCTCGCCAACCTCGTGCAATGCCCGGTCATGGAACGCGCCGGGATGCTGAGCCCGCCCGTGCTCGACGATATTTTTGCCGGCGGCGGCGCGGCGCTCGAATTGATGCTCGCGCGTTCGGCCGAGGTCCCCGCCGGCGCCAACCTGAGCGCGTCGCTGGTCTCCGCCGACGCCGACGCGCGCATGCACGCGATCGTCGAGCGCCTGCTCGGCCACGGCCTCGCGCGCTAGCGCGTACCTCGAGTCCCCGAGTGCTTTTACTCGGGGTAATTACTCCGGGTAAAAATCAGGGGGAGTGGGGAACAGGTGCGCCGGGATCCGGAATTGAGCTACTATCCGGGCATTCATGGGCTGCCGGGTGGCTGCTATGGGCAAGGTCTTGAGCGACGAGCAAATCGACGCGTATCGCGACCACGGCTTCGTCGCGCCGGTCGACGTGATGAGCGAGGCCGAGGCCGCGGACTACGCCGAGCGATTTGCGGCCGCGGAACGCGAGTATCCCGGCCAGTTCGATGCCGAGCGGCGCAATAACCCGCACCTGGCCTGCACGCTGTTCGACGAACTCGCCCATCACCCGGTCGTGCTCGACGCGGTCGAGGACCTGATCGGCGCGGAATTTTCGCTGTGGGGCAGCGTGCTGTTCGTCAAGGAACCGCGTTCGAGCCAGTACGTCAGCTACCACCAGGACGCGACCTACATGGGCATCGAGCCGCAGGACTTCGTCACGCCGTGGATCGCGCTGACGCCGAGCAACCTCGAGACCGGTTGCATGAGCATGATTCCCGGCAGCCACCGCGACCCGATCCGCCCGCACGAGGACACCTTCGCCGCCGACAATATCCTGACCCGCGGCCAGCAAATCGCCGATGTCGACGAAACCGCTCGCGTCGACCTGGTCCTGCGCCCCGGGCAAATGTCGCTGCATCATGCGCGCACGATCCACGGCTCGCAGCCGAATCGCGGCGCGCGCCGGCGGATCGGCTTCGCGTTGCAGGCCTACGCACCGGCCGATGCGCGGCAGACGATCGGCGCGAACTGCTGGCTGCCGATACGCGGCACGCCGCGCCACCCGGCGCTCGAAGTCTTGCGCCGGCCGCGCGCCGACATGGACCCGGCCGCGGTCGCCGAGCGTGACCGGGCGAACGATAATTTCGCCCGGATTTTGTACCACGGCGCGCGGCATAAGCGCGCGCTCTGACTCGAGGAACCCCCATGACCCAGGAAATTTCCGCCAGCGATCGCATGATGCTCGAAGGCCTGTACTGGTGGGACATCCCCACGCTGTTCCGCTGCCCGCTCGAACGCGACCCCGCCGCGCTCGACATCGCGCTCGTCGGCGTGCCGCACTCGACCGGCAATGGCACCACCGAGCGCGACCAGCACCTCGGCCCGCGCGCGGTACGCAACGTGTCGGCGATGGCGCGGCGCGTGCATCTCGACTTCGGCATCGATCCGTGGCAGCGCTGCCGCATCGGCGACATGGGCGACGTGGCCTTGCCCGAGGCCAACGACAACGAGCGCTGCATCGAGCGCATCACCGAGTTCTACCGCGCGCTCGACGCCGCCGGTACGCGACCGGTTTCGATCGGCGGCGATCATTCGGTCACCGGCGGCATCATGCAGGCGATTTCGGGCGATGGCGCACGGCTGACCGGCGGCCGCAAGGCCGCGTTTCTGCACTTCGACGCGCACACCGACGCCTACGAACAGGTGCCGCATTTCCTCGGTGCGGTCAAGTCGGCGGCGCACTGGGCGGCCTACCTCGTGCGCGACGGATACGTCGACAGCACGCACAGCGTGCAGCTCGGCATGCGCGGCAACCCGCGCACCCTCGACTGGTGGAAAACCAGCTCCGATCTCGGTTACGAAGTTATCCCGATCAGCCGCTACCGCGAGCTCGGGCCGGAAGCCACCAGGCGGCTGATCGTCGAACGCATCGGTGACGCACCGCTTTACGTCACCTTCGATCTCGATTGCATGGATCCGACCGTGTGCCCCGGGGTCGCCAATCTGGAGTGCGGCATCCAGGGGTTTCAGGTCGACGAAGTCATGCAGTTACTGCGCTCGGTGCGGGGCAAGAACGTGATCGGCGGCGACGTCGTCTGCCTGATGCCGACCAAGGACCACCCGAACCAGCAGACCTCGCACTTTGCCAGCGCGGTCATGTTCGAAATCCTGAGCCTGATCGCCGACCGGCATGAAAGCTAGACCTGTCGTCGGGGCCATGTCAGGATTCGGTTTCCAGCCATCGGTGCGAGCCTCGCGATGATAACTCCGGCGCAATGCCTCGAATTCTGGGATACCGGCGTAGTCTTGCTCGACGGAGTCTATTCGGCGGCCGAACTCGAACCGCTGCGCCGACAGCTAGACGACTGGATCGACGAATCGCGCGCCCACGCGGGCCCGTTCGGCAAGATGCTCGACGGTCGGCCGCGCTTCGACGTCGAGCCCGGGCACCGTGCCGAGCGACCGGCGCTGCGCCGCGTCGCGTCGCCGGAAGAGGTGTCGGAAGCCTACCTGGGGCTGATCGAATCCGGGCCCCTGCTCGACGCGGTCGCCGCGCTGCTCGGCGAAAACCTGCGTTTTCATCACGCCAAGCTCAACAGCAAGTTGCCGGGCAGCGGCACGGTCGTCAAATGGCACCAGGATTTCACCTTCGATCCGCACAGTAACGACGACTGCGTGACCGCGATGCTTTACCTAGACGATGTCGATGACAGCAAGGGTCCGCCGCGCATCCTGCCGGGAAGCCATCGCGGGCCGCTTCATTCGCTATGGCACGACGGCGTGTTTACCGGCGCGGTCGACGACGCGGTCGCGCGCGAATGCGAACGTCATGCGGTCGCCTGCGCGGGATCGGCCGGCAGCCTTTGCCTGATGCATACGCGCACGCTGCACGCGTCGTCGGCGAATTTCGGCACCCAGCCGCGCACGCTTTATATTTCGACCCTGACCGCGGCCGACGCGATTCCGCTGACGCCGGTAGCGGTCCCGAGTCGTTTCGGCAACCGGATCGTGCGCGGCCACGACCCCGGCCGGATCCGCAGCATCGCCTACGAGATGGAGATTCCCGAAATCCCGTCCGGAGCGTCTTTCTTCGCCCAGCAGGCGACGGCCCGATCCTGATCCCGCAGGCCTCGCCGGCGTCGGGCTAATGCGCGAGCAACAGCGGCGCCGGCGTCTGCTTGAGCAGGTCGCGGGTGGTGCCGCCGAGGATGATTTCGCGCAGCCGTGTGTGGCCGTAAGCGCCCATGACGATCAGGTCGGCGCGCATGTCGAGCGCCTGGCCGATGATTGCCTGCGACGGCGTCAGGTCCGGATCGCTGATGCCGCTCGACACCGACTCGATGCCGTGCGATTCGAGGAAGCGCGCGAGCCTCTGCGCGTGGGGATGCCCTTGCGCGAGGCCCGAGTCGGCACCGTCGGGTTCCGATGACAGCACCACCAGCTCGTCGGCGCGGGCCAGCAACGGCATGGCTTCGTGCAGCGCGCGCGCCGACTCGCGGCTCGCGTTCCACGCCAGCAGGATCCGCTTGCCGGGCGGCTCGATCTTGACGCTGTGCGGCACCAGCAGGCACCCGCAGGCGCCCTCGAACAACAGCGCGTCGGCGAGGCCGTAGCTCGCGTTGTCGGGATCGTCCGGCTGGTCCTGGCCGAGCAGCATCAGGTCGGCATACTTGCTGTGCTCGCGCAGGATCGGGATGATCTGGCCCTCGACGACCTCGGCGTCGAACTCGACCCCGGCATCGCGCGCCAACTGGGTGTATTCGGCGAGCGTTTCCTCGGCGCGCGCGATCGCCTTCTCGGTCACGTCGGTGATCAGGTCGACGCTGATCTGCGCCTCGACGTAGGACGGGACGATGTAGTCGGGGACGACGAACAGGCCCTCGATGCGCGCTTCGAAATCTCGCGCCAAGGCGAACGCAGCATCGAGTCTGTTGCGACAGCCGCTACTGTTATCGAGATGTAGCAACAGGTTTTTGAAGTCCATCGAATATCTCCTGAAACCTTTGTGATCAATGTGCGCCATTATACCGCAAGCCGTATTGACCTGAGTCAACGTGATCTCGGGCGTGATTTCTAGTATGTCGGCCTGCCCCTCGAACGGCCTCGCCGATGAACGCTCCCGCGCCGACGCTCAAACGCTCGCTGTCGCTGACGCTGCTGACGCTTTATGGCCTCGGCAACATCCTCGGCGCGGGAATTTACGTGCTGATCGGCAAGGTTGTCGCGACCGCCGGGATTTTCACGCCCTGGTCGTTCCTGTTCGCGTCGCTGCTCGCCGGGCTGACCGCGTTCAGCTATGCCGAGCTCGCGTCGCGCTACCCGGTCTCCGCCGGCGAGGCGGTCTACCTGCAGGCGGGATTCGATTTCCGCTACCTGTCGGCCGGGGTCGGCATCCTGATCATTCTCGCCGGCATCGTGTCGGCGGCGGCGATCTCGCGCGGCTTCGTCGGCTATTTCCAGCAGTTTTTCGCCTGGCCCGAGGCGCTGGTCGTCATCGCGCTGGTCGCGGCCCTCGGCGCGCTCGCGAGCTGGGGGATCGTCGAATCGGTGCGCGTCGCGGCGCTGTTCACGCTGATCGAAATCTTCGGCCTCGGCCTCATCGTGGTCGTCGCCTGGCCGCCGCTCGACGCGCTCGGCGCGAGTCTCGGCGCGATGGCCGGGCCGCCGGACGCCGGTGCCTGGCACGGCATCCTGCTCGGCGGCATCCTCGCTTTTTACGCCTACATCGGCTTCGAGGACATGGTCAACGTCGCCGAGGAGGTGCGCGATCCGCTGAAGAACATGCCGCGCGCGATCCTGCTCGCGCTGATCGTTTCGACGCTAATTTATTTCGCGGTTGCGCTGGTCGCGGTCGCGAGCGGCGCGGTCGCCGAGCTGGGCGCGTCGAACGCGCCGCTGGCAACGATTTATGAGCGCACCGCGGGCCGGGCGCCGGTTCTGATCAGCGCGATCGCGCTGGCGGCCGTCGTCAACGGCGCGCTGATCCAGATCATCATGGCGTCGCGGGTCTGCTACGGCCTCGCGCGGCAGGGCTGGATTCCAACCGTGCTCGGCCGGGTCGAGGCGCGCACGCGAACGCCGGTGATCGCGACGCTGCTGGTCGCGGCGCTGGTGCTGACGATGGCGTTGCTGCTGCCGGTCGAGACGCTGGCCCGCTTCACGAGCCTGCTGTTGCTAACCGTGTTCGCGCTGATCAATCTCGCGCTGTGGCGAATCCAGCGCAACCCGTTATCATCCCACGAGGGATTTGGCGTGCCGCGCTGGTTGCCGCTCGCCGGTTTCGCGTCGTCGACCGCGTTTCTGCTCTACCAGCTCAGCTACTCGCTGGTCGGCTGAAGCGTCGACGGCATGCGCGTGCATGCCGTCCGCCTCTCCGGGTTCAACCGACCTTGATGTCGATCGCGCGCGGTCGAGCCTGCTCGGCCTTCGGAATCGTCAGCGCGAGCACGCCGTCCTTGAAGTTCGCGTCGACCTCGTCGGCCTTGACCGCGTCGGGCAGCGTGAAGCTGCGCGCGAAGCTGCCGTAGAAACGCTCGGTCCGGTGGCGCCTGGTGCCTTCGTCGCTCGACTTTTCCATGCGTTTTTCGCCGCGGATGCTGAGCACGCCGTTTTCGACCTTGACCTCGATGTCGTTCCTGTCGACGCCGGGCAGGTCGGCCTTGATCAGAAAGCGGTCTTCCTGCTCCTCGATATCGACCGACGGCGCCCAGTCGGCAAAGCTCAGGTCGTTTTCCAGGCGTCGGCCGAGGTTGCCGGCGCGGCTCTCGTTATAGCGTTCGATCAGGCTTTCGAATTCCTGAAAGGGGTTCCAGGTCTGCATATTCATCGGAGTCTCCCGTTCGGTTTTGCATCGTCTCCAAGATGCTGCCCGGCGGCAGAATTTCAAGATCGATCTGCGATCGAAAACCGCGGGATTGACGTGGATCAAATGCCCGGCAAAAGGGCCGCATCAGTCGCCCTGTTCCATGATCCAGCGAATCGCGCGCTGGGTCAGTTCGTGGGCCGAGCCGAGGCCCAGTTTCTTCTTGATCCTGGCCTGGTGCGTCTCGATGGTCTTGGTGCTGAGGTTCAGGCGCTCGGCAATTCGGCCGCTGGTGACGCCGCGGCCGATCAGCTCGAAGACCTGCAGCTCGCGGTTCGACAGCGTGTCGATGTCGCGTTTGTCGGCGCGCGCGTCGACCATGCCGGAGAGCATGCGCTCGGTCATTCGCTGGCTCAGGTAGACCTTGCCGGCGAGCACCTGGCGAACCGCCTGGATGATCCGGTCCTGCGCCTCCTGCTTGTTGATATAGCCGCGCGCTCCGGCGGCGAGCACGCGCTCGGCGTAGAGCGTTTCGTCGTGCATCGACGCGACCAGCATCAGCACGTCCTTGAAGCGCGACCTGATACGCTCGATCAGGTCGAGGCCGCTGCCGCCGGCCAGCGACAGGTCGATGATCGCGAGATCCGGCTGCGTGACCTCGACCAGCTTCAAGGCCTCGGCCATGTCGCCAGCCTCGCCGCAAACCTCGAGGTCGGGGCAATCGCCGATCAGCTGGGCGAGACCGGTGCGCACCAGCGGATGGTCGTCGACGATCAGGATCCGGCTCATGCCTCCGCCTCCGCCGTGGCTTCGATCGGGAAGTAGCATTTTATCTCGGTGCCATCGCCGGGCGAAGTCGAAAGCGCGAACTGGGCGTAGATCAGGCCGCAGCGATGTTGCATGATGCGCAACCCGAGGCCGTCGTTCGGGACCTGCTGGTGGTCGAATCCGCGGCCGTCGTCGCGGATCGCGATAAAACCGCGCGCGCCCTCGATTCCGAGGCGGACTTCGATACAACTCGAATCGGCGTGCTTGAGTGCGTTGTTGAGCGCTTCCTGGGTAATCCGGTAGAGGTGCATCGCGCAGTCGTTGTCGGCGATATGCACGGGTTCGTCGATGATCAGTCGAATCGAGAGGCGCGAATGCGCGCGAACGTCGTCGATCAGGGTTTGCAGCGCGCCCATGAAGCCCGCGGCGTCGATATCGACCGGCATCAGTCCGCGCGATAACGCGCGCACCTGGGAAATCGCGTCCTGCAGGCCGCTCGCGAGCCGGCGCGCGAGCTCGTGCTCGGGCTTGCTGGCCTTGTTCAGCAGGCTGGTCGCGAGCAGGCCGAGTCCGGTCAACTGCTGGCCGAGCCCGTCGTGCAGCTCCTGGCCGATGCGGCGCTGTTCGTCGACCGGGATTTGCAGAATCTCGCGCTGCAGCTGTTGCTGCTCGCTCATGTCGAGGATGACGCCGGCGAACAGGCGCGCCGAGCTGGTGCGAATGTCGCCGATCGACAGGTAAATCGGAAAACGCGTGCCGTTCTTGCGCATCGCGGTCAGCTGCCGGCCGATGCCGATAATCTTGCCGATCCCGGTTTGCAGGTAGTTCTGCACGTAAGTGTCGTGCGCGTTGGCGTGCTCGGGTGGCATCAGCCGGGTCAGCGGTTCGCCGATGAGTTCGCCGTGGCGGTAGCCGAACAGGCGCTCGGCGGCCGGGTTGACGAACTCGATCCGGCCGCGGGTATCGGCCAGGATGATGCCTTCGCGGGTCGTCTCGGCCAGCGTCAGGAAGGTCTCGGCGTGCTGGTCGATAGCTTGCTGGATCGGCGCCGAAACGCGGAAGAAGACCCGGCTGGCGATGAAAACGACCAGCACCGAGAGCGCGATGCTGACGAGGCCGGCCTGGATGAACGGCGCGCGAATTTCGCCGACATCGATCTTGACGACGAGACCGAAGTCGAAAATCCTGACCGGCTCGTAGGCCGCGAGCACGCGCACGCCGCGGTAGTCGGGTGCGGCGATGACGCCGGATTCGCCGGACAGTGCGCGGCGCATGGGCTCGGCCCATTCGCCGTCGAACGGAATCGGTCGCGGCGTCGCCGACGACGCGCGGCTCCGGCTCAGCACGAATTCGATCTCGTCGCCGCGCCGGCGCGCGAGCATGAACTCGCCGCTATTGCCGAAACCGTGAAATTCACGGTGCGCGAAGACAATTTTTTCCAGCGTTGCGGCCTGCACCGCGGCGGAGTCGGTGTTGCCGCCGTCGCGCCGGTCGAACTCCGCGATCGTTTCGATCATGCGCACCTGGTAGCGGGCCACGTCGGCGAGGCGCAGGCGGTATTGCTCGACCGCGGCGAGGTAGAGGCTCGAGATCGACAGCGCGCTGACCAGCAGCGTCGCGGCGGCCATGATCATGAAAAGTTGGCGAAACGGGTAGTGTCGAGTCACTTGGTTCGGGCGCCTGGGGCAAAATCCGGAGCTATGGTAGCCGGAATGTCCCGATATGCCCATCAGGAAAACCCCGATAGGCGAAACCCCGCGGCGCGCGCATGCTGGACATATCGAATTAATAGAAACCGGGAGAAACCAGGATGCAAACCAAGGCTCATGAGGTTCCGACCGTGCACCCGTGTCACGTATGCGACAGCCGCGGCGGCTGTCTCGGCAGGCAGCTCGTCGAAAATCGCGATATTCAGCAAAAGCTGTTCCAGGCCAAGCGCATCCAGCACAAGGGCGAGCACGTGTTTCGCGAGGGCGAGACGGCGGACGCGTTCTACGTCATCCGCAGCGGCTCGGTCAAGAGTTACCTCGTAACCGAGGACGGCGAGGAGCAGGTGCTCGGATTCTACCTGCCGGGCGACGTCTTCGGGCTCGACGGGGGCGACGACGACCAGCGCGCGTCGTCGGCGGTCACGCTCGAGACCACGTCACTGTGCCGGTTTCCGCACGCCTACCTCGCCGATGGCGTCGACGGCGCGAACCTGATCAGGGTTGCGGCCGAGCAAATGCAGCGCGATCACAACCTCGTATTGATTCTCGCGCGCAAGGATGCCGACGGCCGCATCGCCAGCCTGCTCGACGATCTTGCCGCGCGCTACCGCGCGCGCGGATACTCGGGGGCGGCCTTCGTGCTGTCGATGTCGCGCCAGGATATCGGCTGCTACCTCGGTCTCGCGGTCGAGACCGTCAGTCGCACGCTAACCCGCTTCCAGGAATGTGGAATCCTGCGCGTCAATCGCCGCGAGGTCGAGATTCTCGATCATGCCGCGCTCTCGAAGCTTGCCGGCGCGCGTGCCGGCGCCAGAACCGCGAGCGGCTGCGCCGCCGGCGGTGGCGGCGAGGCGACGCTGGCCGCGGCCTGCTGATGAAGAACGTGGCCGTGCGCGCCTGCGCCCAGCCCCTGGTAAGCAGTGTAAAGTCCGAGCGCGATCATCATCGCGCCGGCGCCCGCGCGCACGGCCGGTGCGCGCACCCAGTGCCCGAATAGCTGCAACGCGTTACCGGCAAGCAGCAGCGCCGGCAGCGTGCCGAGTCCGAACCCGAGCATCAGAATAGCGCCGTCGAGCGCGCTGCCACTGGTCAGTGACCACGCGACCGCGGCATACACCAGCCCGCAGGGCAACCAGCCCCACAAAGCGCCGAGCAGCAAGGCCTGCGCCGGGCGGCGCACCGGCATCAACCGCGCGCCGAACGGCCGGATAAGCCGCCACAGTTGCAAACCGGCGCGCTCCAGCAGCGCCAGCCCGCGCCACCAGCCGGCGAGATACAGCCCCAGCGCGATCATGAAGGCGGCGGCGAACAGCTTGCCGGCGACCGGCGAGATGCCGAATCGCGCGAGCCCGCCGCCGAGCGCGCCGGCGGCGAGGCCGATCAGGACGTAGCTGCCGATACGGCCGAGGTTGTAACTCAAATGGTATAGCAGCAGCGAGGGCGGCCGCGATTGCAGGCGCGCCTCGATGCCGAGGCCGAGTGCGCCGACGATACCGCCGCACATGCCGATGCAGTGGCTCGAACCCAGCAGGCCGACCAGCAGCGCGGCGCCGAAACCGAGTTCAGCCGGCATTCTTCGTCCCCGGTTGAAAATTCGGCCTGAGCCAGGCGGCATTCTGCTCGGGCCGGCGCAGCGAGCCGGTCAACCGCCAGTCGGCCGTTTGCAGGGCCAGGTTCCAGCGCCCGCTGCCGGCGAGCCGGACCCTGGCGCGATAAACCCCGAAGCCCGTGCGCTCTAGCCGCAGGCTGCGATCGAGGCCGGGCCGGGTCGCATGCACGAAGGCCAGTTCGATGTCGCCACTCGGCAGCAGGTCAGCGCCGGACACGAACGCCACCCGCACCGTGCCATCGGCAGTGAGCGCGAGCTCGGCCTCGAGCCCGAGTTCCCAGGCCAGCCGGTCGCGCGCGATGACGCGGTTGATCTGCTTGCCGTGACGATAGTAGTCGTCGACCACGAGGCCGGAATAGGTTTGCACCGCGAGTGTCAGCATGATCACGCCCATGATCACGGCCGACGCCGGGATCGCGATCAGCATCCACACCAGCGGCTCCCGGCTCCAGGGTCTTCGTTGCGATGGAGTCTCGATCATCGGCTCGCTCCGGGCCCGACGAAGCGGGCTTCCTCGGTGACGGTCAGGTGGTTGGCGTCGCGCGCCTGCAGGTGAAAGTGCAGCGGCACGCTGCGGCTCTCGAGGTTGAACTCGTCGACCTGGATACGCGCGACGAACTGGCCGACGGCGCCGGCCTCGACCTCGATCGCAGGCGCGTCGGTGACCAGGCGCAGGCCATCGATGCCATCGGCGTGCAGGTTGTAGACGTGGGAGCGCGCGTCCATGTTCAGGATCTTGAGTGTGTATACGTTTTCGATCAGGCCGTCGCGGGTTTCGCGGTAGAGCGCGTTGCGGTCGCGAATGACGTCGAGATCGAGCGGGACGCGCTGCACCACGTGGGCCAGCAGCAAGCCGCACAACACCAGCAGGATGCCCGCGTAGACCAGGATGCGCGGGCGAAGAACATGCTGCGGCTTGCCGACGGCCGAGTTCTCGGTGGTGTAGCGGATCAGGCCGCGCGGGTAGCCCATCTTGTCCATGATTTCGTCGCAACCGTCGATACACGCCGAGCAGGCGATGCATTCGTATTGCAGGCCGTCGCGGATATCGATGCCGGTCGGGCAGACCTGCACGCAGACGTTGCAGTCGATGCAGTCGCCGAGACCGAGCGCGCGGTGATCGGCGCCGCGGCGGCGCGAGCCGCGCGGTTCGCCGCGCTCGGGGTGATAGGCGACGATCAGCGTGTCGGCGTCGAACATCGCGCTCTGGAAGCGCGCGTAGGGGCACATGTACTTGCACACCTGCTCGCGCATGAAGCCGGCATTGCCATAGGTCGCGAAGCTGTAGAACAGGATCCAGAACGTTTCCCACGGTCCCAGCGTCAGCGTAACGAGTTCGTGCGCGAGTTCCTTCATTGGCGTGAAGTAGGCGACGAAAGTGAATCCCGTCCAAAGCGAGAAGGCAATCCAGACGATGTGCTTGAGCGTCTTGATGCGGAACTTGGCGGCCGACATCGGCGCCCTGTCGAGCTTCATGCGGGCCGTGTGCTTGCCCTCGATCTTGCGCTCCATCCACAGGTAGGCCTCGGTCCAGACCGTCTGCGGGCAGGCGTAACCGCACCAGATGCGGCCGAACAGGGCGGTGAAGAAGAACAGCGACAGCCCGGCGAGGATCAGCAGCGCGGCGAGGTAGATGAAATCCTGCGGCCACAGCGTCAGGCCGAACAGGTAGAACTTGCGCGCCGGCAGGTCGAACAGCACGGCCTGGCGGCCGTCCCATTGCACCAGTGGCAGCCCGTAGTAGATGCCGAGCAGGACGATGAACGACAGCACGCGCAGGCGGGCGAAGCGACCTTGCGCAACGCGCGGGTAGATTTTCCGATGCGCGGCGTAGAGTCCCGAGCCCGGGTCTTGTGCCTGTTGTTCGTGCATGCCGCGAACGCCGGGCCGCGCTAGCGGCCGCGCTCCGCCAGCGTGCGGCTGTTGATCAGCGCGAGGTAGAGCGTGCCCAGGCTCGACAGCAACGCGATCAGCCAGAACAGGAAAAAACCGATCGTGTAGGCCGCAAGCGGGCTGAGATCGATATCGAGGTTGAACGGGACCAGGTCGCGCGGGTTGAAGGCCGAGAAAAACACGCCGCTGGCGATGATCGCGGTGACGAACGACGGCCATAGCAGCACGATCGCCTGCTGCGACACGGGCATTGCGGGCGGCAACCGCGCCGTCATCATTGCTGCTGCGACAGCGAGTAGACGTAGGCCGACAGCAGGTGCACCTTGGGCTCGCCGAGGAACTCGCCGAGTGCCGGCATCTGGCCGTTGCGGCCTACCGCGATCGATTCGGCGATGCGCGTGATCGAGCCGCCATAGAGCCACACCTCGTCGGTCAGGTTGGCCGCGCCGAGCGCCGCATTGCCCTTGCCGTCGGGGCCATGGCAGGCGGCGCAAAACATGTCGTAGCGCGTCTTGCCGGCATCGGCGAGCGCCTCGATCGCCGGTCGCCCGGCGAGGCGCAATACGTACTGCGTGACCTCGTCGACACCGCGTTCGCCGCCGAGCGCGGCTTCCCAGGCCGGCATCGCGGCCTGCCGCCCGTGCAGGATCGTCATCTTGATGCTCTGCGGATCGCCGCCCCACAGCCAGTCTTTGTCGCGCAGGTTCGGGTAACCTCGCGCGCCGCGCGCATCGGAGCCGTGGCAGGTCGAGCAGTAGTTGGCGAACAGGCGTTCGCCGATGCGCAGCGCGTCGTCATCCTTGATCAGGTCGATGACCGGGGTCTGCGCGTAACGCGCGAACAGCGGTCCGACCTCGGCCTCGACGCGCTCGACCTCGGCTTCGTACTCGGCCTTCGAGCTCCAGTCGAGCAAGCCCGTGAACTTGCCGAGCCCGGGGTAGAGCAGCAGGTAGAAACTGCCGAAGGCGAGCGTGATGTAGAACAGGCCGAGCCACCAGCGCGGCAGCGGGTTGTTCAGCTCGGTCAGGTCGCCGTCCCAGACGTGGCCGGTGGTTTCGGCCTCGTCGCTCTGCTGAAAGCCCGACGTCATCCAGCGCAGCAGCCAGACGCAGGCGAGGATGCTCGCGACCGTCAGGACGGCGATGTACCAGTGCCAGAATTCGCTGTTGAAATCAGCCATGCGTTTACTCCGAATCTTTCTGCTTGTTGGCGGGCTGTTCGATGTCTTCGGTCGGGTCGTGCTCGAACGGCAGGTTGGCGGCCTCGTCGAAATCCCGCTTGCGCCTGCCGCTCCAGGCCCAGGCGACGATACCGAGGAAGATGACGAGAACGACGACGGTCCAGATCGAATGAATGAAAGATGCCACCCGTCTTACCTCGCCTTTACGTGGATGCCGAGACCCTGCAGGTAGGCGATGATCGCGTCCATCTCGGTCTTGCCGTCGAGCGCCTTCGGCGCGTTCGCGATCTGCTCGTCGCTGTAGGGCGCGCCGAGCGTGCGCAGGGTTTCCATCTTCGCCTGGATGTCGCCTCCGTCGAGCTCCGTGGTTTCGAGCCACGGGTAACCCGGCATGATCGACTCGGGGACGACGTCGCGCGGGTTGATCAGGTGCACGCGGTGCCACTCGTCGCTGTAGCGCCCGCCGACGCGATGAAGGTCCGGCCCGGTGCGCTTCGAGCCCCACTGGAACGGCCGGTCATAGACGAACTCGCCGGCGACCGAGTAGTGTCCGTAGCGCTCGGTCTCGGCGCGGAACGGCCGGATCATCTGCGAGTGGCAGGTGTAGCAACCCTCGCGGACGTAGACGTCGCGGCCCTCGAGGCGCAGCGGCGAATAGGGTTCGAGCCCGGCGACCGGCTCGGTCAGTGACTGCTGGAAGAACAGCGGGACGATCTGCACGAGTCCGCCGATCGAGATGACGACGATGACCAGGACGATCATCAGGCCGACGTTTCTCTCTACCTTGTCGTGTGCTGTAGCCATGTAGTTCTCGTCTCCTCAGTGCGCGCCCGCGGGCTCCGGAACCTCGACCTCGATCGGTCGCGCGTCGGCGATGCTGCGCCACAGGTTGTAGGCCATGACGATCGCGCCGATCAGGAAGAACAGCCCGCCGAGCGTGCGCACGATGTAATAGGGGTGCATTGCCTGCACGCTCTCGACGAAGCTGTAGGTCAGCGTGCCGTCGGCGTTGACCGCGCGCCACATCAGGCCCTGCATGATGCCGGCGACCCACATCGACGAGATGTACAGCACGATGCCGATGGTCGCGGTCCAGAAGTGCACCTCGACCAGCCGCAGGCTGTAGAGCGGGCGGCCGAACAGGCGCGGGATCAGGTAGTACATCGCGCCCATCGAGATCAGCGCGACCCAGCCGAGCGCGCCCGAGTGCACGTGGCCGATGGTCCAGTCGGTGTAGTGCGACAGCGCGTTGACCGTCTTGATCGACATCATCGGCCCTTCGAAGGTCGACATCCCGTAGAACGAGATCGACACGATCAACAGCCGCAGCACCGGGTCGGTGCGCAGCTTGTGCCAGGCGCCCGACAGCGTCATGATGCCGTTGATCATGCCGCCCCAGGACGGCGCCAGCAGGATCAGCGACATGATCATGCCGAGCGACTGCGCCCAGTCGGGCAGCGCGGTGTAATGCAGGTGGTGCGGCCCGGCCCAGATGTAGGTGAACACCAGCGCCCAGAAGTGCACCACCGACAGGCGGTAGGAGTAAATCGGCCGGCCGGCCTGCTTCGGCACGAAGTAGTACATGATGCCCAGGAACCCGGCGGTCAGGAAAAAGCCGACCGCGTTGTGGCCGTACCACCATTGCACCATCGCGTCCTGTACGCCGGCGTAGGCCGAGTAGGATTTCCAGAAGCTGACCGGCAGCGCCGCGCTGTTGACGATGTGCAGGATCGCGACCGTGATGATGAACGCGCCGAAGAACCAGTTGGCGACGTAGATGTGCTTGACCCGGCGGCGCATGATCGTGCCGAAGAACACGACCGCGTAGGAGACCCAGACCAGCGCGATCAGGATATCGATCGGCCACTCGAGCTCGGCGTATTCCTTGCTCGACGTGATGCCCAGCGGCAGCGTGATCGCGGCCAGCACGATGACCGCCTGCCAGCCCCAGAAGGTGAACGCGGCGAGCCCCGGCGAAATCAGGCGCGCGTGGCAGGTGTGCTGCACGACGTAGTACGAGGTCGCGAACAGCGCGCAGCCGCCGAAGGCGAAGATCACCGCGTTGGTGTGCAGCGGGCGCAAGCGGCTGAAGGTCAGCCACGGAATATCGAAGTTCAGCGCCGGCCAGGCCAGTTGCGCGGCGATCAGCACGCCGACCGCCATGCCGACCAGGCCCCAGACGATCGTCATTATCGAAAACTGGCGCACGACCTTGTAGTTGTAGGTTTCGGCGACGCTGTCCTGGGTAGTTGCGTCGGTGCCGGTGGCGGCGATCGAGTCAGTCATGGCAATCCGGGAATCAGTAGGTGAAAACGGGCTGCAGGCCGAGACCCCACAGCAGCGCGGTCAGCGCGAGCAGCGCGACCAGCGCGATCAGGCCGACCGCGAGCACCGCCGACGAGTAGACGAAGCCGCGCTCGGCCGGGATCTGCATCAGGATCGGCAGGCCGGAATAGAGCAGGTAGACGGTGTAGGCCAGCGCGGGCAGGCCAAGCACGAGGTTCAGCCACAGCACCGGGTAGATTTGCATCACGCCGATCAGGAACAGCGGCGTCGCGGTGTAGGCGGCGAGCGCGAGGCTCAGCGATGCGGGTTTGACCAGTTCGTAGGCCTTGCCGAGCAGGTGGATGACCCAGCCGATCGTCAAAACGCCGATCAGCAGCGCGAGGTAGTAAATGATCGCGATCGCGATTGCCGAGTCATCGGTGATCTTGATCGGGTCGCCGACGCCGATGCGCCAGCCGACCCGCGTCGTGCCGATGTAACCGGCGACCGCCGGGATCAGGGCGAGAATCAGGACATGCACGACCGAGCGGCCCGCGCCCTGTTCGTGTTGTTCGCGAATCCTGGCCCATTCGCGCGCCGGGTCGGTGAATAGACCGATTATATGTTGGATGAACATCGTCTCGTTTCGGCGTTGAAATGCCGACGGATTATTACGCAAGGCCGACCCGCCTTATTGATTCACGTCAACGTTGATTGACATGCGCGCGGCATCATAATCGGGGTCTGTGTAAACCGGTTAACCGATGACCGCTCCAACCCTGGCGCCGGCGCTCGAGGCTGTCGCCGTCGCGCCGGCGGCTCGCGACTGCTTCCATTGCGGCTTGCCGCTGCCGCGCGGCGCCGATTTCGAGGTCCTCGTCGACGACACGCCGCGGCCGATGTGCTGCGCCGGCTGCGCGGCGGTCGCCGAGGCAATCGTCGCCGCCGGGCACGCGCATTATTACCGCGCGCGCACGGAGTTGCCGCCGTCACCGCGCGACGCCGTGCCGGAGTTGCTGCGCAGCGCGGATGTTTTCGCTGCCGAACCGGTCGCGCGGCAGTTCGTGCGCAGCGTCGACGCGCACCGGCGCGAGGCCAGCCTGATCCTCGACGGCGTGACCTGCGCCGCGTGCATCTGGCTGATCGAGCGGCAGCTCGCGCGCCTGCCCGGCGTCAGCGACGCGCGTGTCAACTACGCGACCGAACGGGCGTGGATCCAGTGGGACGAGCGGCATCTCTGCCTCGCCGATATCCTGCGCGCGGTCGAGCGCATCGGCTACCGCGCGCAGCCCTGCGATGCGCGCGAGCAGGAGGCGGCGCGCGCGCGCGAGCGCCGCCGGCAACAGCGGCGGCTGGCGGTGGCGGGGCTGTTCGGTATGCAGGTCATGATGCTGTCGATCAGCCTCTACGCCGGCGCCGGATCCGGCATCGAGCGCGAGTTCGAGCAGCTGTTCCGCTGGCTTTGCCTGCTGCTGACGCTGCCGGTGGTCGGCTATTCGGCCCTGCCGTTTTTTCGCGCCGCCGCACGGGACCTGGTCCGGCGTCAGGTCAGCATGGACTTGCCGGTCGCGCTCGCGATCCTCGCGGCGTTCGGCGCGAGCGTCGTCAATACCGTCGCCGGCCACGGCGAGATCTACTTCGACTCGGTCGTCATGTTCGTCTTTCTGCTCGGCGCGAGCCGGTATTTCGAGCGCGTGGCGCGCGCACGCTGCGCCGCCGCGGTCGAGAAGCTGGCGCAGTCGTTGCCGCTGGTCGCGACCCGGATCGAAGCCGACGGGAGCCACGCGAGCGTCGCCGCCTCGGCGCTCGCGGTCGGCGATCGCGTGCTCGTGCGCAACGGCGAAAGCGTACCGGCGGACGGCGAACTCGTTGCCGGCGAAACCGCCTGCGACGAATCCTTGCTGACCGGCGAGAGCGACGCGGTCGCGAAACGCGCCGGCGACCGCCTGTTCGGCGGCAGCATCAACGCGCGGCAACCGGTAGAGATGCGGGTCACGGCGATCGGCGCGGATACGGTGCTGGCGGAGATCAGGCGCCTGGTCGAACGCGCCCAGGCCGACAAGCCGCCGCGCGCGCGGCTCGCCGACCGCATCGCCGCGCGCTTCATCGTCGCGGTGCTGCTGCTGGTCGCGGTGGTCGCGGCCGGCTGGTACCTGGCCGACAGCGCGCGCGCCTTCGAAATCGCGCTCGCGGTGCTGATCGTCAGCTGCCCGTGCGCGCTGTCGCTGGCGACGCCGACCGCGCTCGCCGCCGCGCTCGGCCGGCTGCAGGCGGACGGTTTGCTGGTTCGTAACGGCGACACGCTCGAGCGGCTCGAGCAGGTCACGCATGTCGTCTTCGACAAGACCGGTACGCTAACCCACGGCAAACCGTGCGTCGACGAGATCCTGCTGCGGCCGGGCATTTCGCGGGCCGACGCGCTGTCGCTTGCCGCGGCGCTCGAGCGCCATTCGGAACACCCGCTCGCGCGCGCGCTCGTCGCCCGCGCGGCGGAAGCACGCTTGCCGGACGTGACCGACCTCGTCGCGACGCCGGGCGGCGGCATCGCCGGGCGGATCGACGGTGAGGACTATTGTCTCGGCAGCGTCGAATTCGTCGCCGCGCAAACCGGCCTCGAACTGCCGGCGGAATGGCGCGCGCAACTCGCCGACTTTGGCGGCTCGGCGGTCGTGCTCGCGCGACGCGACGCGGTGCTCGCGATGTTCGGCTTCAGCGATTCGCTGCGCGAGGATGCCGCCGCGCTGATCGGGCGGTTGCGCGCCGACGGCAAGAAAATCGTGCTGCTGACCGGCGACCGGCCGGCGGCGGCGGCGCGGGTCGCGGCGGCGCTCGGCATCGATGCGGTTCGCGCCGGTCTGGCGCCAGCGGACAAGATTACCGCGGTGGCGGAGCTGCAGGCCCGCGGCGCGCGCGTGCTGATGGTCGGCGACGGCGTCAACGACGCGCCGGTGCTGGCACGCGCCGACGTGTCGATCGCGATGGGCGGCGCCGCCGCGCTGGCGCAGCGCAGCGCCGACATCGTCCTGCTCGGCGACCGGCTCGCGCTGGTCGGCGACGCGCTCGCGCGGGCCGCGCGAGCGGGGCGAGTCATCCGGCAAAACCTGGCCTGGGCGCTGGGCTATAACCTCGGCGCGATTCCGCTCGCCGCCGCCGGCCTGGTCGCGCCCTGGCTCGCCGCGCTCGGCATGTCGTCGAGCTCGCTGGTCGTGGTCATGAACGCTTTGCGGCTGGCGCGCTGATGGAAGTGCTCTACCTGTTGATCCCGATATCGCTGCTGCTGCTCGGCGGCATCGTCTGGGTCTTGCTGTGGGCGGTCAGGAGCGGCCAGTTCGACGATCTCGAGGGCCCGGCGCACCGGATCCTGCTCGACGAGGAGCGCGTTGTCGACGGGCAAAAAAAAGCCGGCGGGGAGAAGCCGGCTAATACTCTATTCAAGTAAGAGTAGGAGTCAGGATCGAGTTTAGCCGGTGGTGCGGTGAGCGGGTTGATCTGGATCAATTAGACCGCGTCAATCTACAGCGTGCGCGAGAACAGAGGCTCGACGCGCGGCTTGCGCCGGTAGCGATCGAACACCATGCAAATGTTGCGGATCAGCAGGCGGCCACCCTCGGCGACATCGATCCGGTCGTTCTCGATCGCGAGCAGACCGTCGATCTCCATAGCCCGCAGCTCGGCGAGCTCGGTCGCGAAAGTCTCTTCGAAATCGATATCCCAGTCCGCCTCGATGCGGCCGATGTCGAGCGTGAAATGGCAAACCAGGCTCTGGATAATCGCCCGCCGCAGCAGGTCGTCGCGATCGCTGTGGTAGCCGCGCACGATCGGCAGGCGACCGGCCTCGAGCGCCTCGTGGTATTCGTCGAGGCGAGTCGTGTGCTGGCTGAAATGGTCCGCCACCTGGCTGATCGCGGAGATGCCCATGCCGACCGAATCGCACTCGGCGTGCGCGCTGTAACCCTGGAAATTGCGGTGCAGGTCGCCGCGCTTCTGCGCGCGCGCGAGCTCGTCCCGCGGCTTGGCGAAATGGTCCATGCCGATGTAGTCGTAGCCGGCGGCACCGAGCTGCTCGATCGCGTCGCGCAGGATCGCGAGTTTTTCCGTCGGCGCCGGCAGCTCGTCGGCGTCGATGCGCCGCTGCGGCGGGAAGCGGTGCGGCAGGTGCGCGTAGTTGTAGATCGCGATGCGGTCGGGGTCGAGTTCGATGACGCGTTCGAGGGTTGCCGCGAAGCTCGCGCGCGTCTGCAGCGGCAAACCGTAGATCAGGTCGACGTTGACCGAGCGCATGCCGTGCCGGCGCGCGTCGTCGACAACCCGGGCGGTGGTCTCGTAGCTCTGGATGCGATTGACCGCCTGCTGCACCCGCGGATCGAAATCCTGCACGCCGAGGCTGACGCGATTGAAGCCGAGATGGCGCAGGTGCGCGATGCCGTCGGCGGCCATGACGCGCGGGTCGATCTCGATCGAATAATCGTGTGCGCCCTCGTCGACGAGGCGAAAGCTCGCGGCGATCCGCTCCATCAGGGCCTGTGACTGTGCGTGCGAAAGGAATCCGGGCGTGCCGCCGCCCCAGTGCAATTGCCTGACCTCGCGGTCGTGGTCGTAGAGCGCGGCCTGCAGCTCGATTTCGCGGGACAGGTCGGCGAGGTAGGGCGCGGCCTTTTCCTTGCGTTTTGTGATGACCTTGTTGCACGCGCAGTAGTAGCAAATCGAACTGCAGAACGGAATGTGAAAATACAGCGACAGCGGTTTCGGAATCAGCTCCTCGTTGCTCTGCCGTGCCCATTCGCGGTAGTCGCGCTCGCCGACTCGGTCGTGAAACTCGGTGGCGGGCGGATACGACGTATAACGCGGGCCTGGCCTGTCGTATCGTTCGATCAGGTCGGGCTGGAACAGTGGCGGTCTGGCCATGACGGGTATCGCGACTAACATTGGCACGAGCCTACCGCGATGCCGGCCGTCGGTTTTGACGTGTATCAACTGGCGGCGTCGGCCGCGGCAATTGCGTCGCTGACGAGCCGCGCGAAGTGTTGCTGCACCGGGTCCCAGTGCGGCGACAGCACACCGCCGTCGTAGCCGTCCGAGCGCCGGCCGATCTACATCCGCTCGATGATGCCGATGTCTTCGTGGTTGAGGTCGTTCCAGTTGTTGACGACGTGCCTACGGGCGTCGGCGTACTCGGGCGCATCGGCGCCGTCGCCGACGAAGTACAGCGCAATCGTTTCGCGGCAGCTACCGGGCCCGCGCGGCCAGACGACGAACACGTCGACCTGGTCGGGGAAGATTTCGAAACCGAAGTTCGGAAACAGCACGAACCAGTCACCGCGATGCCGCTTCGCCTGTGGCAGGTGCGGGAAATGGGGCAGCGCGCCGCCGCGCGCCGGGTCCGCCCGGTTGAATTCGTAGCCGCAGGCCAGCACCTTGCCGGCGAAGGTCGGCGCCGAGCGCTCGGCCTTGCCGACGAAACCGTTGAGCCACGGGTGGCACGAAAACACGTGGTAGGGCTCGATGAAGTTCTCGATCGCGAGCTTCCAGTTGGCCGCGATCTCGAACTCGAGCGACTCGGCGTAGCG